>DAIDLI010000048.1 GCA_027449545.1 Acidobacteriaceae bacterium | reverse complement strand
GTTCGTGGCGGGGTTGCGTCGCCCCTCCGGGGCTTACGACGCGATTGTGGGGTTTCCCAGGACTGCGGCCGCGCTGGGCGCGACCTTGTCCTGGGCTAATTTCGAGCGCTCCCTCCGGGAGCTGTTGCCGCTCATGCGTTCCGTCGGGGAGCTGTTTCCGCTCGCGCGAACAGATTTTCGCTGCCTGGGCCGGACAAGAGGCCAAGGGAAATTCAAAAATCACATCTGTGAGTTCAGGTTCTGGTGCGATATGGTGCGAAGGGCCATTGCTTCAGACGCCGCGCGCGGAAGAGATAGAGCGCGGTGCCGGTAACGGCGATCAGTGCCGCTCCGCCGATGCCGAGCATCGCATTGGGCCGTTCGATCAGGATGAAGATGAATCCTGCGATCGCCACCAGCGGGGGCAGCGGATAGAGCGGAATCCTGAACGGGCGGGGCAGGTCGGGACGGCGCGCGCGCAGGAGGATTACGCCGAACTGTTGCAGGAAGAACTGCAGGAGGATGCGCACGATCACCAGCATGGTGATGACTTCCGCAAGCGAGAAGAAGCAGAAGACGGCGGAGACCAGGCCCAGCGCCACCAGCGAGCGGTGCGGAATGCCGTGCCGGGGATGGAGTGCGGCGAGGAAGTGGAAGTAGTTGCCGTCGCGAGCCGCGGCATAGGGGACGCGGGAGTAGCCGAGCAGCAGCGAGAAGACGCTGGAGAAGGCGGTCCACATGATCAGCGCGGCGATGGTGTAGCCGGCCCAGCGGCCGAAGGCGGAGCGGGCGATGTCGGCCACCAGCTGCACGCGCACGGAATCGCTTTGCGCGGCGTGCGTGGCGGCGCTGGGCAGAGAGGGCAGGGCGGCGAGGTTCAGCAGGATATAGAAGCCGGCAACGGCGACCACGGAGATAAGGATGGCGCGGGGTATGGTGCGCTCGGGCTGGCGGACTTCTCCGCCCAGGAAGCAGATGTTGTAGTAGCCCCAGTAATCGTAGGTGGCGATGAGGGTGGCATGACCGAGCCCGGCGAGCGCCAGGGCGCCGCTGGCCGCGGGGTGAGTGGGCAGATGCCATCCGCCGGTGGCCGCGGCGTTGGTGAAGCCGGAGGCGATGGCGCCGATAAGCGCGCACATCACACCGCCGAAGAGCACCCAGGCAGTGCGGGTGATGGAGCTGATGTTGCGGTAGAGCAGCGCGGTCACCAGCAGGCAGGCCGCGGCGGCAGCGAAGCTGGTGTAGTGCAGCGCAGGCAGCGCGTGCAGCGGCGCGCCCAGCAGGGCAGGGAAGAAGTAGGCCAGGAAGCTGGCCAGTCCGATGCAGCCGGAGGCGATGGAGAGCGGGGCGGAAAAGCTCAGTTGCCAGACGAAGAGAAAGCTGAGCCAGTTGCCGGCGCGCTCGGGTCCGTAGATCTCGCGCAGAAAGGCGTAGCTGCCGCCGGCGCGGGGGAACATGGCGCCGAGTTCGGCCCAGACCAGGCCGTCGGCTACCGCCATGAGACCGCCCAGCACCCAGGCCCATACGGAGAGCCGCGCGCCAGCCGCGGCGATGATGAGCGGCAGGGTGATGAACGGGCCCACGCCGATCATCTCCAGCATGTTGAAGAGCACCGCCGGGCGGAGCCCGATGCGACGCTGAAGTGCTTCGCCCGATGGGTTTTGTGCAGGGAAAATCATGGGTGGCAAGGCGCTCCCAGGATTGTACACTGGCGATGAAATGTCCTCTCTTCTTTCCTCACGATCTCAATTTCTGGCGGTATGTGCGGCGATGGCGGGACTGCTTGCCGCGAGCGGTGCTGTGGGTGTGCGGGCGCAGGCGGATGCGAAGGCGGTTGCGGAGCTGCATGCGGTGCCGCTGCCGCAGCCCTCGATGTACGCGCAGCCGCTGCCTGAGGATCGTGGGCAGGCGGAACTGGTGCGCGCGCTCAAGCAACTGAACACGACGGCCAGTGTGCTCTACATTGTGGCGCACCCGGATGATGAGGACGGAGGACTGCTCACCTATCTATCGCGCGGCCTGGGGGCGCGGGCCACGCTGTTTACGCTGACGCGCGGCGAGGGCGGGCAGAACGCGATGTCGGCGGAGCAGAACGACGCTCTGGGCCTGATCCGCACCGAAGAACTGCTGAAGGCTGACGAATACTATGGCGTCTCGCAGCTCTTTGGAACCGAGGCGGACTTCGGCTTCTCGAAGACCAAGGAAGAGTCGATGTCGCAATGGGGCCACGACCGGGTGCTGTACGACACGGTGCTGGCCATCCGCAAGACGCGGCCGGAGATTATCGTCGCCACATTTGTGGGTGGTGTTTCCGACGGGCACGGACAGCACCAGGTCTCCGGCGAGATCGCGCAGGAGGCGTTCAAGGCGGCGGCCGATCCCAAGGTCTTTCCCGACCAGTTGAAGGCCGGTCTGGAGCCGTGGCAGGCGCTGGCGGTGTACTCGCGCATTCCGTTTGCGCGGGTCACAGCGCGGGGCATCTTCGACTATGCAACGGGGCACTGGGCGCCGGCGCGCTTCCATAACTATTTGACCGGGCAGTGGACAAATGGGCCGCTCTCGACCGACGTAACGGTGCCGGTGGGAACGTGGGACCCGGTGCTGGGCCGGACCTATGTGCAGATTGCGCGCCAGGGCTGGGGCATGCAGAAGTCGCAGAACGGCGGCGCGAACCCCACGCTGGACGGCCCGGCGGAGTCCTCGTTCCACCTGTGGGGCGTGGCCCCGGGGGTGAGCGCGGGCAGCGGCGATCGAAGCCTGTTCGACAACGCGCAGGTGAAGATCGACACCACTGTGGCGGGACTGGCGCGGCTGGCGGGGAAGAATCCGCCGGCATGGCTCACCAGCGGCCTGGGGCAGATCGACAGCGGATTGCGGAATGTGGAGAGCGACTGCCGCGAGCAGGGCGGCGTGAACGGCGCGAAGGCGCTGGCGCCCCTCTACCGCGAGACGCTAGACCTGTATGCGCAGGTGGAGAAGAGCGATCTAAAGGCGGAGGCGAAGTCGGACCTGGAATTCGAACTGGGCGCGAAGATCAATGAGTTTCAGACGGCGTTCAAGGAACTGCTGGGGCTCGACGTGATGGCGTTCCGCACCAAGGGCGAACCGGGACAGGGCATGGGCCCGCGCGGCGAGGGGGTCGGCGAGACGCCGCGGGCGGTGACGCCGGGTGAAAGCTTCAAGGTACAGGCGCACATAGCGCAGGCGGGAACGGCCGCGCAGATCGACAATATCTGGCTGGCGAGCCACAGCGGATCGCCGTGGCAGGCGAAGGCCGAGGAAGGCGTGCTGCCGGAGAATGCGCGGGTAGCGGATCGCATCTTCGATGTGCAGACGCCGGAGAGTGCGCAGTCCACCAAGCCGTACTTCACGCGGCCGAACAGCGAGCAGCCATACTATGACATCTCGAACGCGGCGTGGAGGCTGCGGCCGTTCATGCCCTGGCCGCTGGATGCGTGGGTGGAGTTCAGCTTCGAGGGGCTGCCGATCCGCATCGGCGGCGTGGTGCAGACGTTGCAGCGCGAAACCGGGCCTGGGGGCATCTATGCGCCGCTGGTGGTGACGCCGAAGGTGGGAGTGAGCGTGCAGCCGGAGGCGCGGCTGCTGCCCCTGGACGGCTCGCCGCTGCCGGTGCACGTGACGGTGCAGACCCAGCAGGCGGCGCAGGGCACGGTGACGCTGAAGCTGCCGCAGGGGTGGACGGCGACACCGGAGCAGGCGCAGTTTGCACGCAGCAGCGCGGGCGATACGGCGCCGCTGGACTTTCTGGTGAAGCCGGCCCATGCGGGCGTGGGAGCTTATTCGATCGATGCCGTGGCCCAGGTGAACGGCCAGAATTACGCCACTGGCTGGCGCAACGTGAGCTATGCGGGGCTGCTGCCCTATAACCAGTTCAAGCCGGCGGTGCTGCGCACGCGCAAGGTGGACGTGAC
This sequence comes from Acidobacteriaceae bacterium, assembly GCA_027449545.1. Classification (GTDB taxonomy): domain Bacteria; phylum Acidobacteriota; class Terriglobia; order Terriglobales; family Acidobacteriaceae; genus Telmatobacter. The sequence goes on along the minus strand of DAIDLI010000048.1, from coordinate 47,541 downwards.
GGTGACGCCGGGGCTGCGGGTGGGCTACGTGATGGGAACCGGCGACACGGTGCCGGACGCGATCGAGCAACGGGGCGTGACGCCGCACCTGCTGACGGACGCAGAGCTCCAAACGGCGGACTTGTCGCAGTGGAACACGATTGTGATCGGGATTCGCGCCTACTCGTCGCGGCCGGTGCTGGCGATGGTGCAGCCGCGGCTGAATGAGTTTGTGCAGCAGGGCGGCACGCTGGTGGTGCAGTACCAGAGCGCGAACTTCCCGGCGCCGCTGCCGCTGGCGATGGGACGGATTCCGGAGCGGGTGATCCAGGAGAACGATCCGGTGAAGATTCTGGATGCTTCGAGCAAGGTGCTGAACTGGCCAAACCAGATCACCAGCGCCGACTTCAATGGGTGGTACGAGGAGCGAGGCCACTCGTTCCTGGACACCTGGGCGCCGGGGTACACGGCGCTGACCGAGACCGCCGATCCGGGGCAGTCGCCGCAGCGCGGCGGCTGGCTGGTGGCGCATCCGGGCAAGGGCACGTACATCTACATTGCCTATGCGCTCTACCGGCAACTGCCGGAGCTGGTGCCGGGGTCGTATCGGATTCTGGCCAATCTGCTGAGCGCGGGTCACGAAGGCGCCGGGCGGTAGGCGCGTCCCTGGAGCGGTAGACGTGCCGTTCCGTCTTTCCGGCAAACTTGCCGACGCCCTGCGGGGCTGCGCGCAGATGATTCTGCTGAATTTTCTCTGCGTACAGGGCTGCGGAGGGCTGTCGCTGCTCCCCATGGGACGCCTTTCGCCCGCCAAAAATCGCGTTGTTTGAGCCTGACGCCAATTGTGAAAAATGCGTGAATTCGTCATGTATTCACAATTCTTTGCAACTCTGGATGCGGAACAAAGCCGTGATATCCGAATGCTTCGGAATGCGCGCTCGGAGTCTCCGCACCTGATATGGACCTGAATCATGCATCGCTGTTCGACAAGTTCCGGACGCCGCGTGGCGGCGGATCGGCAACCCAGATCCAAGATTCTTCCCAACGCAAAGAGAGAGGCCTAATGAACTTTCGATGGAAGGCGGCTGCAGCAACCCTGTTGGCGGCCAGTGTTGTTGTCTCGTACGCGCAGAGCGGCGATAGCGTTGCTGCTCAGAAGAAACACACGGCCCGCAAAAGCCAGAAGCCTGCCCAACCCTCGGTGCAAGACCAGATCGACGCACTGCGCATGCAGTTGCAGACCGAGATCGACAGCCTGAAGACCGAGTTGCAGCAGAAGGACCAGCAACTGAAGCAGGCCCAGGACACCGCCAGCCAGGCGCAGACGGCGGCGCAGAAGGCGCAGCAGGCAGCCGACGAGCAGCAGCAGGCGGTGACGGAGAACAAGCAGTCGGTCTCCGCGCTGCAGTCCTCGGTGTCGGATATGAAGGGCACGCAGGCATCGCTGGCGTCGACCCTCTCGGACGAGACTTCGAAGATCAAGAAGGAAGTGAACAGTCCGGAAGGGATCCACTACAAGGGCATCACCATCTCGCCGGCGGGCAGCTTCCTGGCGGCCGAAACCGATTGGCGCAGCGGCGCCACGGGCGGCGGCCTGAACACCGCGTTCACCGGCGTTCCGTTGCAGAATTCGCAGGCTTATCAGTTCTCCGAGTTTAGCGGCACCGGCCGCCAGTCGCGTATCGCGCTGCGGGCGACTGGAAAGCTGGGCAGCGCGGTGCTGACCGGCTACTACGAGATGGACTGGCTGGGCACCGGCATCACGTCCAACAACAACCAGTCGAACAGCTACGTGGTGCGCCAGCGGCAGTTGTGGGCGGACGCGGCGCTGAGCAACGGCTGGGACTTCTCCGGCGGCCAGGGCTGGTCGCTGGTGGCGGAGACCACGCAAGGACTGAAGCGTGGCACCGAGATTCTGCCGGCCACCATCGACCCGCAGTACGAAGCCGGCTTCGTGTGGACCCGGCAGTACAGCTTCCGCGTGACCAAGTCGATCAACAACCGCTACTTCATGGGCGTTTCGGTGGAGAACGCGCAGACGCTGAACCCGGCGGGGCAGAACCTGCCCGCCAACTTCATGTTCGGTTCCACCGGCTCCGGCGGCGGCCTCTATAACCCCACGGCCAACTACTCCTTCAACTACACGCCCGATTTCGTTGCCAAACTCGCGATGGAGCCGGGCTGGGGCCACTGGGAGCTGTTCGGCCTGGGCCGCTCGTTCCGCGATCGCATCTATCCGACCACGGGCTCGCCTTACAACAAGGTGGTGTGGGGAGGCGGCGTAGGCGGCGGCTTCCGCGGGCCGATCGTGAGTAACCGCAAGGCTTTCGTCTACATGAAGGGGCTGTATGGCGAGGGCGTGGGCCGCTACGGGTCGTCGACCATCGCCGATGTCACTGTCCGTCCCGACGGCTCGCTTTCGCCGCTGCACGGCTTCTCCAGCCTGGGCGGTGTGGAACTCGACCCGATCAAGCGGCTGATGATCTACATCGACTACGGCGGCGATTACATCGGCCGCGACTGGACGATGGCGAACGGCAAGGAAGTGGGCTACGGCACCTACACCGCCGACATGTCGGGCTGCACCACCGAGCCCACCACTGCGGCGTACGCCGGGGCTACGGGCGGCGCGCAGGTCACTCCCGCGCACTGCACCGCCAACAACAAGGACGTGCAGGAGTTCACCTCGGGCTACTGGTACGACATCTACAGCGGACCGAAGGGCCGGCTGCGCCAGGGCCTGCAATATAGCTACATTCGCCGCGATCTGTGGTCCGGCAACGGCGGGGCAACCAACCTCGGCGGCGGCGCTTACGGTGGCGACAACATGGTGTTCACCTCGTTCCGCTACTACCTGCCGTAAGAAGCGAGTCAGCAGGTTCGCAAGAAGTACGAAGGGCAGCCCGGCCGGGCTGCCCTTCGTGCGTTGGGAGCAGGGGGCGCACTGCATATCGGATGGGAGCCCGGGGAAGGCGAGTGCAACCCAGGCTGGCGCGAATCGGGTAGACTGCTCAAGTTGAGGGTTGCGTTTCGAATGGCAATCAATTTCAAGCACTCTCCGAGGGGGCACGATTTGAAGGACTTGGATCAGCAGAGCAGCCGGCGAACATTTCTCAGACTGGCGAGCGGGAGCGCCGCGGGTGTGGTGCTTGCTCCCATGTGTCAGGCGGTGGGGCAGGGTGCGCACGCCGGGCGGCAGCTTTCCGCCAGCCAGGCAGGCGCAGTGGGGGACGGCAAGACGTTGAACACCGGGAAGCTCCAGGCGGCCATCGATCGCCTTGCGGCGCAGGGCGGCGGCACGCTGATGATTCCCGCGGGGACGTTTCTCTCGGGGGCCCTCTTTCTGAAGCCGGGAGTGCATCTCCGCCTGGAAAAAGGAGGGGTGCTCAAAGGCTCGACGGATGTGCGCGACTATCCGATGCGGCGGACGCGCATCGAAGGCCACTTTCAGCAGTGGCTGCCTGCGCTGATCAACGCTGACGGTTGCGATCAGCTGCGCATTGGCGGAGAGGGCACATTGGACGGCAGCGGAGCGCCCTTCTGGCAGGCCTTCTGGACGCGTTACCATGCGGACCGCCGGACGACCAACCTGGACGTGCCGCGGCCGCGACTGGCGTTCATCGAGAACTCGCGAGGCGTGCAGATCTCGGGCATCACCTTCAAGGACTCGGGGTTCTGGAACCTGCATCTCTACCGCTGCCAGCAGGTGCTGGTGGAGAATGTGCGCTTCGAGGTGCCGGACGGGGTGCGCTGCCCGAGCACCGACGGGACGGACATCGACAGCTGCCAGCATGTGACGATTCGCGGCTGCACCTACCGCGTGGACGACGACTGCGTTTGCCTGAAGGGCTCCAAGGGACCGTTTGCGATGAACGACCACGACAGCCCGCCGGTCGAGCACATCCGCATCCAAAACAACACCTATCTGCGGGGCGGCGGGGTTGCGACGCTGGGCAGCGAGGCCACGATCGTTCGCGATGTGGTGGTGGAGAACTGCAAGGTGCAGGGCCGGGTGCCGGTGGTGCATCTCAAGCTGCGCCCGGATACGCCGCAGCTCTACGAGGAAATTCATTACCGGAACATCACGGTGGAGGGGGAGGGGCCGATCTTCGAAGTGCGGCCCTGGAAGCAGTACTTCGACCTGAAGGGCCAGACGCCGCCGAAGTCGACGGTGCGCAATGTGACGGTGAACGGGATCAAGGGAAGCTTCGGTTCGTTTGGCGTAATCGAGGGAACTCCCGGCCAGACCAGCTTGAGCGGCTTCACGCTCAAGAACATCGACGTGCAACTGAAGAACCCGGATCTCAAAGTAGATCAGGGCATCGATGTGACGGTGAAGAACGTGACCGTCAATCAGAAGCCGTTTGTGCTGAACCGGGCGTGACCCACTTTTCCCATCCTGCGCGCGCAGCTCGCGCAGGATGGGCCGCGCAGAGCGATCCCCCGCTCAAAGCCCGAGATCGCGTTACGCCCCAGGCGCTAGAATCGAAGGTAGAACGATGCCCGATTCGACGCCTTCCGCCCTGTCTCCGCGCGTACGCTTTGCCCCCTCGCCGACCGGCTTTCTGCACGTGGGCAGCGCACGCACCTTCATCTTCAACTGGCTGTTTGCCCGCCACCATCACGGCACTATGGTGCTGCGCCTGGACGATACCGACGTGGAGCGCAACACCGAGGCCAGCGTGCGGTCCATCTTCGAAGGGCTGCGCTGGCTGGGGCTCGACTGGGACGAGGAGTACAAGCAGTCGGAGCGGCTGGACCTGCACCGCCAGGCGGCCGAGGCCATCTTTGCCCGGGGCTTGGCTTACCGCGACTTTACGCCGGCGCACGCGGGCGAAGACACGCAGTCGGGAACGCAGGGAGCAACCTCCCGTGAGGGAGCAGCCTCCCGTGAGGGAGCCTGGTTGTGCAATCCCGGCATGCGCGAGATGTCGCGCGAGGAGAGCGACCGCCGCGCCGCCGCCGGCGAGCCGTTTGCGCTGCGCTATCGCGTGCCCCGCGGCCAAGGCCGCATCTTGAGCTTTCAAGACGGTGTCTATGGCCCGCAGTCGAAGGTGGCCGACGAGGTCGAGGACTTCGCGCTGCTGCGCTCGGATGGCATGCCGACCTACCACCTGGCCTCCTGCTTCGACGATGCCGATCTGCGCATCACCCACATCATTCGCGGCCAGGATCACCTGACCAACACCTTCAAGCACCTGCTCATCTTCGAGGGGCTGGACGCCGCGGCGCCGCAGTTTGCGCACCTGCCGCTGCTGGTGGCGCCCGATGGCGCCAAGCTGTCAAAGCGCAAGCACGGGCCGGTGGTCAGCGTGACCACCTATCGCGATGCCGGTTTTCTGCCGCAAGCCTTCATCAATTTTCTGTGCCTGCTGGGCTGGTCCCCGAAGAACGATCGCGAGTTCATGAGCATCGAGGAGATTCGCGACCTGTTCAGCCTGGACGGCGTCAACCGCGCGAACGCAGTAGTGAACTTCAAGGAAGACGATCCTTTCGATTCCAAGGCGGTGTGGCTCAACGCGGAACACCTTCGCGCGCTGCCGGTGGAAGAACTGGCGCGTTGCATCGAGCCGTTCTTGAAGCAGGCGGGGTTCCAGGCCGCGCCGGAGAAGGTGGCCGCGGTTACGCCCCTCATCCGGGAACGCATCAAGCTGCTGAGCGAAGCGGTGAGCGCTGCGGACTTTTTCTTTGTTGCGGAACTGACGCCATACGATCCGGCGGAGCTCATTCCGCAGAAGGGGGATGCGGCGCTGGCGCGGCGGGTGCTCGAAAAGGCGCAGGAAGTGCTGGCAGCTACGCCGTTCGATCACGACTCGCTGGATAAGGGGCTGCGCGAGGCGGCGGCCGCGCTGGGCCTGAAGGCCGGCCCGATGTTTCAGCCGATTCGGGTGGCCGTGTGCGGGCGCAAGAATGCGCCGCCGCTGTTTGAGACACTGGTGGTGCTGGGGCGGGAAACCTGCCTGGAACGGATCGGGCGGGCGGTGGAGAAGCTAGGGGACAGGCTTTGAGAGATATTGTCTGCACCGTCCCTCCGGGACTCAAGGGCGAAATACTGCGTCTTGTTTCCCCACGCTGAAGCGCGGGGCTAGCCAACGTTGCGCCTCCGGCGCGCATGGACTCGCCGAATCGGACACTTGTGGGGCCAATGAGGAATCGCTGCAATGAATACAAATCAGAATCCGGAATCGACCGACGTCCGCACTCCCTCCAACTTTCTGCACGACATCATCGCCGGGGACGTGCAGACCAAAAAGTACGGCGACGCCGTTATTCAGACGCGCTTTCCTCCCGAGCCCAACGGCTATCTGCACATCGGCCATGCCAAAGCCATCTGCCTCGACTTTGGACTCGCTGACGAGTTTGGCGGCAAGACCAATCTGCGCTTCGACGACACCAATCCCGAGAAGGAAGAGCAGGAGTACGTCGATTCGATCATGGCCGACGTGCGCTGGCTGGGCTTTGAGTGGGACCGGCTGTGCTATGCCTCCGATTACTTCGGGCAGCTCTACGAGTGGGCGATCCAGTTGATCAAGGCCGGCAAGGCGTATGTGGACGATCTGACCGCCGACCAGATTCGCCACTACCGCGGCACGCTGACCGAGCCGGGCAAGGACAGTCCGTTCCGCAACCGGACGGTTGAGGAGAACCTCGACCTGTTCCAGCGCATGAAGGCCGGCGAGTTTCCCGATGGCAGCCGCGTGCTGCGCGCCAAGATCGACATGGCCTCGCCCAACCTGAACATGCGCGATCCGGTGATGTATCGCATCCTGCATGCCACGCATCACCGCACCGGCGACGAGTGGTGCATCTACCCGATGTACGACTACGCGCACGGGCAGTCCGATTCGATCGAGAACGTCACGCACTCCATGTGCACGCTGGAGTTCGCCGACCATCAGCCCATCTACCGCTGGTATATCGAGCAGCTCGGGATCTTCCCGTCGCAGCAGATCGAGTTCGACCGGCTGAACCTGACCTACACGCTGCTTTCGAAACGCAAGCTGCTGCAACTGGTGCAGGAGAAGCGGGTCAGCGGCTGGGACGATCCGCGCATGCCTACGCTCAGCGGCTTCCGCCGCCGCGGTTTCACGCCGGAGGCGATCCGCGCCTTTGTGGGGTCGGTGGGCGCCTCGCGCACCAACGGCATCGTGGATTTTGAGATGCTGGAGCACTTCCAGCGCGACGACCTGAACCGGCGCGCGCGGCGCGCGATGGCGGTGCTGCGGCCGCTCAAGGTGATCATCGACAATTACCCCGAGGGCCAGGAAGAGATGGTCGAGGTGGCCAACAATCCCGAGGATCCGGCCGCCGGCGGGCGCCAGGTGCCCTTTGCGCGCGAGATCTACATCGAACAGGATGACTTCCGCGAAGTGCCGCCGCCCAAGTACTACCGTCTGTCGCCGGGCAAGGAGGTGCGGCTGCGCAATGCCTACTTCATCACCGCGCAGAGCGTGGTGAAGGATGATGACGGCAATGTCATCGAGGTGCATTGCACCTACGACCCGGCCAGCCGCGGCGGCAACTCGCCCGACGGGCGCAAGGTGAAGTCCACCATTCACTGGGTCTCGGTGAAGCATGCGCTTACTGCGGAGATCCGGCTGTATGACAAACTCTTCACCAAACCCGACCCCAACGATCATCCGGAGGGCGGCAGCTTCCTCGACAATCTGAATTCCAACTCGCTGGAGAAAATCGCGGACGCCAGGCTGGAGCCCTCGCTGGGCGGGGCCAGGGTGGAGGAGCGTTACCAATTTGAGCGCGTGGGGTACTTCTGCCTTGACCCGGACGCGAAACCCGGTAAGCTGGTGTTCAACCGGACGCTGGCGCTGAAGGATAGCTGGGCGAAGATCGAGAGAAAAGCCGGAGCCTGATCGCGGTGTTCCGCAGAACAGATGATTCCCTCTGCGAGATCGGCGCGTCTATCAATTGGGACTCAGCAGGAATCGGGATGGGAGCGGGTTGCGCCGCTCGCATCGGCGACCTTTTCTTTCAAAGAGGAAGGAAATCGGGTATACTCGGCTCACAGTATCCCCAAAGAGTACGACCAATAATGCTCGCCTGGAAATCAAGTACGGCCAGGAATCCGGAAGCGAGGGCGATCTCTGCCCACCCGCTGGAGGAAGCTGCGTCCGTATTTTCCAGGTGGAGGCAGACCTTCCGGCCCACCGCGCTGGGGTTCATCGCTCTGGCGCTGGCGGTGGTGATCTGGGGCTATGGCTACAAGCTTTCGCTCTACTTCACCGCTCCCGATTCCCAAGACGAAATTCCGGCCGCGAAGCTGTGGATCGAGCATCGCAACGGGTACTCCGTTGAATTCCGCATCACCGCGGAGCGGCAGTTTCTCCGTGACCAGCACTGGCATTCCACGTCGATGCTGGCCACCGCGCAACTGCCGGACCTGGTTTCCATCTGGTCGGCCTTCGTTCCCGCTGTTCCTCCTGCCGCTGCGCTTGCGTTCTTCCATTCCGGCGCGCAGCTCCGTGCTCCTCCTTCCTCCTCCTTGTGCTGATCTAGCTCACTTGCATCCGCGGATCTGAGGCCCTGGGTAAGGCTGCATACCTGCATCCGCGATGCTGCGCTTTGTCGAGCAGATCCAGGCCGTGGCAAGTTTCAGGACAACTTCGCTTGCTGCGGCGCGCACCGGGAAGAGCATAGCCAAGGAGTCATTTCTTTATGGCAAGCACTACGGTTTCAGCGCACTTCGCGCCCGATCCCTCTGTGTGGGACGATCGGGTGGCGACTTTTGTGCAGACCGCTGAGCGCCGCCGCGAGCACTTTCTGCGGCTGGCGAGGCGGGTTACGCCTTGCAGGGAAGAAGCAGAAGACATCGTTCAGGAAGCCATGTTGCGCGCCTTCCGGAGCCTGCCCCGGTTCCGCGGGGACGCGCAGATGAGCACATGGCTGCAGACCATCGTGCAGAACGCGGTACGCGAATGGCTGCGGCAAAACCGCGGAACCATCCTGGTCTCCATCGAATCCTCCGGAGACGAGGATAGCGCGCCGCTGGATCTGCCCGACCGGCGGAGAAGCCCCGAAGACTGGTGCGAACACTCGGAGATGCAGGCCATCCTGCTCGGCGAGATCGAGAAGCTGGGGGCGATCTACCGGCAGGCCATCCGCATGTGCGCGCTGGAGCAGATCTCGCAGGAGGAGACTGCTCAGGCGCTTCAGGTGACGGTGCCAGCCGTCAAGACCCGGGTCTTCCATGCCAAGCGCAGGTTGAGGGGCGCTCTGGAAAAGCGCCTGGCCAACCGAAACAACTAGAGCACAACAACCTGCGCGCCGCGCTCACAACCGGCCGGCGCGCAGATCCTCCTCCGCAGCCAATAAACTTTCCGGACGGCCCAGGTCGCGCCAGCGGCATGCGTCTGCCCGAAAGGCGGCGATCTTTTCTCTGCGCGCGGCCAGGCGCAGGTAGGCGGGGATAATCGGGAATTCACCCTCTTCCTCGAGCAGCGAGAGCAGGCGCGGCGAGATCGCGTGGATGCCGCAGAAGGCGAGCGCGTCGGGGTGATCGGCCGCACGGGCCATCTCCGGTTCACCGTCCCGTCCGGCGCGCCGCCCGCAGAGCAGCCCCTCTCCATCGAAGAGCAGGTAACGGGAGGTGGCGCGCTCCTGCACGGCCAGCGTGGCCAGGGCGCCGCTTTCGCGGTGCTGTTGCAACAGCAGGGCGAGGTCGATGTTGCTGAGGACATCCACGTTGTGAAGCAGGAAGGGCTGGTCGCGCTCCGCGCCTTCGAGAAAGAACCACGCCGCCTGCTTGAGTCCGCCGCCGGTGTCGAGCAGCACTTCTTCGCGTGAGATTTCGATGCGCATGCCGAAGTTGCGATGCGCCGCCAGAAAATCCGCGACAAGATCGGCGAAGTGGTGGGTGTTGACGATGGCCTCGGTGATGCCGAAGCTGCGCAGCCGCTCGAGGCAGATATCCAGCAGGGTACGGCCGTTGAGCGTCACCAGCGCCTTGGGCCGGTCGTTGGTGAGCGGGCGCAGGCGCGTACCCAGGCCGGCGGCGAGGACCATGGCCTTCATCGGCCGATCTTCTCCTGTTCGATGTGCCGGACTTCGATCTGGAGGCCGGCGCGCCCGCGCAGATGCCGGGCCAGTTGCTCGGCCAGGTAGACGGAGCGGTGCTGGCCGCCGGTGCAGCCGAACGAGATCATCAGGTTGGAAAAGCCGCGCCGCTGATACTCCGCCACGCTCATGTCGGCCAGCGAGAAGACGTGCTCCAGATACTGGCGGACGCGCGGGTCGGGTGCCAGGTAGTCGATCACGCACTGATCTTTGCCGTTGAAGGCGCGGAAGCGTTCTTCGCGGCCGGGGTTGGGCAGGCTGCGCGCGTCGAAGACAAATCCGCCGCCGTTGCCGGAAACGTCGCGGGGCATCTCGCGATGGAAGGAGAAGCTGAAGATGCGCACGGTGAGCGGCGTCGAGGACGGGACCAGCGATTGCAGTTTCTCGGAGGCGGCGATGCGGTCCAGGGCCTCGAGCAGCGCGGGCAGCGCGATGGGCAATTTCACATGGCCGGCCAGCCAGCGCAGGTTCTGGAGCGCGAAAGGCACGCTCTCCAGGAAGTGCGGCTTGCGCTCGTAGAAGCCGCGGAATCCATAGGCGCCCAGCGCCTGCAGGATGCGGACGTAGACGTAGGCGTAGTAATGATCCAGGAACGCGGCGCGGTCGACGGGGATGTAGGCGGCCAGGCAGTCGAGATAGTGGTCCAGCAGTTCCTGGCGGAGCTTCGGCGGCAGGTTGGCTTTGGCGTCGTAGAGCAGGGAAGCGATGTCGTACTGGAGCGCGCCCTTGCGGCCTCCCTGGTAGTCGACGAACCACGGCTCGCCCTCGCGCAGCATCACGTTGCGGGATTGGAAGTCGCGGTAGAGAAAGAAGTCGTGCGGCGCCGCCAGCAGGAAGCGGGTGAGAGCGCCGAAGTCGTCTTCGAGCGCCTGCTCGTTGAAGGGCACGCCGGCCAGGCGCAGGAAGTAGTACTTGAAGTAGTTGAGATCCCAGGCGATGGACTGGCTGTCGAAGCTCGCGCGGGGATAGCAGACGCTGTAATCGAGATCGCGGCCGGCCTCCACTTGAAAGCGGGGCAGGGCAGCGACGGTCTTGCGATAGGCTTCCACCGCCTCGGGAGCGATCGCGTCGCCGGAGCGGTGAGCGCCGAGGAACTCGAAGAGCGTTGTATCGCCGAGATCCTCTTCGAGATAAGCGCCGGCTTCGAGGTCCTGCGCGTAGATCTCCGGCACGGGCAGGCCATGCTGGCGGAAGTGGCGGGAGAACTCCAGGAAGGCGAGATTTTCTTCGCGCACCGCATGCAGAACACCAATGGCGGTGGCGCCGCGGCCGCTGAGGCGAACGATGGCGCGGCCGGATCCCCCGAGCTGGCCTTGCAGGGGGACGGCGCTCTCCGGCGCGTAGTGAAAGCGCTGCTCAAAGAGGCGCTCGAGAAGGTTCATCTGGTTTGCGGGTGTGTGGCTCACGCTCTTCAAACCATACCGGCGGGGAGGAAAGCGGCGCAAGGCGAGGCGGAGCTGAATCAGCGGGCGAGCGGGGACTCATTGGCGAGGATGCGGTAGAGCGTGGAGCGGGAGATCTGCAACTGGCGCGCGGCGCGGAGTTTGTTGCCGCGGTTGAGGTCAAGGACGTACTGAACGTGGTGGCGGATGACGGCATCTAGAGAGAGGTCGAGGGGTTGGGCGGCGGGGCCAGACCGGGCGGCGAAGGCTGCTTCCAGGGACGAGCTGAAGGGGGATGCGCCGGGCTCGGGCAGGGCCAGGTCGGCGGGGCGGATGGCGCCGTGGGATGCTTCAAGGAGCGCGGCTTCGAGCACGGAGGCGAGCTCGCGGACGTTGCCCGGCCAGTTGTGCTGGAGCAGGCGGGCGAGGGTGCCGGGGCCGAGCGTGACGGGACGCTGCTGGTAGCGGAGGCAGAGGTGCTCGAGCAGGAACTGGGCAAGCGGGGCGATATCTTCGCGGCGTTGGCGCAGCGGCGGCACGGCGAAGCGGATCGCGGTCAGGCGGAAGGCGAGGTCGGGCAAAAACAGGCCCTGGCCGGCCATCTGGCGGAGCGAGGACTGCGCGGAGGCCAGCACCACGGCACGGCCCGGAGGACGATCCTGCAAGCCCTTCAGCACCCCCAGCAGCAGGTTTTGTCCGGGCGGGGCGAGCAGGTCGACGCGGTCGAGATAGGTGTAGCCGGCCAGGGTGCCGGGATCGGCGTCGGTGGCCAGCCACTCGCGGGCATCGCGGCGCTGAAAGCTGGTGGCCGCCAGCGGCGAGCGCGCAAACAGGTAGCGGGCCAGGGTCTGCTTGCCGGAGCCGGCCTCGCCTTCGATGGCCGCCACCCACAGATGAGGCGCCGCCATCTCGGCCTGCGTTAACAGCTTGCGCCAGGCGGGGCTGATCCCGACTGCCGGCGGAATGGGGCGATCGACGCCTGGGTGGGGGGCCGACGCGGTGGAACTCCCGGTGGTGAGCGAGGGCTGACGATCAAAATGGGCGGAGTCCTGCATCATCCGGGTCCCTCGTCTCCAGGATTCTGGGCGGTCTCTCCGCCCACGAGGGATCTATCGGCGGGCTGGGCAAAAACATGAAGAGGAAGCCAGTAGCCAGCCAATGGCTGGACGCAGGTTCGTGGGTTTAGCGGAGCGGATCGAGAGTTTGTTCGCTGGATGGCGCGGCCTGCCGGCTGCGGCGGGCGCGCAGCGCAAGCGTGGCCGAGCGGTGGCAGCGCAGGCACAGGGTGCGGATGTTGGCGAGGTCGCACTGGCCGCCGCCCTCGGCGACGGGCAGGATGTGATCGGCGTCCCAGAGCGACTTGCGGGAGCGGCGCTTGAGCCCCCAGTAGGCAAGCAGGGCCTGGCGGCGAATGCCGCGCGAGGCGCGCAGGCGGCGCTCGGCGGCAAGCGTGTCGAGGCCGCAGCCGGCGCAGATGCCGCGGTCGCGGCGGAGCACCTGTTCGCGCAGATAGGCCGGCTGGGAGCGCAGCTTCCACTCATGCACGCAGAACTCGGAGCAGAAGGTGTAGCGGCCGCGCGGCACCTCCAGCGAACACCAGCGGCACAGTCCGCGGCCGTTGGGGCCGCGGGGGATCGACTTGCGATCGACCCATCCGCCCGCCATGGTGCGCTCGGTGCTCATGCCTTTTTTCTACATGAGCGCCAAACCGGCGCGGCGGCACCCGCGGATGGGAGGAACAAACAACGTCACGAGCGCGGCTGAGGCGGTTCTCTCAAGCAGGCGGGGGGCAAATCTTTCCTGTCGGTGCAGTCCTGTATCGGAACAGCCTGTGGAGGCGGGCTCCGCATCTGATGAACCGAGGGTGAGAATGGGCCGCGAGGAGGAACCCTGAGCAGTCTGCGCAAGCTCGTTCGGGGCTGGCTTGCGCCGCAATGGGCTTGGTGGCACGCACTCGACAAAGAACGAACGCCACAGGGCATGAATGCCCGGCACACGGCTGCCCGGCAGGCTGCTGCCCGGCAGGCTGCTGCCGGCTGGCTGCCTGCAAACACCACGACCGGCCGACGAGCGGCTGAGCGCACCGGCAACGGCGCCGCCGGGTGCTCTAAGCACGAGCACAACTGAAAACTCGCCTGAGCGTGGCCGGGCCGCAATGCGCTTCTCTGCGGCGGTCCCGTATCGAGGGGCAGAGAGGGACCATTGCTCATTCATGAAAAGAACTTTTGACGGCAACGATATCGCCGCCGCGGCCAAGCGGCTCTTGGGTTTCGAACACCTGCGCCCCGGCCAGGAAGAGGCGATCCGTTCTTTGCTGGAAGGACGGGATACGGTGTTTGTGGCTCCCACGGGGTCGGGCAAGTCGGCGGTCTACCAGATTGCGGGCAGCCTGCTGAAGGGCACCACGGTGATCGTCTCGCCGCTGCTGGCGCTGCAAAAGGATCAGGCGGAGTCGATCGAGGCGAGCCGCCTGGCCGATCCGGCAGTGGTGAACTCGACGCTGAGCGCGAGCGAGCAGCGCCATGAGCTGCAGCGGATTGAAGACGGAGACGCGGAGTTCTTATTCCTGGCGCCGGAGCAATTTCACCGCGAGGAGATCAAAGAGCGGCTGAAGGCTGCGCAGGTGGGGCTGTTCGCGGTGGACGAAGCCCACTGCATCAGCCAGTGGGGGCACGACTTCAGGCCCGATTACCTGGAACTGGCCGGAGCAATCGAGGCGCTTGGCCGCCCGGTGACGCTGGCCATGACGGCGACCGCCTCCAACGAGGTGCGGAGCGAGATTGTGGAAAGATTGCGGCTGAGAAACCCGAAGGTGATTGTGCGCGGCTTCGACCGGCCCAACATCTCTCTGCGCGTGGACAGCTTCGGCAGAGAGCCGGAGAAGCTGGAGGCGGTGATGCGGCGGGTGGGCTTCGCCGATAAGCCTGGCATCGTCTATGTGGCGACGCATCATCACGCCGAGTCGCTGGCGGCGGAGCTCAAGGACCGCGGCGTGGAGGCGCTGGCCTACCACGGCGGCATGAAATCCAGGGATCGCGACTCCATCCAGGACCGGTTCATGAGCGGTGAGGTGCCGGTGATCGTGGCCACCAATGCTTTTGGCATGGGCGTGGACAAGCCCGACATCCGGTTTGTGTATCACGCCGATGTCAGCGAGTCGCTGGACGGCTATTACCAGGAGATCGGCCGGGCCGGCCGGGATGGCCAGCCGGCCGAGGCGGTGTTGTTCTATCGCACCCGGGACATCGCCGCGCAGCGCTACAAGACCGGCGCCGGCAAGGTGGATCCGCAGCAACTGGAGTCGGTGGCCAACGTATTGGCGAGCCCGGACAAAACCAAGACCTCGGAGGATGTGAGCCGGGAAACCGGCATCTCGGCGCGCAAGCTGACCAACATCCTGCACAAGTTCGAGGAGGCGGGGGCGGCGCGCAAACTGGCTTCGGGACAGATTCGGCTGGAGAGCGAGCAGTCGGCCGCGGAGATGGCCGAGGCGGCGCGGCGCCAGCAGGAGTCGCTGAAGGAACAGCGCATCCGCCGCCTGGAGCAGATGCGCGAATACGCCGAGACGCGCGGCTGCCGGCGGGAGTTTCTGATGCGCTACTTCGGCGACGACTACAGCGGCCCGTGCGGGAACTGCGATCGCTGCGAGGCGGCAGGGGCGTTGCAGGCGCGGCGCGCCTGAGGAACGGCCCCTGCTCTCCAAGGGCTCAGCCTGACAAGACCAGCTTGCCCGCGATGTTGGCACAGCGGGCAAGGCACGTGTGGGGCGGCAGCGGCAGCTCCCAGCACAGCCTGCCGCGAGGCCGGCGCTGCGTGCAGGCAGGCGAGTATCCTAAAGAGAGCAGGACGATTCTCATTCACAACAAGGTTTTCGATATGGAAGAGATGGCCGTCGAGGCGAATCAGACGCCGGCGCAGTTGCCGCAGGTGCGGGTAGCGGTGTTGGGCGCGGGCAAGATGGGGGGCATTCTGTTGCAGGCCTTCCTGAAGCAGAACTTGTTTGCGCCCGAGCAGATCCACGCTACCGTGGCCCACGAAGAGCGGGCGGTGGCGCTGAGCACGCAGTGGGGAGTCGATGTCAGCGTCGATAACCTGGCGGCCGCGCAGCAGGCGGACCTGATCATGATCGGCGTGAAGCCGTTTCAGGTGCCCGATTTGATCGAGCAGATCCGGCCGGCGCTGACGGCGAAGAAGACCATCGTTTCCTTTGCGGCCTCGGTGAAGACGCGGGCCATTGAGGAGGCGGCGGGGATGGAGATCGCGGTGATCCGCGCCATGCCCAACACGCCATCGGCGCTGGGTGCGGGCGTGGCCGCGCTGTGCCGCGGGCGGTTTGTCTCTGAGCCGCAGATGGAACTGGCGCAGCGGATGTTCGAGACCGTGGGCCGCACCGTGATCGTGGATGAGAAGCACATGGACGCGGTGACCGGCCTCTCCGGCTCCGGTCCGGCCTATGTGTACATCATCATCGAGGCGCTGGCGGAGGCGGGCGTGAAGGTCGGCCTGCCGCGTGATGTGGCTACCCAACTGGCGGCGCAGACGGCCTTTGGCGCGTCGAAGATGGTGCTGGAGACGGGCTATCATCCGGCGTTGCTGAAGGATGCGGTGACCACGCCGGCAGGGTGCACCATCGACGGCATCCTGGAGCTGGAGGAGGGTGGATTGCGCGTGACTCTCATCAAAGCGGTCATGCGCGCCACCGAGCGGGCGCGGCAA
This sequence comes from Acidobacteriaceae bacterium, assembly GCA_027449545.1. GTDB lineage: Bacteria > Acidobacteriota > Terriglobia > Terriglobales > Acidobacteriaceae > Telmatobacter. Next base: position 31,393 of record DAIDLI010000048.1, on the reverse strand, counting down.
CTGGCGGCGGGCTAGCCACCAATCGCATGGGGTACGCTACGAGAGCGGCGGAGATGAAAGAGATTGCGAAGACGCTCTCGGCCGAGCCCGAGGGACGCAGGCTCACGCATCTCTCCATGCGGCGGCCGCAGTGGCTGCCCTCCTACATTCCCGAGTTGCAGGGGCTGCGCGGGCTAGCGGTGATCGCGGTGGTGCTCTACCACTGCAACCCGCGGCTGAAAGGGACGTGGATCTACGGCGCATCGCTGTGGGGGTGGGCCGGCGTCAACCTCTTCTTTGTGCTCTCCGGTTTCCTGATTACCAGCATCCTGCTGGAGTCGCGGAGCAAGCCGCAGTACTTTCGCAACTTCTACGGGCGGCGGGTGCTGCGCATCTGGCCGGTGTACGTGCTGCTGCTGGTGGTGGTGTACCTGGAAGCGCCGTGGTTCATCGGCCCCAGCATCGGCACAGCGATCCGCACCGCCCCGTGGTGGGCGTACCTGTTCTTTTTGCAAAACCTGTTTCACCTGAGCCTGCCGCCGGCGCTGGGTCCGACCTGGTCGCTGGCCATCGAGGAGCAGTTCTATTTTGTGTGGGCGCCGCTGGTGCGGGTGCTGAAGCGCCCGTGGATGCTGACCAGCGCTGCGGCCGCCACCTTGATTGCATCGCCGCTGGTGCGGCACGCGAACTTTCGCTGGATCACCCCGACGCACACGCTCATCCATCTGGATGGGATTGCCTGGGGCTGCCTGCTGGCGCTGGGCCTGCACCGGTTGCGCTGGAGGCGTCGCACCTGGGTGCTGGCGGGCGTGGGCGGAATGGCGGTGGGATTCTGGGCCGCGGCGACGGTCGCGGGCGGGACCGCCTATCTCGATTCCGCGCTGGGCATCGCCTTCGCCGGAGCGGTGCTGGCGGCGATCGCCTCCACCGGCGCGCGCAATCCGCTGAATGCCATGCTGGGCCGCGGGCCGCTGGCCTTCTACGGGCGCATCAGCTACGGGCTCTACATGATCCACATCAGCGTCTTCATCTTCTTTGGCTGGTTCGACGCGCACATGGATCGCTACGGGATTCCCGGCAATCTGGCGGTGGTGGGCTTCCGGCTGCTTACCTCGACGCTGGCCGCCACGCTGCTGTGGTACGCCTTCGAATCGCAGATCCTGAAGTTGAAGAAGTACTTCTAGCAGGTCAGCGAGTCAGCGAGTCAGCAAGTCAGCGAGTCAGCAGGGCAGCGCGCCCCGGCGCGTGCACGCGCGGGCGTGGCTTGGCGGGTTCGCGGCGGTGCGGAATCGAACGCCGGCGCCGCTGTGGCATGCGACAATCCAGAACGATGGCAGGCGGGCGCAAACCGGTGGTGGTTCGCAGGTTCTCGCGCGACTGGTTTGCGGGTTACGCAGATCAGTCGCTGGGCGAGAACCGTGCGGAGCTGGAAATTCTGGACCCGGCCGGCAAGGTGCTGCACCTGGGCTGGGAGCAGGTGAAGTGGGTCTGCTACGTGCGCGAACTGCCCACCCCTTCTTCCGATTCCTCCAATCCCGAGCGGCTGGTGCAGAAGCGGTTTGCGGTGCGGCCGCGCACCGCCGGGGTGTGGCTGCGCATGACGCTGAACGACGGCGAGGAACTGGAGGGACTGGCGGCGAACGATGCGTCGCTGGTGAACGGCGCGGGCCTGCTGCTGACCCCGCCCGACACGCGCTCCAACACCCAGCGCATCTACGTGCCCCGGCAGGCCATTCAGGCACTGGAGGTGGTGAGCCTGATCGGGGCTGCGGCGCGCAAACGGACGGAAAAGGTGGAGCAGCCGGAGCTTTTTGCGGAGCGGGAACCGGGAGTCTGAAGGCCTGGCGCGCGTTTTCTCCTACAATATGGGCAGTGCCGCCGACTGTCCCCAATCGCGCGCAAGCCAATCTCACTGACACTTGCCTGCCGCTCCGCGAGAGCGTCCGCACCGTGGTTCATGCCGCTGTGGTGCGCCGCCGCGAGGCGCCGGCGGCGGTGCGCTACTGGCATCTGCTCAGCCTGGACGCGCCCACGGTAGCCGTCGTGTGGTCGCTGGCCTTTGCCTGGCTCGCCCATGTGCGATTGCCGCTGTGGCTCTTGCTATTGCAGGCCCTGGTGGTCTGGGCGGTGTATGTGGGCGACCGGCTGCTCGACGCGCGTACGGGATTGCGCCAACGGGATGGCGAGGAGCTGCGCGAGCGGCATTTCTTCCACTGGCGGCACCGGGCGGTGCTGACGCCGCTGGCGGTGCTGGCTTCGGGCGCGGCTGCCTGCCTCATTTTGCGCTGGATGCCGGTGATGGCGAAGGAGCGCAGCTCGATGTTGGGCGCGGCTTCGCTGGCCTACTTTGCTCGGGTCCATACCGGCGGGGCGGCTTCGCGGCTACGGCGGTTCGCGACCAAGGAGTTGCTGGTTGGAGTACTGTTCACCACCGGCTGCGCGCTGCCCGCCTGGTCGCGCGGCGGATCGTCCTGGGCGCTGTTGGCCGCTGCCTTGTACTTCGCGGCCCTCGCCTGGCTGAATTGCCGGGCCATCGAAGAGTGGGAGTCGGGCGCCTTGCGCAGTGGAATCTGGCGCAAGGCGCAATGGATTGCCGCAGTGGGCTTCACGGCTGCCGGGCTGGTGGTCTGCTTGGACGCGCGCACCGCAGTGCTGCTGGCGGCCGGGGCGGCGAGCGCATTTCTGCTGGGCGCGCTGGACCGCATGCGCCCGCGCATGAGCGCCGTGTTGCTGCGCGCCGCCGCCGACCTGGTGCTGCTGACGCCGGCCCTGGTGCTGGCCGCGCAATGGGGGCGGAGGTGAACTCCGCCGCGTCTGGAGCCTGCGATGCGGAGCGCACCCACCGCATCGAGAAGCCCGCGAATTTCGATCGGCTCGCCGCGCTCTACCGCTGGATGGAGTGGTGCAGCTTCGGGCCCTTCCTGGGTTGGTGCCGGTGCGCATTTCTCCATGAGCTCGGGAGTTGCCGCCGCGCGCTGGTGCTGGGCGACGGGGACGGCCGTTTCACGGCGCGGCTGCTGCGCGAGAACCCTCATGTCGGCGTTGACGCCGTGGATGCCAGCGCGGCCATGCTGCGCAGACTCGCGCGCAGAGGCAGCCGGCAGGGAGCAGGGCGGGTGCGAACCTTCCGCGCCGATGCGCGGACCTGGCAGCCGGCGAGCGACGGCTACGATCTCATCGCCACGCATTTTTTTTTGGATTGCCTGACTACGGAAGAGGTGCGCGCCCTGGCGTTGAAGCTGCGCGCCGCCGCTGCGCCGGGCGCGGTGTGGGTGGTGTCGGAGTTTGCCGAGCCGGCAAATGGGTTCGGCCGTCTGTTCGCGCGTCCCGTGGTGGCATCGCTTTATTGGGCCTTCGGCTGCATGACGGGCCTGCGGGTGCGGCGCCTGCCGCAGCACAGCGCGGCCTTGCGCGAGGCCGGCTTCGCGCTGACGCAGCGCAAAACCTGGCTGGGTGGAATGCTGGCGAGCGAACGATGGACGGCAAGCGGCTCGACAGGCTCTTGATCTACACTGCTGGCAACACTTCAATCGTGAGAAGGAAGCCTGTTTTGATCAGAACCTCCCGCCCAGCCCTCCTTGTTTCGGCCCTTTTCCTGCTCGGATGTTTCCCCGCTCTCCACGCGCAGAAGCTGCCGCTGGCGCAGCCCAGCGCCGCGCCGGCCTCGCTTGCGGATCGCCGCCAGGCGCTCAACCAGATCTTCCATGACTTCTGGGAGGACACGCTCAAGCACGATCCCGAGTTCGCTTCGACGCTGGGCGACAAGCGCTACAACGATCAGATCTCCGACTACTCGGTGGCCGCCTACAACGATCAGCTCGCCCGCGAACAGGGCTTTCTGATGCGGCTGCTGGCCATCGATCCGAGCGGATTCACGGAGCAGGAAGCGCTCAGCCAGCGTATGCTGGAGCGCCGCTTCGAGGACGACGAGGCGGCCGCGCAGTTCAAGGAATGGGAGATGCCGATCAGCCAGATGGGCGGCATCTATTCGGTGTACCCGCAGCTGGTGGCCGAGCTGAGCTTTACCACCGAGAAGGATTACGACGACTGGATCGCGCGCCTGCGTGCGCTGCCGGAGGCCTTTGCGCAGGTGATGACGAACATGTCGATCGGCATGCAGGACCATCGCGTGCCGCCGCGCTATCTGCTGGAGAAGGCGCTGGCACAGGTGAGCGAGCTGGCCCACCAGAAGCCGGAAGATTCGCCGCTGGCCGCGCCGCTCAAGTCATTTCCCGCCTCCATCACGCCGGCCGAGCAGCAGCGCATCCGCACGGAGATGCTGGACGCAATCGCCAAAGAGGATTTGCCCGCCTATCAGCGGCTCGAGCGCTTTCTGCGTGTAAGCTATGTGCCGGCGGGACGCACCGAGCCGGGCCTCTGGGCGCTTCCGGACGGCGCAGCCTATTACCGCTTTCTGGTGGAGCGGGTGACCGACACCAACCTTACGCCCGATCAGATTCACCAGATCGGACTGGATGAGGTGAAGAAGGATGAGGCGGCGATGCTGGCCATCGCCCAGAAGCTGGGGTTCAAGGACCTGGCCAGCTTCGAGGCAAGTCTCAAGACCAACCCCAAGCTGCATCCGGCCTCGGGAGAGGCGCTGCTCGATGCCTACAAGGGCTATCTGGGACCCATGCAGGCCAAGCTGCCGCAGTTGTTCGGTCACTTGCCCAAGGCCAAGTTCGAGGTGGAGCCGGTGCCTGCCTACATGGCGAAGACCGCTCCGCCGGCATACTACGAGCCGGGCGCGCCGGATGGCAGCCGGCCGGGGCGGCTGCGCATCGATACCTACGACGCCGCGCAGCGCAACCTCTATGACGTAGAGGCGATTGCCTATCACGAGGGGCTTCCCGGGCACCATCTCCAGATCTCGCTGGCGCAGGAGATGCAGGGGCTGCCCGAGTTCCGCCGCTACCTGGGCGACTACACCTCCTACACCGAAGGCTGGGCGCTCTATGCCGAGCAACTGGGCAAGGACGTGGGCTTCTACCAGGATCCCTATTCGGATTACGGGCGGCTGGAGAGCGACATGTGGCGCGCCATCCGCCTGGTGGTGGATACCGGCGTTCACTCGCAGCACTGGACGCGCCAGCAGATGGTGGATTACTTCCACCAGCATTCGGCGATAGATGAGGCCAGCGTGCAGGCGGAGGTGGACCGCTACATTGCCTGGCCGGGACAGGCGCTGGCTTACAAGATCGGGCAACTGGAGATTCTGGGCCTGCGCGACAAGGCGCGGAAGGCGCTGGGTCCGAAGTTCGATCTGCGCGCCTTCCACGACGAAATTCTGGATGCCGGCGCGCTGCCGCTGGACATGCTGGATGCCCGCGTGACGGCCTGGATTGCAGCACAGAATGGGACCGCGGCACAGTAAGTTGCGCGTCGCGCCTGCTATCCTTTTTCCGTCTCGTCGGGCACATTAAAAAGTGACCTGTGGCGGAAGCCTTCGCAGGAAGGCGATCTCAACGAGAGTTGGAGTGCTATGAAGAGGTATTTTGGATTGACTTTATTTTTTGCCGTTGCGGCTTGTGCTGTGCACGCCCAGACGGTGACTACCACAGTATGTAACGTGCTGAATAACCCGAAGGCCTTCGACGGCAAGATGGTGCAGATCAAAGGCACGGTCATCGCAAGTTTCGATCAGTTTGTCTTGACCGACGGCAATTGCAACCAGATGGTGAATGGGATCTGGCTGGATTATCCCGCGGGCTCCAAGGGCAAGGCGGGCGCGCTGGTGAAGGTTGAATTCCAGCCCGCGAAGGACTTTAAAGGACACGCGGCGTCGGCGGCCGGGGGCGCCGCGGTCACACTCCAGAAGGATAAGGAATTCAAGCAATTCGATTCCGCGCTCTCGCAGTGGCATGACTCCGACTACGGCCTGTGCCCGGGCTGCCCCAAGTACACCGTGCAGGCAACGGTGGTAGGGCGTCTGGACGGGGTCAACAACGCGCAGATGGATCGCGACGCCAGCGGCAACATCACCGGTCTGGGCGGCTTCGGGAATGCCAATGCCTACCCGGCACGCCTGGTCATCCAGTCGGTCTCCGGTGTGACCAAGCAGCCGGTGGATTACTCTGCGGCCGAGGCGCTGGTGAAGGGCAAGAAGGCACGCGGCACCGAGCAGCAGATGCACGCGCCCTCGGGCGATCCCATGCAGCAACTGCAAAAGCTGGTCGCCGGGATGCAGCCGGGCGAGATCACGACCCAGATTCAGAAAGACCTGGCGCTGCTGCCGAAAGGCAAGGAGCGGAGCGCGAACGGGGTGACGATTGTCTACGGCGAGACCAACGAGCCGGGGCCGCGCACGGCCAGCACTCAGGATGGGGCCAAGGGCGTGATTTCCACCTGCACCATCAACCGCAGCAAGCTGGACGCCATGGCGCAGGAGATGGCGATCATGTATGCCGCCCAGCAGGTGGAGGATGGGGTCGATCCGCCGCCCTCCAACTACAACGCGCCGCTCTACATCAAGGAGAACAACGCCTGGGCGGTGGCGGGCACCATCGCGGTTGCGTCCGGAGAGAAGGCTCTGATCCTGCCGGGCGGCTACGTGATGTGGAACAGCCAGTGGCCGGCCGCCAACCAGTCGGACAACATGATGTCGGGGCTGAACGATTTTCTGGCCAAGCAGGAGATGCTGACCCGCTAACAAACCTCCAACTGCAAAGGGCTCGTTCCTGGCATCAGGAACGGGCCCTTTGATTTTTTTGGGGGGCGGCGGCGCCGCGCGTCTCCGCAATTCCTTCCCCTCCCGATTTGCCTCCGATCGGATCGCCGGCGCCGGGGGGCCGCGCATGGGGTGCGCGGCAGGGCGGCACATGCCAAAAATCGGCAGCCGTCTCATTCGGCGAAACGCCTGGATGCCAACCGTAGCATCGACATGCTATTGTGGTTGCCGAAAAAATTCCCTTCTCTGGCGTGCACGAAGCCAGGGAGCAAGTTGATACTTCCCCAAATTCGGACTTATCACAACTGTTTTTGTTTTCAATTGGTTGAGTACGATCGTTCGCACTAATTTTTTTTAGGGTAACTGTGACGTACGCCCTTGCGGAGAAGCGGCCTGATGGTATATTTGGCTTGCTGGCTTCCCGCCGTCTCGTCCGTTTTTGCCCGTTAGTGATTTTTGTACATAACCTGTGCGCCCGCTCGCATGGCGGAAGCACTTAGACGCGAAAATCTTGCAGGGAAAAACATGCCGCAAATCTTCGACCGCAGCTCCAACGCGCTGGCTCGGATGAGCCTGGTGTTGACGGGGCTGATTGTGATTGCCCTGGGTGTGACGCTGGACCAACTGCAACGTTCGCCGTGGGTCACCCGGCAGGGGCAGCGCGCCGATCAGCCAATTCCCTTCAGTCATGAGCATCATGTGCAGGGCCTGGGCCTGCAGTGCCAGTACTGCCACACCACGGTGGAGAAGTCGAGCTACGCCGGCATCCCGCCCACGCGCACGTGCATGAACTGCCACGCGCAGATCTGGACCAACGCGCAGTTGCTCCAGCCGGTGCGGCAGAGCTGGGCGACGGGGCAGTCGATTCCCTGGGTGCGGGTGCATGATCTGCCCGACTTCGTGTATTTCAATCACGCCATTCACGTCAACAAGGGCATTGGATGCGAGACCTGCCACGGGCGGGTGGATCAGATGCCGTTGATGTACGCGCAGAACACGTTGCAGATGGAATGGTGCCTGGACTGCCATCGCAACCCGGTGAAGAATCTGCGCCCGGCCAGCGAGATCTACAACATGGCCTGGAAGTCGCCGTCGGACGATCATCCGGTATGGTGCGCGGCCGGGGACAGCAAGACCGGGGTGCCCACCGCGCAGAGCGTGGACTGCACAACGAAGAATCCCGCCACCCCCGGCGGCGCGGAGATGGCGGCCATGGACATGGCGACCCCGCCGGTGGGTGTGCAGGCCGGCGGCCTGGGCGCGGCCGCGATTCCCGCCACGCTGCACTTCGAGAAGTTCACCAGCCAGAAGCAGTTGGGACGTTTCCTGGTGGTTCACTACAAGATTCGCAATTCGCGTGACCTGATGAGCTGCGAGGTATGTCACCGATGAGCGGAGACGGAAACCACGTGACCACGAACGGGGTGGGGAACGCGAAGGGGATCACCGTGAAGGAACAGAATCAGGGCGCGGCATCCGAGCCGATGACGCTGGACGCGGTGCGCGCGGAGTTGAAGAACGTGAAAGGGAAGAAGCTGTGGCGCTCGCTGGATGAGCTGGCCGACACACCCGATTTTCAGGCGGCGGTGGAGAAGGAGTTTCCTTCCGCCGCGCAGGAGTGGGTCGATCCGGTTTCGCGGCGCGGCTTTCTGCGGCTGATGGGCGCCTCCATGGCGCTGGCAGGGCTGGCCGGCTGCACCAAGCAGCCCACCGAGCGGATCTATCCCTATGTCAAGGCTCCCGAAGACCTGGTGCTGGGCAAGCCCATGTACTTTGCTACGGCGCAGCCCACCCCGGTAGGCGGCACTCCGCTGCTGATCAAGAGCAGCGAATTTCGCCCTATCAAGGTCGACGGCAATCCGGAGCACGCGTATAACCACGGCTCCTCGGATGTGTTTGCGCAGGGCTCGCTGCTGGACATGTACGATCCCGACCGCTCCAAGCATGTGCTGTACCGGGGCGAGACTCGGGAATGGGCGGAGTTCGTCGAGGCCTACCAGCAGGCGGTGGCTGCCAGCAAGGACGGCACCGGCATCTACTTCCTCTCCGAGACCATCACTTCGCCCACGCTGGCGCGGCAATGGAAGGCGGTGCAGGCGGCTTATCCCAAGGCCACGCTGGTGCAATACGATCCGGCGATTGCGGGCACCTGGGCGGAGCGCGGCATCGATACCCAGTACGATCTGAGCGCAGCCGATGTTCTGGTTTCGCTGGATGCCGACTTTCTGTCGAGCGCTTCCTATCCCGGCTTCCATAAACTGGTGCGCGATTATGCCAACCGGCGCAAGCAGCCGGAGAAGGGCATGAACCGCCTCTATTCTATCGAAAGTTCGACCAGCACCACCGGCATGAAGGCGGAGCATCGCCTGGGCCTGCGCGCCAGCGAGGTTCCGGCCTTTGTCGCGGAACTGGCTAAGGCCGTAGGTGTGGCGGGCGTGAATCCTCCGTCGTACCAGTGGACCGGCGAGCAGCAGGCGTTCCTGGCCGCGCTGGCCAAGGACCTGAAGGCCAACGCCGGCAAGAGCGCGATCTTGCCTGGTCTCTACCAGGACCCGGTGGTCGCCGATCTTGCGCTGGCCATGAACCAGGCGCTGGGCAACGTGGGCAAGACCGTCTACGTGAGCAGCGAGACGGTGCTGCCGCTGCCCTCCAGCCAGGTGGACGATCTCAAGGCGCTGGTCGCCGATCTGAATGCGGGCAAGGTCAACTGGCTGGTCATTCTGAATGCGAACCCTATCTACTCGGTTCCTGTGGACATGAACTTCGCCTCGGCGTTCAACCGGGCGAAGATGGTGGTCCATCTGGGTTCGCATGTAGACGAGACCGGACAGGTTGCGCCGTGGCACATCAACTCCGCGCATTACCTGGAGTCGTGGTCGGATGTGCGCTGCTACGACGGCACGGTGTCGATCGTGCAGCCGATGATCGAACCGCTCTATAACGGGCGCAGCGCGCATGACATGTTCCAGGCGCTGCTGAACCAGCCGATGCTGAGCGCCTATGAAGCGGTGCGCGAGACCTGGAAGCCGGTGATCCAGGGTGATTTTGAAGAGGGCTGGCGCAAGTCACTGCACGACGGCTGGGTTGCCAACACCGCCTTCAACAACCCAGGTTCTGCGAAGACCGGCAAGGCTGCGGAGAAGAGCGCCAAGGCTGCCGCGGGATTCAAGGGCTCCATTCCCGCGCCCTCGCCGAAAGAGGCCTTCGAGGTCATCTTCCGGCCCGATCCGAATGTCTATGACGGCCGGTATAACAATGTGGGCTGGCTGCAGGAGCTGCCCAAGCCGATTACCAATCTGAGCTGGGATAATGCCGCGATTGTCTCCGGTTCCACGCTGACCAAGCTGGGCCTGGAAGAAGACGACATCGTCGAGATCAGCGTGGGCAACGGCCGCGTGAAGGCGCCGGTCGTGGTGGCTCCCGGCCATCCCGACAACTCGGCCACGGTCTACCTGGGCTACGGCCGGGAATTTGCCGGACGCGTGGGCTCGGGGCAGGGCTTCAATGCCTATCTGGTGCGGAACACCTGGGGTATGCTGCAATCCACCGGCGGGATGCGCAAGCTGGACGGCAAGTGGGGCGTGGCCATTACCAAGAGCCACTATCAGGATCACCGCCCATCGATCTTCGGCGGCCCTGGCGAAAACACCAACCACTCGCTGGAAGGCGATGAGGCGCTGGGGCCGCGCGGCATCATCCGCTACGCGACGCTCGAGGATTTCAAGGCCAATCCCAACTTTGCCCATGAGGGAGACGGGCGCGAGACGCCGTCGCTGGACACTTCGCTGTTCCCCAACTGGCAGTACAACGAAAACGCGTGGGCCATGTCGATCGACATGAATAGCTGCGTAGGCTGCAACGCCTGCATCGTGAGCTGCTACGCGGAGAACAATATCGCAGTGGTAGGCAAGCAGCAGGTGCGCATCGGCCGCAACATGCAGTGGATCCGCATCGACACCTACTTTGAGGGCGATCTGGCGGCGCCGCGGGCGCACTTTCAGCCCATGCTCTGCCAGCAGTGCGAGAACGCGCCCTGCGAGCAGGTTTGCCCGGTGGGCGCCACGGTGCACTCGGCGGAAGGCCTCAATTTGATGGTCTATAACCGCTGCGTTGGCACCCGTTATTGCTCCAACAACTGCCCTTACAAGGTGCGCCGCTTTAACTTCCTGCTCTACTCCGATTACGAGACGGAGAGCCTGAAGCTGATGCGCAACCCGGACGTCACGGTGCGTTCGCGCGGCGTGATGGAGAAGTGCAGCTACTGCGTGCAGCGCATCCAGGAAGCCAAGATCACGGCGGATATCGAGAATCGCCCCATCCGTGACGGGGAGATCCAGACCGCCTGCCAGCAGGCTTGCCCGGCTTCGGCCATCACCTTCGGCAACCGCAACGACAAGACTAGCCGGGTAGCCCAGTTGCAGGCGCAGCCGCGCAGCTACCAGGTCTTGGCCGATCAGAATACGCGTCCCCGCACCATGTACGTGGCGGAAGTCCTGAATCCGAACTCCGAACTCGAAGCAACTCCGGTGGAAGTCGCACCGGCAAAGGGTTAATCCGCGATGGCAACGAGCAAAGTCGACCTTCACGACCGGATCGATCCCGCAACCGGGGAATACCGGGTCGTAGCGCCCGGCGAGACCTTCCGGTCGGTTACAGAAAAGATCACGCGCATTGTGCTCACGCCGCACACCCCGCTGGGCTGGTTCGGCTACTTCGCGGTAGCCGGGGCGGGAGCGACCATGCTGCTGGTGGCGCTGTGCTGGCTGTTCCTCAAGGGCGTGGGCATCTGGGCCATCACGCAGCCGGTGGCCTGGGGATTCGCAATCATCAATTTTGTATGGTGGATTGGTATCGGCCACGCCGGCACGCTGATCTCGGCAATTCTGCTGCTGTTCAAGCAGGGCTGGCGCAATGCGATCAGCCGTTTTGCCGAGGCCATGACCATCTTCGCCGTGGCCTGCGCGGGCCTTTTTCCTCTGATCCATGTGGGCCGCCCCTGGCTGGGATACTGGCTGTTTCCGCTGCCCTTCACCATGACGGTGTGGCCGCAGTTCCGCTCGCCGCTGATGTGGGACGTCTTCGCGGTCTCCACCTATGCCACCATTTCTGTCGTGTTCTGGTATATCGGCATGGTGCCCGATCTCGGCACTTTCCGCGACCGCTCGCAGTCGAAGCTCGGCCAGTATGTCTACGGGATGCTGTCGCTCGGCTGGCGCGGCTCGGCCCGCCACTGGATGCGCTATGAGACGGCATCGCTGTTGCTGGCCGGCCTTGCGACGCCGCTTGTGCTTTCGGTGCACACCGTCATCAGCTTCGACTTCGCCGTGGCGGTTCTGCCTGGCTGGCACACCACCGTCTTTCCGCCCCTGTTCGTAGCCGGCGCCATCTATTCCGGGTTCGCCATGGTTCTTACCCTGGCCATTCCGCTGCGCAAGTACTACCACCTGGAAGCGCTGGTGACCGAGCGCCATATCGACAACATGGGCAAGCTGATGCTGGTGACCGGCTTCATCGTGGCCTACGGCTACGCAATCGAAGCCTTCATGGGCTGGTACTCGGCCGACCACTGGGAGGCCTTCCTCGTCTGGAATGAGATGTTCGGGCCCATGGGCTGGTCGTACTGGATGCTGATTGCCTCCAACGTGGCCATCCCGCTGACCACCTTGTGGTCGCGAAAACTGCGCACCAACATGGCCTTCATGTTCTTCATTTCGATCGTCGTGAACACGGGCATGTGGATGGAGCGCTTTGTCATCGTTGTCGTCAGCCTGACGCGCGACTTCCTGCCCTCGTCGTGGGGAACCTATCGCGCCACCAAGTGGGATTACATGACCTTTGCGGGCACGCTCGGGTTCTTCACCTTCCTGTTCCTATTGTTTGTCCGCTTTCTGCCCATGATTCCCATGAACGAAGTACGCATGCTGCTCCCGTCTGCCAAGGTGAAACAAAAGACGGGTCCGGAGGTTGTGAGCTAATGCCGCCGCGTGAAGGAACCTACGGCCTGCTGGCCGAATTCGAAACGCCTGGCGACCTGGTGAGGGCCGCGCAACAGGCGTACAAGGATGGATGGCGCCGCCTGGACTGCTATTCCCCTTATCCCGTTGAGGAAGCAGCGGAGGCCATCGGCTTCCACCGCAACAAGGTGCCGCTCTTGTGCCTGATCGGCGGCCTGATGGGCGGTGCGGCCATGTTCTCGCTGGAGACCTGGATCTCGGTGCTGGCCTATCCGCTGAATGTGGCGGGGCGCCCCACCTACTCCTGGCCTGCCTTTGCGGTTCCGGCCTACGAGTGGACGATTCTCTGGGCGGGACTCTCGGCGGCCTTCGGCATGCTGGCCCTGAACGGTTTGCCGTCGCTCTATCACCCGCTCTTCAACGCGCCCAACTTCCGTGACGGCGCGCTGACGGACAAGTTCTTTCTGTGCCTTGAGGCGCTGGATCCCAAGTTCGACCGGGTAGAGACCAAGGCGTACCTGGAGAACATGAAGCCGGTTTCAGTGGTGGAGGTGGATTACTAATGCAGGCACGTCACCTCAACACCACTTTAGGCCGGATGCTAGCCCTGTCGGGCGTGGCGGCATTGCTGCTGGTCGCCGGCTGCCGCCAGGACATGCACAACGAGCCCAAGATGTTTCCGCAGCGCGGCTCGTCGTTCTTTGCCGATCATCGCGGCGCACGGCCGCAGGTTGTCGATACCGTGGCGCGCGGCCAGTTGCGCGCGGACAGCTACTTCTACACCGGGCTGGTCAAGGGGCCGAACGGCTACATGGAAGAACGCGACCTGATGCCGTTCCCGGTCACCATGACGGTGTTGCGGCGCGGGCAGGAGCGCTACAACCTGTATTGCACCCCCTGTCATTCCCGGGTCGGCAACGGTCTTGGCGAGATTGTGATGCGCGGCTACAAGCCGGCAGCCAACTTCCACGACCAGGTACGGCTGGCGCAGCCTGTTTCGCACTACTTCTATGTCATGACGCATGGCTACGGGGCAATGCCGGACTACTCGGCGCAGCTCACGCCGGCCGATCGCTGGGCGGTGGCAGCTTACATCCGGGCCTTGCAGTACAGCCAGGTGGCTACGACCTCCGATGTTCCGGCGGGTGTGCAGGTGCGGACTCTGAAGGAGATCGCACAGCAGGAGGGCCTGCCGGCGAGCGACGCTGAACCCTGGACGCTGCCGGCAACGGCGGTGTGGGCTAATCAAGGCGCCGCACGCACCGAAGGCTCGCCTGCCATGGGTCCGGCCAACACTGCCAACCCGAAGATCGCGATTCCCGTAAGCAAACCGGCCAAGAAGGCCACCAAGTAAGGATTTCACGGAATGGCTCACGCAACCCACGCAAAACAGCTCCCCGCCGATCTGAGCGCGCCGGCGCTCGTGGACGGCTGGCGGAATCGTGCGCTCGTCGTTGGTGTGATCTTCGCCGTCCTCGCCATCATCCTGGCGTTTCTCGGGCAGGCGCAGGACCCCGAACATCTGGGGTGGGACCACTTTCTGCGCGCCTGGACCCTCGGCCTGATGGTGACCTGGGGCTTCGCCGTCGGCGGCCTGGCCATGCTGATGGTGCAGTACTGCTCGGGCGGCAAATGGGGCCTTCTGCTGCGGCGTCCCCTGGAAGCCATGAGCCGCACCCTGCCGCTGGTGTTCGTGTACTGGGTGGTGACCGCGGTCTTCATGAAGCGGCTGTTCCTGTGGGCGAACTACCCCACCAATGGCTCCACAGCGGCGGCGGTGAAGACCGGGCTGATCACCGAGACCGAAAAATACATGATCGATTTCAAGCGGCCCATGCTGAATAGCTTCGCCTTCTGGTGGGTGAGCATTCTCTGCTTCGCCATCTGGGCCTTCTACATGTGGCACCTGAACCGGCTCGGCCTCAAGCGCGATGCCGACGGTCCCGAAACCACGCCCCACTGGATCAAGAGGCTGGAGAACATCAGCGGTCCCGGCCTGGTGATCTACGCATTCACCATGACGGCGGCCTCCATCTACTGGGTCATGTCGATGGACGTGAAGTGGTTCTCGACCGTGTACGGCCTGCTGTTCCTGGTGGAGCAGGGGTTCCAAGTGCTGGCCCTGGGCATCGTCGTCACCCTCTCGCTTTCCAAAGAGGAGCCTGTCAAGACCATCCTCCGGCGCACTGAACAGCACGATCTGGGCAAGTTCACCTTCGGCTTCGTGATGCTCAACATCTACCTGACCTTCGGCCAGTTCCTGATCATCTGGTCGGGCAACCTGCCGCTGGAGATCAACTGGTATCTGGACCGCATCCGCGGCGGGTGGGGCGTCATCATCACCCTGGACTTCATCTTCCACTGGCTGATTCCGTTCACCATGCTGCTCTCGCGCGATCTGAAGCGCAACAAGAAGCGGCTGATCCGGGTGTGCCAGTTCATGATCTTCGCCGTGGCCTTCAACCAGTTCTGGCTGATCGAGCCGAACTTCCCCGATGCGGCGCGCAATCTGCACTTCAGCTGGGGAATTCTGGAGTACATCGCAGTGCCGGTCGCCATGATGGGGATCTGGGTTGCCTACTTCTGCATGGAACTGAAGAAGCGGCCGCTGGTGCAAGTCAACGATCCGCATCTGGCGGAGATTCTGGAGCCTGAGCATGCCATCGCATAACAACGAATTTCCCGGAGGCGGCGGCCGGCTGCCGGAGCACATTCATGGCGGCCACGAGCCCGAGGCGGTTGACATCTCGGCGGGCTACGAACAAAGCGACGTTCGAGTGACGGGCATTGTGGTGTTCCTGGCGTCGCTGGCCATCTTCGTGGTGGTGGTGGCGATCGTCTGCTACGGCATGGGCAAGGTATTGAATGCCCGCATGGATCGTGAGGACGGCCCCACCAGCAAGTGGACCCAGACGGTCAACATCCGCGAGTTGGGCGACATGCCATCCAACCCCGCGATGCAGAACAAGGTGGCGGAGCTGACCAAGACCTTCCCGCTGCCGCGCGTGCAGACCGACAACGGCGATCAGGACACGGCCGATCTGCACCAGCGCGAGAACCTGCTGCTGGAGCACTACAGCTGGGTCGATCAGAAGGCCGGCAAGGTTCGCATTCCGATCGAACGGGCGATGGAACTGATCGCCAAGCAGGGATTGCCGGTAATGCCCGCGGCGCAGACGCCGCCGCTGATGACCGGCGATCACAAACCGGTGGTCACCGCGCCGCTGACCGATGGCTATGCGCCAACGGCCTACGAGCAGGGACTGCCCGGCGTGCAAGGCTCCGACGTTCGCGATGAACCCGGCGCAGGAAGCACCGGCGTCGAGTAGGCGACAGCAACATTCGACTCGCACCGTTGATTGGGCGGCGCAGAAAGGAGCAGAGGGATGAAGAGCACGGCAAAATTCCGAACTTACTGGCGGTCGGTCAGCACTGCCGCACTGGGGGCCACTGTGCTGTGCCTGGCAGCGGCTGCACCCTCGCTCCAGGCGCAGATCTCCACCTACGGAGCCAAGGGCCTGCCGGCCATGACCACGGCGATGAGCGCCAAGGGCGGCCAGGCGGACACCACGCCCGGCATCCTCAAGAAAGTGGGCATCGACCAGAACCTGAACGGTCAACTGCCGCTCAATCTGACGTTCACCGACGATACCGGCAAGGTCGTTCCCCTCAACACCTACTTCGGCAAGGTGCCGGCCATTCTGCTGCTGGTCTACTACCGCTGCCCGATGCTGTGCTCGGAAGAGCTGGAAGGCCTGACCAGCGCTCTGAAGATGATCAACTTCAGGCCCGGCAAGGATTTCAATATCATCGCCATCAGCATCGATCCGACAGAAACGCCGGCCATGGCGGCGGCCAAAAAAGCGGAATACCTGAAGATGTACGGCCATCCCAACACCGCCAATGGCTGGCACTTCATGACCGGGACCGAGGCCAACATCGACAAGATCACCTCGGCGGTGGGCTTCCGGTACGTGAAGCTCAAGGTGCCGGGCACGAACGTCACCCAGTTCGCGCACGCCAGCGCGCTGGAGATCGTCACTCCGCAGGGCAAGCTCGCCCAGTACTACATGGGCGTGGAGTACTCACCCAAGGACATGCTGCTGGGGCTGGATGAAGCCTCCAACGATCAGATCGGATCGCCGGTGGACAACATCCTGACCTACTGTTACCACTACGATCCGGTCCATAACACGCACGACCTCATCATTTCGCGGGTGATCCAGCTCGGTGGCGCGCTCACCCTGGTGATGCTGGGCGGATTCATGTTCGTAATGCTTCGCAAGGATTTCCAGCACGCCGGTGAGCCTAAGGCTGACACAACCGGGACAGCAGAAAAGGTGAACGGATAACGGAATGAACTACATCAGTCCAGTTCTTTGGCAGTTTCTTCAGCATTGGATGTCGAACTTCCCGCTGTTCCCACCGGAGGCGTCGAAGATCGCGCCGCAGATGGATGCGCTCTTTTTCTTCATGGTTCTGGTAAGTCTGGTGGGGCTCACGATCGTCATCCTGCTGGTGCTTAGCTTCTCCATTCTCTACAACAAGACCCGGCACCCGCACGCCACCCAGATTGAAGGCTCGACGCTGCTGGAGGCGACCTGGACGATCATCCCCCTGGGCCTGTTCCTGATCATGTTTGTCTGGGGCGCGCTGCTCTACTTCCGGGTGTACACGCCGCCGGCCAACGCCATGAACATCTATGTGGTGGGCAAGCAGTGGATGTGGAAGGTGGAGCATCCCGGCGGCCAGCACGAGATCAACGAGCTGCACGTTCCCGAGGGCGTGCCGGTGCAGTTGACGCTGATCTCGCAGGACGTCTTCCACAGCTTCTCGATCCCCGCCTTCCGCGTGAAGCGCGAAGCGATTCCGGGCCGCTACACCAGCGTCTGGTTCGAGGCTACGCGGCCGGGCACCTATCATCTGTTCTGCACGCAGTATTGCGGCACCAACCACTCGCAAATGATCGGCCACGTGGTGGTGATGACGCCGGACGATTACAAGAAGTGGCTGGCCGGCTCGACCAGCGGCAATTCGCTGGCGCAGAACGGCGAGCGGCTGTTCGCCAGCCTGAGCTGCAACGCCTGCCACAACAACACCCCGGACGCGCGCGGGCCGAACCTCGCCAACGTCTACGGCTCATCCATCACGCTCTCCAGCGGTGAGAGGGTGCGCGTGGACGACGCCTTCCTGCGCTCGGCCATCCTCGATCCCTCCGAGAACGTGAAGCAGGGCTTTGTTCCCATCATGCCCACCTACCAGGGCCAGATCAGCGAAGAAGGCGTCATCTCGCTGGTGGAATACATCAAGCACCTGGACTCGAACTACCGCATTCAGCAGACCTTGAACACCACTCAACTGCTTCCCAGCAGTGAGGGCCAACCGGCGCCGTCGGGCAACGCCGCGGCGTCAGGGGAGGTGAAGCAATGAGCACGGCCACTATCGTCAGTCTTCCCGATCAGTCCACGGCCAGGGTTCCCAAGATGAACTTCCTGACCAGGGAGAACGGCTTGCTCAGCTGGCTCCTGACCGGCGATCACAAGCGCATCGCTACCCTCTACCTCATTTCGATCACGTTCTTTTTCTTTATCGGAGGCGCGCTCGCCGGCCTCATCCGCCTGGAGCTGCTCACCCCGCAGAGCGACCTGCTGGCCATGGACACCTATAACAAGGTGTTCACCATGCACGGCATCATCATGATCTTCTTCTTCCTGGTGCCGTCGGTGCCGGCCACGCTGGGCAACTTCCTCATCCCCATGATGGTGGGAGCCAAGGATCTGGCGCTGCCCAAGATCAATCTGCTGAGCTGGTACCTCTACATGATCGCGGGCGTCATGGCCATCTACACCATGATCGCGGGCGGCGTGGACACCGGCTGGACTTTCACCACCCCGCTCTCCACGCACTATCTGAATACCCACGTCATCTCGACGGGGCTGGCCATCTTCGTAGCCGGATTCAGCTCCATCTTCACCGGCCTGAACTTCATCGTCACCATCCACAAGATGCGCTGCCCGGGCATGACCTGGTTCCGGCTGCCTCTGTTTGTGTGGTCGAACTACGCGGCCTCCATTCTGATGGTGCTGGGCACGCCGGTGCTGGCCATCACCCTGGTGCTGATCGTGCTCGAGCGCACCGTGGGCATCGGCGTCTTCGATCCCGCCAAGGGCGGCGATCCGCTGCTCTTCCAGCACCTGTTCTGGTTCTACTCGCACCCCGCGGTGTACATCATGATTTTGCCCGGCATGGGCGTCATCAGCGAGGTGGTGTCCACCTTCAGCCGCAAGCGCGTCTTCGGCTACACGGCCGTGGCCTTCTCTTCGGTGGCCATCGCGGTCTTCGGTTTCTTCGTGTGGGCGCATCACATGTTCATCATGGGCATCTCCAACTACGCCGCCCTGGTCTTTTCGCTGCTGACCATGCTGGTGGCGGTGCCCTCGGCCATCAAGATCTTCAACTGGGCCTTCACCCTCTATAAGGGCTCCATCACCTTCGAAACTCCCATGCTGTACGCCTTCGGCTTCATGGGACTGTTCACCATCGGCGGCATGACCGGCGTCTTCCTGGGCGCCACCGGCACCGACATCCACCTCACCGAGACCTACTTCATCGTGGCGCACTTCCACTTCGTGATGGTGGGCGGCATGCTGATGGCCTTCCTCTCGGGCATTCACTTCTGGTGGCCCAAGTGGACCGGGCGCATGTATCCGGAGAAGATCTCCCAGTTTGCGGCGGTGACTACGTTCATCGGCTTCAACCTGACCTTCTTTCCGCAGTTCATCCTGGGCATGCTGGGCATGCCGCGGCGCTATGCCTCCTACCCGCCGGAGTTCCAGGTGCTGAACGTGTTCTCGACGGCAGGCGCAACGGTGCTGGGCGTGGGCTACCTGCTCCCGATCCTGTACCTGACCTGGTCGCTGAAGTACGGCGCAGTGGCCGGCGACAATCCCTGGCAGGCTACCGGGCTGGAGTGGATGACGCAGTCGCCCCCGCTGACCGAGAACTTCCCGCAGATTCCCGTCATGGACCACGAAGCCTACGACTACGAATGGCTGGAGCGCCAACAACAACAAGAGGTAGCCAGTGTCTGATACGACGATCACCGCGAACCGCGCCGCAACAGAGACGGAGAGCGCGCACCATCCGGCTCATCCGTCCTTCCAGCGTCACCATTTCGAGTCGGTTTCGCAGCAGTTCGACGCCACGAACTTCGCCATGTGGCTCTTCCTGCTGACCGAAATCATGTTCTTCGGCGGCCTGTTCACGTCCTACCTGATCATGCGCAACTGGTACTATCCGGCCTTCGTGGAAGGGTCGCACCACCTGAGCATCTTCTGGGGCACCACCAATACCGCGGTTCTGATCACCTCCAGCTTCACCATGGCCATGAGCGTGTACAGCGCCCAGATGAAGCAAAAGGGCAAACTGGTGATGTACCTGGTGCTCACCTTCATCCTGGGCCTCGCGTTCCTTTGCATCAAGGGCATCGAGTGGCACGGCGAGTGGGTCGACCATCACGTTCCCGGCCTGCGCTTCAGCGACGCGGACTTCCTCAATCCCAAGCTGGACGCGGACGTCTACAAGGAGTACCACGACGCCCCGCTCTCGCCGGAGATGGCCCAGAACACCGAGGAGTACTTCTTCCTCTACTTCGCCATGACCGGCATGCACGCGCTGCACATGATCGTGGGCATCGGGCTGCTCGGGTTCATCATCTTCAGGGCGCGCCAGGGAGCCTATACCAGCGGCCACGTGACCTTCGTAGAGAACTTCGGTCTGTACTGGCACTTTGTCGATGTCATCTGGATCTTCCTGTACCCGCTCCTGTACCTGATCAGCCGGCACACTTAGAGCTGGCCACGAATCACGAATCACGAACCACGGATCACGAACCGACGAGGCAACTATGCAGCTTGAACAGCCCAGACCAGACGAAACTCCCGGCGAGCATATTCATATCGTCTCTCCAAAGGTGTATGGCACCATCTTCGTGGCGCTGCTGTTTCTTACCGCCGCCACCTGCGGCATCTCCTACGTCGATCTGGGCGTGTTCAACGCCGTGGTCGCGATGGCTATTGCCTGCACCAAGATGACGCTGGTGGTGTTGTTCTTCATGCACATCAAGTACAGCAACAAGCTGACCAAGCTGACCGTGGCTTCGGGCATCTTCCTGTTCCTGTCGCTGATCGGCATGATCATGTCCGACTACATCAGCCGCGCCTGGGGACGGTGGTAGAAAGACAGTTGACAGTTCACAGCTGACAGTTCACAGTGAAGGCCGCCCGCGGGCGGCCTTCGCTGCTTCTGGAGCGCCGGTCTCCAGACCGGCTGTACTGGCGGCATCCTGCCGCCAGCCACCCCCGCGAAGCTCAGCTCCTCTTCAATGCGGCACGAGATCCAGCGTGGCCATGCCGCTCGCAGCCCGGCATGATTCAATGCAAAAGGTGACTGGAGAAATTCGTCCTTCCAACATTCCCGAAGCCCTGACCAGCCTGGCCGATCAGCCGCGTGTGCTGGTGCGCCGCGGTGGTGCGCCGCGCCCCTGCGGCAAGTGCGTCGTCTACTGGATGCAGCGGGCTCTGCGCGCGGTCGATAATCCGGCCCTGGACGTGACCATCGAAGCCGCAAACACTCTCGGCCTGCCGGTGGTCGTCTTCTTCGGTGTGATTCCGAATTACCCTAACGCCAACCTGCGGCACTACCACTTTCTGCACCAGGGGCTGCGCGATGCCGCTGAAGACGCCGCGGCACGCGGCCTCGGCTTCGTGGTGCGGCGCGCGCCCGACAACAACCTCGAAGCCTTCCTCGAGGAGGTGCAGGCGGCCCTGCTGATCGGCGACGAGAATCCCTGCCGCGAGCCCGAGCGCTGGCGCAGCGTTCTGGCGAAGCGCCTCAAGATCCCCTACTGGACCGTGGACGCCGACGTGGTCGTTCCCTCGCGCGTCTTCAACCGCAGCTTCGTGCTGCTGCATCACTTCCGTCCGCATCTCCAGCGCGAGCTGCCGCGGTTCCTGGTCGCGCCCAGGAAGATCGAGCCGCTGCACGCCTTCCAACCGGCGAAGAAGCTGGCCAGCTTCGATCTCGCGCAGGACATCACCGCCGGCTTCACCAAGCTCGACCGCTCCGTCCAGCCGGTGGATACCTTCACCGGCGGAACGCACGCGGCCATGGCGCGGCTGCGCAGCTTTGTTCGCCATGATCTGGCGCGCTACGACGAAACGCGCAATCGCCCCGAGACGGCCGGCACCAGCCGCCTCTCACCCTACCTGCACTTCGGCAATATCAGTCCGCTGACCATCGCCCTGGCCGTCGAAGCGGCGAAGGCTCCCTCCGAGATCAAGAAGAAATACCTGGAGCAGTTGATCGGCTGGCGGGAGCTGGCGGTGCTGTTTGTCCGCCACGAACCGCACTACGACTCCTGGGAGTGCGCGGCGCCGTGGGCGCGCAATTCACTGCTCGAACACGCCGGCGATCCGCGTCCGTACCGGTACAGCTTCGACCAACTGGAGCGCGGCGAGACCCACGACGAGCTCTGGAACGCCGCGCAGCATCAGATGGTCCGTGACGGCTGGATGCACAACTACCTGCGCATGTACTGGGGCAAGAAGATCCTGGAGTGGGGTCCCGATCCGGCCACGGCCTTCGACTGGGCGGTGATCCTGAACGATCGCTACGAGCTCGACGGCCGCGACCCCAACGGCTACGCGGGCATCGCCTGGGCCATCGTGGGCAAGCTCGACCGGCCCTGGTTCAACCGTCCGATCTTCGGCCTGGTGCGCACCATGACCGCTAACTCCTTTGCCAGGAAGTTCGACGCCGCAGCCTACATTCGCCAGAACAGCCCGGCGGGCTGAACCCGATCGGTCAACAGTCGGAAGCGAATTTGTGTGCGGGGCAAAATTGCGCCGCTTCCGCACTGTCCTATAATGGGCCACAATTTCAGAACTGGAATCAGGAGCCTGCTGAACGCGGAATCGCGTGGATTTCGTGTTCCTTCCCCTTAGAAGATTTTCACGTTGGGGGAGGAGATGCGTGGCATGAACCAGTCCGTCACCGCAAGCCAGGCGGCGCGCAGCGCATGTGCAGGTCAACGTGAAGCGCTTTCGGCTGCGCGAAGGCGCGGGGGAAGGCTGCTGGGTTTGTGCGGGCTGATGTGCGCGGGCTTGGCGGCAGAGCTGGGTGCGGCGCAGGTCTCCCGCTCCACCGCGGACCTGCTCCTCCAGCCGCTCAGGCCGCAGGCGCGCCTGCTGAGGAAGCAGCAGCTTCAACGGCCGCGCAGCCGCACGGCGCGGCCAGCCGACGCGGTGAAAGCTGCCGCCACGCCTGCGGCAACCGCTGCGGCCCAGGGCAACTCCTCCGTCACCTGGACCTCGCTCGGTCCCAGCGCGGTGCTCACGCCGCAGTATGGCCTGGTCACGGGCCGCGTGACGGCAGTGGCCTTCGATCCCGCCGATCCTACTGGGAACCATGTCTATGTGGGCACCACCGGAGGCGGCGTATGGGCGGCTTGGAACGCAGCCGCAGACCCCGCGCAGGTGAGCTTCATTCCGCTCACCGACAATGCTTCCACGATCGGCTCCGCCTCGCACGGCAATCTCAGCATTGGGGCGCTAGCCGTGCAGCCGGGCGGCACGGGCGTGGTCCTGGCCGGCACCGGCGATCCCAACAATGTGCTCGACTCCTACTATGGCGGCGGTATTCTGCGATCCACCGACGGTGGCACCACCTGGAGCCCGATCACGCAGACCGACGACGTGGAAGCGGGCTTGGGCATTCAGGACTCCAGCTTCCTGGGCGAGGCGTTTGCCGGCTTTGCCTGGAGCACGAAAGATCCACAGCGTGTGGTCGCGGCCGTCGCGCCGGCCTACGAAGCCACGCTGGTGAATGCGGTCGTCCAGTTAGCCAGTTACCAGGGCCTCTACTACTCCGAGGACAGCGGGGCTACCTGGCACCTGGCGACCCTTCAGGATGGCAATACAGAGTTTCAGGGGCCGCTGGGGCCGTTTGCGCGGCCCGTGGGCAATGGGGCTACGGCGGTGGTGTGGAACCCGGTGCGCAAACTCTTCATCGCAGCGGTGCGCTATCACGGCTATTACGAATCGGCCGACGGCAAGACGTGGACGCGCCTGGCCGACCAGCCAGGCGGAAATCTAACTCCGGCGAAGTGTCCACCTGACCTGGGTTCGACCGGCTCGCTCGAATGTCCGATGGCGCGCGGCGCGCTGGCCGTGGATCCGCAGAGCGGCGATACCTTCGCATGGACGGTGGACGCCAACGAACAGGATCAGGGCTTGTGGCAGGACCGCTGCCAGTTGAGCGGCCAGAGCTGCGCCAACTCCGACTTCACCTTCGACACGCAGTGGGATACGACGGCTCTTCAGAGCGACACCGCCGAAGGTCCAGCCACCATTGTCAACGCAAGCTACACGCTGGCCCTCGCGGCCATGCCCCGGCAGCAGACCACGATGGTGCTGGCCGGAGCCGACGATCTGTGGCAGGCCGCGTGCCCGCTGTCGCAGGGCTGCGCCTGGCGCAACACCACCAACGCGGCCACCTGCATGAGCGCGCAGGTAGGTCTGTTTCAGCACGTGGCGGCGTGGCCCGATCTCGCGTGGGAATCGGCCGATCCGGCGCAGAGATCGTCTCTTGCCCAGGAGATTCTGATCGGCAACGACAGCGGCTTGTGGCGGTCGCTGGACGGCATTGCGGAGAGCGGCCCGGTTTGTAGCTCCGCCGATGCGAGCCACTTCCAGAACCTGAACGCCAGCCTTGGCTCCCTGGCCGAGGTGCGCAGCCTGGCGCCGATCTTTGCAACGCCCTTTACGCTGATGGCCGGGCTTGGCGTGAACGGGACCGCCGGTGTGAAGAGCGCGGCGGCGACAGCCGATTGGCCGCAGATTCTGGGCGGCTACGGCGGCCCGGTAGCCATCGATCCCATCGATGAGAACAACTGGTATGTGAACGCGCAGGCCGGCGTCGACATTCATGCCTGTTCCACTTCCTCGCCATGTACCGCGGCCGACTTTGGCTCCAGCCCAGCGGTAGGAGATGCAGATGTCGCCGGCGATGGCGACGCCATGTCGGAGCCCGCGCCGTTTCTGGTCGATCCGCTCGATCACACCCAGTTGCTGGTGGCCACCTGCCGCGTGTGGCGCGGCCCGGCCACTGGGAGCTGGGGAGCAGCCAACGCCATCAGCCCGGTTTTCGATACGCCCGCGAGCCCCGGCCCCTGCCTGGGAAATGCGCAGGTGCGCAGCCTCGCGGCGATTCCGCTCTCGCCCACCCGTGAAGCAATCTACGTGGGCATGTACGGCGCTCTGAACGGCGGTGAACGGCTGGGCGGGCATGTTCTGAAGGCTGTGCTCGATACCACCGCCGCGAGCGCGCCCGCGTGGAGCGATCTCACCGCCGATCCGGTGAGCAATGACAGCAGCGGCTTCAATGCCAACGGCCTGGATATCTCCAGCATCATCCTCGACAGCCACGACACCACCGGCAGCACCGTCTATGTGACGGTCGAGGGCATGGGCGAGCCCACCGAGCCGGTGCAGACGGTCTATCGCTCCAGCGACGGCGGCTCCAGTTGGAGCGCGATCACCTCGAATCTGCCCAACGCTCCGGCAAACGCGCTCGCTGTAGATCCGCTGGATGCCAGGGTGGTCTATGTGGCCCATGACCAGGGAGTCTCCTTCACCACCCAGGTGGACACCTGCGCCAAGCCCGGCGCGAACTGCTGGTCGCTGCTCGGATCGGGGCTGCCCAATGCGCCCGTGGTGGCGCGGAGCGCCTCGCCCGCAGGCGCCTCGCCCGCAGGCGCTTCGCCCGCAGGCGCTTCGCCGCTGGTGCTGGTTGCCGGTACCTACGGCCGCGGCCTCTGGCAGACGCCGCTGTGGACCGCAGAGAGCAACCTGACCGCCGCTACGGTGAGCCCGGGCTCGTTGTCGTTTCCGGGCCAGGTTTATGGAACGCCGAGCGATGCCCAGAGCATCACCCTGCTCAACACCGGCGCCGCAGATCTGACCGTCACCGACATCGCAATGAAGCCCGATTCCGGCGACTTCACGGCCACCGGCTGCAAAGGGCAAGCGGTGCCCGCGGGCGAAAGCTGCACCGTGTCGGTGACCTTCGATCCGCAGGCCACCGGCGCGCTCGCGGCGCAGATGATTCTCTACGCCAACGTCTACGGCGGGCAGATCGAAGTGGACCTGAACGGCACAGGGCTGCCGGGCGGCGATATGACGGTGACGCCGTCGAGTCTCGACCTGGGCAGCGTGGAGGTAGGGAAGACCTCCGCCGGGCTTTCCCTGTCGGTGACCAATCTCGGTACGGCGCCGATTCCGGTTTCAAGCATCACCGTGACGGCGCCCTTTGTGATCGCATCGAATGCGTGCGGGACGACAAGCCTGCCGGCAAACAACGCCTGCGCAATCACAATTGGGTTTGCGCCCACGCAGGCGGGTCAGGTCACCGGCCTGTTCACGATGATCGACGGCGCGGGTACCCAGACCGTGCAACTGACCGGGACCGGAGAGGCCGCGCCTACCGATGCGCTCAGCCCGACTTCGATCAGCTTTCCCGACACCGCTTCGGGCCAGATCTCGGCCGTCATTCCCGTGGTGATCAGCAACGATGGCGACTTGCCGCTGCACGTGCAGTCGGTGGAGGCCAGCACCGGTTTTCAGCAGAAGAGCGACTGCCTGGGAGGCGTGGCCGCGCACAGCACCTGCGCGGTGAACGTGCAGTTTGCGCCCGCGCAGACCGGCACGGTGAGCGGAGCGCTGACCATCACCGACGAGCAGCGCGTGCAGAAGGTCGCACTCAGCGGCACCGGCCTCCAGCCGGCCTCGTTCACCGTGAGCCCGGCCAGCCTGGACTTTTCGCAAGCGCAGCCGGGCGTCGCCAGCGCGCCGCAGACCGTCACCGTCACCAACAGCGGCGGCGTGGCCATGGCCGATGTGGGCCTGCAAATCACCGGCCCCGGGGCCAAGGATTACTCCATCGTGGCCAAGACCTGCGGGCCGGCGCTCGCCAGCGGCGATCGTTGTACGGTGCAGATCAGCTTCACGCCTCCCGGCATCGGCGGCGTGGCGGCAACGCTGGTTCTGTCGTCTTCCACGCCGGGCGTCACGGCTGCCCAGGTGCAGCTCAACGGCAGCGGGCAGTTGACCGGCGGGCTTACGGTCCAGCCCTCGCAACTGTCGTTTGGGACGGCTGTCGGCATCGGGCAGGCCAGCGCGGCGCAGTCCATCACGATTGGCAACAACAGCAACTATGACCTCGCTGCGTTGACGCTGACCGCGGACGGCCCCTTCACCCTGAGCCAGAACACCTGCACAAGCGGCCTGGCGGCAGGCGCCATCTGCACCGCGGCGGTCGTCTTCAAGCCCAGTGCCTCCGGCGCGGCCACGGGCAAGCTGACGGTCGCCTCCGATGCTGTCAGCACGCCCATCGCCGTGCCGCTTGCGGGTACCGGCTTCGACTTCACCGTGGCGGCCTCGGGCCCGGCCAGCGTCACCGTGGCCAGCGGTCAGCAGGCCGATTACAAGCTCTCCCTCACCACCAGCGGCGCATCGGCGACCTTCTCCTTCCAGTGCGGGGCGCTGCCGGCCAATGCGCGCTGCCTCTTCAATCCCTCCACCGCGCAGGTGGATGCCGGCGTCGAAGGCTACGAAGGCGTCCAGATCTACACCGGCAGCTCGGCGACCGCGCAGGCGGAGCCGCCTGCCGGGAGAGCAGCGTGGCCCCTCTACTGCGTTCTGGTCGTCGCGCCGTTGTTGCTGGGAGTGCGCCGCAGGCTGCTGCTGCTGCTGTTCGCGGCCGCCGTTCTGGCCGGAGGCATCTCCAGTTGCACCGGCTCCGGCGGAACCCTTTCCAGCGGAGGCGGCGGGCAGGGCAATGGCGTGAAGACGCCGGCGGGAACCTACTCGATTCCCGTCACCGTTACCTCCACCGGCATCTCGCACTCCATCACCCTCACGCTGACGGTGGACTGAGCGCAGCCGCAAGCGCCGGCTCGCTATACTTGAGTTTCGGAACTCTACTTGCCAGCGGCCGCGGCACCCACGCCGCGCCGGGACGGGAAATCGCCGGAAGATGACTGCCAAGGTAACGGTGCAGGATGTGGAGCGGGTGGCCGAACTGGCCCACCTGGAGCTGACCCCTGACGAGACAGGCCGCATGTTGAAGGACCTGAACGCCATCCTCGACTACGTGGCCGAGCTCAATCAGGTCGATTGCGCGGGCGTGGAGCCCCTGGCCCAGGTCGGCGAGCTGAGCAACGTGACCGGCGAGCCGCGCCCCGATCATCCGGAGCCGTCGCTTGACCGCGCCGCGGTGATGGCGGAAGCTCCCGAATCGAACGGCGCCTTCTTCAAAGTGCCCAAGGTGATTGAACGATAACAGCCAGGGACCGAGGGACCGAGGGAACAAGGGAACGTGGGAATCTTGTCAGAGGGAACGCGATTGGCCAGCGAGACGAAGCACGCCGGAAATTTTGTGGAGAAGCCGAGGACCATCGCCGCGCTGCGCGAGGAGATCGCCGCGGGACGCGCCAAAGCCGCCGATCTGGCCGCGGGCTACTACCAGCGCATCGAGCAGATCAATCCCCAGCTCAACGTCTACCTGAGCCTGAGCAAAGAGCGCGCTCTCGAGCAGGCGCAGCGCGTGGACGCAATGGCCGCGAAGGGCGATCCGCTGCCCGCGCTGGCCGGCATTCCGGTGGGCATCAAGGACGTGCTGGTGATGAAGGGCGCGCCGGCGACGGCAGGCTCGAAGATCCTCCAGGGTTACCATCCTCCCTACGACGCCACCGCGGTGGCGCGGCTGGAAGCGGCGGGCGCGGTGCTGCTGGGCAAGATCAACTGCGACGAGTTCGCGATGGGCTCCTCGAACGAGAACTCCGCCTATGGGCCGGTGCGCAACCCGGTCGATCCCGAGCGGGTTCCGGGCGGCTCCAGCGGCGGTTCAGCCGCGGCGGTTGCAGCCAATATGGCGGTAGCCACGCTGGGCAGCGATACCGGCGGTTCCATTCGCCAGCCCGCCAGCTTCTGCGGCGTGGTGGGCGTGCTGCCCACGTATGGGCGCGTCTCCCGGTATGGGCTCATCGCCTTCGGCTCCTCCCTGGATCGCGTGGGTCCCTTTGCCGCGAATGTGCGCGATGCGGCCACGCTGCTGCATGTGATTGCCGGTCACGATGCCAAGGACGCCACCAGTTCGCCGGCTCCAGTGGAAGACTATGCCGCCGAAAGTGACAAACCCGCCGCCGGCCTGCGCTTGGGCGTGCCGGCCGAGTACTTTGCCGAAGGTCTCGATCCCGAGGTGCGCGCCGCCATCGAGAAGGGAATCGACGCGCTCAAGGCGGCCGGTTGCGAGGTCAAGCCCATCTCGCTGCCGCATACGAAGTATGCGGTGCCCACCTACTACCTGATTGCCACCGCCGAGGCCAGCGCCAACCTGGCGCGCTTCGACGGCGTGCGCTACGGCTACCGCTCGCCGCAGTCGGCCACGCTCTCTGAGATGTATCGCCACTCGCGCGACGAGGGCTTCGGCGCCGAGGTCAAGCGCCGCATCCTGCTGGGTACCTACGCGCTCTCCGCCGGCTACTACGACGCCTACTACCGCAAGGCGCAGCAGGTGCGCCGCCTTCTGGCCGAGGAGTTTCTGCGGGCCTTTGCCGAGGTGGACGCCATTCTCACGCCCACCTCGCCCGTCCCGGCATTCAAGCTGGGCGAGAAGGCCGACGATCCGCTGGCCATGTATCTGGCCGATATTTACACGGTGACGGCCAGCCTGGCCGGCATCTGTGGCGTGACGGTGCCCTGCGGCGCAACCGCGTCAGGTTTGCCGGTCGGCATGCAGGTGCTGGCACGGCCGCTGGGCGAAAGCACCGCCTTCCGCGTGGCCCGCGCCGTGGAGTCGGCGGGCATTCGGTAGCGCGGCCAGGCTCTTCCGCAGCGGGGCAGGTGTTGTGGCCCGAGGGCCAGGAGGCCCTCGGTACAGCCGGTCAGGAGACCGGCGCTCCACCGGAGTGTGAGCAGTAGCGCCGGCCTCTGACCCAAACCGCTGCCTGAGCCGCGGAAACAGGTAGCGCCGGCCTCCAGGCCGGCTGTCGCGCGGGCGTCTCCGCCCGCGCAGCACCCGATGTACAATCCCCGGCATGGCAGACCGTCGCCATGAAAGCTCGCCTGAAGCAGCCCTCCGCAGCGCAGTCCCGCCCCAATTCGGAGAGATTCACATCCGCACCCGCGGGCGGCTGCCGCACTGGGAAAAGGAAGAGGGCCTCTACTTTGTCACCTTCCACCTGGCGGATGCTCTCCCGCGCACTGTGCTCGCAGCCATCGCAGAGCGGCACCGCATCCTGTACGCAGCAAAGGGCTCGGGCGCCAATCTCCTGCCCAGGCACAAAGCCTTCCTCGCACAGTACAGTCCGAAAAAGCTCGAGGCGTACTTCGATCGCGGAAGCGGTGCGTGCTTGCTGGCCAATCCGCAGGTTGCAGCGGCCATGGCTGCGGCGCTGCACTTCTGGCACGGTGAGAAATATTGCCTTGTGGCGTGGTGCATCATGCCGAACCACGTGCACGTTATCTGCCGGATGCTGCCCGGCTACTTCCTGGGGGAAGTGGTGAAGAGCTGGAAGGTCCACGTTGCGCGGGTGACGAATCGACTCCTCGGCCGGGCTGGAGTGTTGTGGCAGCGCGAGTACTACGACCGCCTGATTCGCGGCGCAGGAGAGTTCGATCGAGCAGTGGGGTACGTGTTGAGCAATCCTGAGCGAGCCGGATTGCTGGGGTGGAAATGGGTGTGGTCCGAGGGCCAGGAGGCCCTCGGGACAGCCGGTCAGGAGACCGGCGCTCCACCGGAACGTGATGTGTAGCACCGGCCTCCCGGCCAAACAATTGCCTGAGCCGCGGAAACAGGTAGCGCCGGCCTCCGAGCCAAACCGCTGCTCGAGCCGCAGAAGGTCGTAGCGCCGGCCTCCCGGCCGGCTGTCGCGCGGGCGTCCACCGCCCGCGCCCAGCCCGCCGCGTTACTATGTTGTTTCCCCGGAGATCGAGAATCCACGCGCCAGCCGCGTGCCAAGCCGCGAGGCTCTAATGAAGATTCCTGTCCGGACTCTGGTCTGTTTGCTGCCTTTCACCCTTTTATTGCCCGCTGCCGCTGCCACCAAAAGACATGCCGTGGTTCTGGGGGCCCCCCGGAGCGTCGCCTATTCGCCGGCGGGCGATCCTGCCGGCGCAGCGCCCGGCGAAGAGGCGCTGCGCATTCGCGCGCTGCTGGTGGACGGCGTTGTAAAGGAGTGGACCACTGGCGATGCCCACGATGTGACCGACCGCAGTTTCGTGGTGCGCCGCGCCCTGCGGCTCAACGACACGCTGCCCGGCGACAAACTCGGCCAGTGGGTGTGGCAGCGCGGGCCGTGGCTGCTGGTGGACCGCACCAGCGGCCACATCGCCGCGCTGCGCCTGCCCGACTACGATCCCGGGGTCAGCCAGGTTGCCTGGTTCCGGGACTACGGCGCTTACTGCGGCATCACTGCCAGCGGCAAGAGCCTCTACGCGGTCGTGGCGCAGATCGGGGTGCGCCGTCCGGTGCTCTCGAAAAAGCTTTCCGCCTTCGATGCGGCCGATCATCCCCGCCCGGCCTGCGCCGTGCCGGAGTGGCAGCGCGACCCCATGCGCATCCTCTTCCATCCGGCGGGCAAAGACCCTGTGGTCTTCAATTTTGTGCCGGGCTCGGCCGTGCTGGTGGAGGACTCCGGCGAGGAGGCTGGCGATTCGGCGGCACCGGCTCTGCG
>DAIDLI010000047.1 GCA_027449545.1 Acidobacteriaceae bacterium | reverse complement strand
TGCCGATGGGCTGTATGCGCTCTATGCGCATCTGGAACTCGCCGCCGCCGAGTTGCGCTCGATCTACGACGAGCACGCGGGCGTTCAGGACCGCTTCCGCGAGACCGGGCGGCTGGATCGAGACACGGCCGTGCGGCTTGGCGCTCTGGGGCTGGCGGCGCGCGCCTCGGGCCTTGCCAATGATCTGCGCGCCGATCATCCGTGGGCACCGTACGACAGCCTGGACGCCCAGAGCGCGGCGCAAAACGGCGGCGATGTCGCCGCACGCGTACAGGTTCGCTTCGACGAGATCTTCGAGTCTCTGCGCCTATGCCGCATGCTGCTGGCGGAGCTTTCGGATGGCCCGGTGCTAACGGCGGTCGACGCGGCCGAGCCTTACGTCATGGGGATCGGCGTCATTGAAGGCTGGCGCGGACCGGTGGCCATGGTTCTCGAAACCGGGCCGGAGGGCACCATTCGCCGCTGTCACGCGCACGACCCTTCCGTGCAGAACTGGCCGCTGCTCGAATACGCGATCCTTGGCAATCTTGTGCCGGATTTTCCGCTGATCAACAAGTCTTTCAATCTGTCCTACAGCGGGCAGGACGGATGAGGTAGTTATGTTTGACGTACTTTCACGCATGGTGCGCACCGGAATTCTGACGGATGCCTCTGCGACCGATCGCTTACAGCAGCAGATTCGCAGTGTGCTGGGCCGCGCGCTCTGCATCCGCCAGGTGGATGCCGGCTCCTGCAACGGCTGCGAGCTCGAGATCCATGCGCTCAACAATCCCTACTACAACCTGGAAGGCCTGGGCATCAAGTTTGTCGCGAGTCCGCGTCACGCGGATCTTCTGCTGGTCACGGGCCCGGTTTCGGTGAACATGGAAGAGGCGCTGAAGCGCACTTACGACGCCGCTCCCGATCCCAAGCTGGTCGTCGCGGTGGGAGACTGCGGTGCCTGCGGCGGCATCTTCGGCACGAGCTACGCCACCCGCGGCGCGGTATCCAATGTCATCCCCGTTGACCACACGGTTCCCGGCTGTCCGCCCTCTCCGCAGGCCATTCTGGATGGCATCTTCCAGGTGGTTCGATCCCAGCTATAGAACGCCTGAGCGGCGTAAGTCAGCGGCTGCCTTGGAGAAAGACCAGAGTTCGCACGGTCAAGAGCAGGATGCGCAGATCGAGCAGCGGCGAAGCATGGTGGATGTAATAGAGATCGTATTGGAGCTTCTGCCGGGCATCTTCCACACTCGCAGCGTAGGGATACTTGACCTGGGCCCAGCCGGTGATGCCGGGAGGGACACTGTGGCGGAGCGGGTAGAGCGGAATCTCGCGCTCCAGTTGCCGGACGAACTCGGGGCGCTCCGGCCTTGGCCCGATGAAACTCATCTGCCCGACGAGAACATTGAAGAGCTGCGGCAACTCGTCGATGTGAAGCCGCCGAATCCATTTTCCGACGCGGGTGACGCGCGGATCGTTGAGCTGGGCCCAGCGCGCTCCGCCGGCCTCGGCATTCTGACGCATGGAGCGGAACTTCAGCAGGCGGTAGGATTGTCCCTTCCAGCCCACGCGGGTCTGCCGGAAAAGCACCGGTCCGGGCGAGTCCAGCTTTACCGCCAAGGCGATGAGCACCATCAGCGGAGCAAAGAGGACAATCGCGGCTACGGCCAGCACGAGGTCTCTCAAGCGCTTCAGCCAGGAAAAGCCAGGGCCCAAATCCTCCTCCCGAAAGCCAGTCAGTCCGCAACGGGAGCCAGATTAGAGGGCTGGATTTCGGTCGAAATGTGACTCGCATCACGCCTGAGGGCTGCCGGCGTGGGCCGCGGGCTTCTGGAAGCAGCAAAGGGCCCCCGCGCGCTGCGGGAGCCCTTTGCTTTCGAAGCCTTTCGCTGAATCTTTTCGGACGGCCTACGCCCTGCCCATCCGTGCTGCGGCGGGACCGCACCACGGCACACTAGGAGTGCGCGCCGGGGCCGGGAGCTACTTCTGCTCGACCTGAGCCGGGGGAGCCGGCACCTGCGCTGCCGCGGTCTGCTGCTGCACCGGGGGAGCGGGAGCAGGATCGGAGATGCCGCGGATCCCCTCGCGGAAGCCCTTCAGTCCCTCACCCAGTCCCTTACCCAGCTCCGGCAGCCGCTTGGCGCCGAACAACAGAAACGCAACTACCGCCAAGACCATTAGATGCCAAGGCTGAAGCAGATCACCCATCGCAATACCCTCCGCCTGCCGCACTCAGCCGGCAAGCTATACTTATTGTCGCACAGAACCCGGATCCGAGGCAGTCGCCGCCGGTCCGTACATGCAGGACGGCCGCGACTGCCGGAACGCTCAGGATCCGTAGCCGCGATGGGGCATCGACTTGAGCCTCTCGCTCTCCGGCCAGGAGATGGTGAGCAGGAGCGAACTGGGCTCCAGCGCCTCGAGGTCGTGGCGCACCGAGGGCGCCAGGGCGCCGACCTGGTCGGCGCGCAGGGTGGTCTGGCGCGAGTCGGCACTGAGCAGAATTGCGCCCATGAGCACATGCACCGTCACCCCCTCTGGCGATGTCGGTGCGCTCCCCGAGGCCCGTGCTGTGTGTCCCGTATGCGTTTGCATTGCGAATTGCGCGCATTGACCGCGCTAGGTCAAAGAGGATTCTGAGTCCTTTCGAAAGCCATCGCGGATCGCCATTTCAGGTTTACAATAAAACGATTGCGCTGACGCTCTAGCTTATACTACGTTGAAAAGATTAATGTTGGGCTGCGGCCGGGGGTTCAGCAGATGATTATGCACGGCCGGGACCGAAGTTCTGCAAGAGGGGCTTCCAAAGTCGAAACCAGGGCTCTCGACGAGGTTATGGGAAGCCTCGTCGAGGTAGTTCAACAACTCTCACTTGCCCACGATCTTCCTACCGTGATGGATATCGTGCGTCGCGCCGCTCGGGAGTTAACCGGAGCGGACGGGGCTACGTTTGTCTTGCGTGAAGGCGACCAGTGCTTTTACGCCGAGGAGAACGCGATTAGCCCACTCTGGAAGGGGCGGCGTTTCCCTATCGACATCTGCATCAGTGGATGGGTAATGTTGAACCGGCAGCCTGCGGTGATCGAAAACATCTACGAGGATACCCGGATTCCGGCGGAAGCCTACCGTCCCACGTTTGTCAAAAGCCTCGCCATGGTTCCGATTCGTACGCGGAACCCCGTGGGAGCTATCGGCAATTATTGGGCGACGTTCTATCGCCCCAGCCCTGAACAAGTAAAGATCCTTCAGGCTCTTGCTGACACAACAGCGGTCGCACTGGAAAATGTACAGGTCTATGCAGAACTGAACCAGAAAATCCGCGACATGGCAGCGTTGATGGGAGCTGCACCCGTAGCAATCGTCTCGCTTGACCCAGCGGGCAAGACATTGACGTGGAATCACGCGACAGAGCTCCTGTTCGGCATGGACCCCAGCCAAGCATTGGGCAGCCATTTACCGGGAATTGATCCGAATTCCACTCGTGCATTTACAGCACTTCTCGATAAGATTCGCTCCGGGCAAGTGGTCAAGGGCGAAACATTGAAGGGACGCCGCACAGACGGGGCAGCCATTGATCTTCGCGTATCAGGCGCTGCCGCACATAACGATGATGGTACGTTACGTTCTACGATTCTTGTGATCCAGGACGAGACCGAACGCAACAGCCTTGAACGGCAGTTCCTTCACGCGCAAAAGATGGAAGCAATTGGACAGCTGACGGGCGGCATCGCGCATGACTTCAATAACCTGCTTGGAATCATGATTGGCAATCTCGATCTGGCGCGGGAGCAATTGGGAGGTGCACCGGAGACTTTGCAAATGGTCAGCGCGGCCCTCGAAGCGGGCCTCAAAGGAGCCGATTTAAACAAGCGCCTGTTGGCTTTTTCGCGGCGTCAGGCACTGCAACCTGAGGCAGTAGACGTCAATCTCGCCATTTCTGCCATGGTCACGCTCCTGCGCCGCTCTCTTGGGGAAAATGTCCGCATCAACCTTGCGTGTGGAGACAAAATCTGGCCCGTCAAAGTCGATCCGGTGCAGTTGGAAACCGCCGTGGTCAATCTTTGCATCAACTCTCGGGACGCCATGCCTCAGGGCGGCAAGCTCACGATTGAAACCAGGAACTCTTCCTTGGATCGCGATTATGCCGCGGCTCACGCTGAACTCGCGCCAGGTGACTACGTAATGGTGGCGATTTCCGACAGCGGAACGGGCATGACGCCCACCGTGTTGGCGCGGGCATTCGACCCCTTTTTTACTACCAAGCCGGTTGGCCGGGGTACAGGGCTCGGACTCTCGATGGTGTATGGATTCATGAAGCAATCCGGCGGGCACGTCAACATCTACTCCGAACCCGGCAAGGGCACTACGGTGCGCCTTTATCTTCCCCGGATGGCCGGTACTGCTGGCAAACGAAAGGCAGAAAAGCCGGCCACGGCTCCGCGGGCAATGAATCGCGAATTGATCCTCGTAGTCGAGGATAATTTTGAATTGCGCCAAGTTGTCGTGCGCCAGCTTCTCGAACTTGGCTATCGGGTTGAAGAAGCCAGCGACGCCGACAGCGCGCTTGCCGCCGTGATTGGCGGACTGCGTCCGAGCCTTGTGTTCGCCGACGTGGTCATGCCGGGCAGCATGGGCGGCATCGAACTGGCGGATCGTCTTCGCGTCCTGCACCCTCGCCTGCCGGTCCTCCTCAGTTCAGGATTCACAGAGCGGACGATCCTCGAATCGCAGGCTGTGGCGGCCAATTTCAATTCTTATCGAATACTCTCGAAGCCATATCGCAAGGATGATCTTGCGCACGCTCTGCACGATGCTTTCGACGCAGACCGAACGGAGGGAATTTCGTGAATACTCTGGTTGTCGTTGATGACGAGCCCGCATTTGCGGAATTCGTTGCGGCGGTTGCCTCTGCTGCAACCTACACCGTAGACACCTTCGATGCGGTGGCCGCCTTTCGCCGTCATTTGGCGAGTGGTTGGCCTTCGGTATTAGTTATGGACCTGCAGATGCCCGGAAGCGATGGCATCGAACTGCTGAGAGAGCTCGGGCAGCAAGGTTGCACGTCCAAGATCATCCTTCTCAGTGGCACGGATGCCCGCGTGCTGGATGCCGCCTTCCGCTTAGGAGCGGCAACTGGGCTCTCTATGGCTGCGAAGCTGTCCAAGCCGGTACGGGCCCAGGAACTTAAAGAGATCTTGGTGGATTTGCTGAGCAAAGAGATCGAGCCAACCGCCGAAGCGCTCGCGGGAGCCATCAATGAAGATAGGCTGTTTCTGCTCTTCCAGCCGAAGGTAAGCATTCCGACACGGCGAATGATCGGCGTCGAGGCACTGGTGCGGTGGAGGAGTAACACGGGACGGGTTATTCTTCCCAGCACGATTATTCCCCTGGCAGAAGCTTCGGGGTTGATCGATCGCCTCACCTGGTGGGTCGTCGAATCGGCATTCCGGCAGACCGGCGATTGGCTGCGCAAGGGGCTGGATCTTCATCTGGCCGTAAACTTGTCCGCCGGGAACATCCATGACCGCCAATTGCCCGACCAGCTTGCCGATTTGTGCGCCAGCTTCGGAGTGGAGCCTGAACGCATCACGCTTGAACTGACCGAAACGGCTTCAACCCAAGACCATATCACGCTGCTGGAGGTCCTGGGCCGGTTCCGCATCAAGGGATTTCATCTGTCCATCGACGATTTCGGCACTGGCTTTTCGTCAGTTACCCAATTACTGCGCCTGCCCTTTTCTGAACTCAAGGTCGATAGATCCTTTGTGTCCGAGATGGATCGTGTGCATGAAGCAGCTGTGGTAACGAAAACCCTCATTCACATGACGCACGATCTGGGTCTCGCGGCAGTCGCAGAGGGAGTGGAAAACAAAGCTTGCCTCGACCTGTTGAGTAAGTGGGGCTGTGATATAGCTCAAGGCTACTACTTTTCCAAACCCGTTGAAGCTGCCGCCATTGAAGCGATGGCGGCGACCCCCTCGTGGATGCAGTGAAGGGATCTGCCCCCGTGACAAAGTACGATTCACCCATCGCTTAAATTTCAATAAAGCTCATTGTCCAGTTTCCGCGCGATCGTCTTCAGTAAGTATCCAGTCTCCGCCTTTTGCCTGCGAATTCATTCGCAGTTCATGCTTTTTGCCATGGCTAGAGTTCACCGATCCGTCGGCGTGGTGGTCGCCCATCCGCGCTCCGGGTTCCATCGAGATCATCACCAGGCGCATATCGCCGATCTTGAGCAGGGTTCTGGAAAAGGCGCCGGCATGCCAGGGTTTGCGGGATTCGGCCTCCTGGACTTCGTTGGTCAAGTCGAATTGCTCGAAGCCGCCTGCCACGGGCCGTGGAAGTGGATTTGCCGCCATGGATGAGACCTCCTGCGTGGGGATTGCTTTTGCTGAAGGATCAGATGCCCTATGGGCGGATGGTGAGGCCTCGCAGGGGCTAGTTCACGCGGGCAGGATTGCCGAGCCGGCCGGTCACCATGGTGTAAAAACTGCGCAGGTCATCCTCTTCGCCCAGGGTCAGGCGGCGGTAGACCTTCATCAGCGGGAAGACGCGCGAGCCGCGCACCTCGACGGCCGGGACAGCGGTGGCTTCGCCCCCCTTCTTGCCTTCTTCCTGGCCGGGGAGCTCGCCGGGGTAGGTGGTCATCTCCCAGCTGCCGGCGTAGCGGCGGCGGAGCACCTCGCCGAGATAGCTGCCCCACAGCCGCACCTCGAACTCGAGGTCGGCATCGGGATTCTCGCCGACCATGGTGACGATCTCGTCGAGCCGATCGATGGACTCGCCGGAGTAGTCGAGCTTCTGCCGGTAATGGACGGCGGCGAAGTCGATGGCCGCGCGGGCATAGCCCTCCATCATCGATCCCAGATCGGGAAACGACATGGCCTCGAGGCGGCTCCGGATTGCGGCAGCATCACGCATTACCCACAGATTAAATCCTGCGGCGGTCGCGAGGCGACAGCAAAGGATTTGCTGTGGCCCGGAAAGTGGGAACTGTGTCAGACTTGAAGCAGCGGAGGCTTCCCCTTCTCTATGAAAAGTCTGAAAAATCTCGCATTTGCGGTGATTTTGGTTCTGAGCGCAAGTGCTGCGCGTCCAGCGGACCGCCATCCTTACCCGCCGGCCAATCAGGCGCGCACCGATGTGGCCAAAGCCTTGCGGACCGCCGCTACCACCCACAAGCGCGTGATCTTGGATTTTGGCGGCAACTGGTGCCCGGATTGCCAGGTGCTGGACATCTACCTGCACAACTCGCAGAACCTTCCCATCCTAAACAAGAATTTTGTTCTGGTGCATGTGAATATCGGCGAGTACGATTCGAACCTCGACCTGGCCAAGCGCTACGATGTGCCGCTGAAGAGAGGCGTACCGGCGCTGGTGGTGCTCAGCGACCACGGCAAGCTGCTTTACTCGCAGAAGCAGGGACAGTTCGAAGCGATGAGCCGCATGGATCCGTCGTCAGTAACGCGGTTTCTGGTGCAGTGGCGTCCGCCGCAGGCGGGCTGCTCGATGATGACGGTGAACTGCTGACCCTGGCGGCGAGCCGAAAGGTCTAGCGCTGGCTCGCCTGGCCGGATGCCACCTGGCGATTGAACTCGGCCGAGCGGTTGCGGGGAACGCTCAACGACTGCCAGCGATCGCTGGCAAAATGCTTGGCAAGCAGCACAATCTGGCCGACGTGGTACGCGTAGTGGGCCGTCTGGCGGTTGATGGCCTGCATGACGGAGTGGCCCTCTCCGCGGATGGTGATGGTGCGCCCTAGGTCGGCGTCCGTGAGCGGCTCAAGCGCGCCAAAGAGAGCCGCCCAGCCCGCTTCCCACATCTCCATCAGCGCCTGACGCGTATGGGGCGGCTCCATGAACTCTCCGTCGCGGTCGCGATCGGGCTTCTCGCCGTCGGTGGTGAGGAAGTCGGTCCAGCGCGAGCGCATGTTGCCGGCCATGTGCTTCACGAGGATGGCGATGGAGTTGGCTTCGGCGTCGAGTTCGGTGAACAAATCTTCGTCGCGGACCTGAGATATCGCGCCCTCGCCTAGCTTCTTGTACATGCGGAAGAGCGAGAGTGAATCTTCAAGATAAGAAGTGGTAAACCTGAGCGCCATGTCCTCAGTGTAAGCCCGGTCTGGTGGCGATCCGCAATGCTGGCCCATCCGCCCGCTCACGGCCGGCAAGGGCAGGCTCATCCTTCGTGCCCGATTTTCAGTCCAGGGATACGCTTCCGCATCTGCGGCGCCTGCTGCGGGTCAGTTGGGCAGCGCAGCGGCGGCAGACACGGAATTCGGCACGATCCGTTCAGGACACCGCAGCAATCGGGTGATCTCTTCGGCAGGCAAGGGTTTGGCATACAGATAGCCCTGACCGTAGCGGCAGCCGAGTTGCTGGAGCATGGAGGCCTGCTGCGCGGTCTCGATGCCCTCGGCCACCACGCTCATCCCCAGCACGCGGGCCAGATCGACGATGGTGCGGACGATCTGCAGGGCCTGCTCGCTCTCTGCCATGCGGGCCACGAAGGAGCGATCGATCTTGAGCACGTCGAACGGGAATTTGTGCAGATGATTCAGTGAGCTGTAGCCGGTGCCGAAGTCATCCATGAGCAGCGACACGCCCAGGCGGCGCAGGCTGCCAAGGACTTCCATGGCGATGGGGGCATCGGGAATCAGACTCGATTCGGTCATCTCCAGGCCAAGTTGACCGCTCGAGACGCCGGAGCGTCGCAGCAGTTCCTCAACGTGATCGGCCAGCCCCTCGCGCGCAAACTGCCGGGCGGAGAGGTTGACGCAGATGCGCAGCGAACCTTCGCAGACCTCCTGATTGCACCATTCGCGAATCTGGCGGCAAGCCTCGGCGAGGCCCCAGTCTCCGATGGGCAGGATCATGCCGCACTCCTCGGCGAGGGGAATGAAGTCCATGGGCGGGATCAAGCCGCGATCCGGATGGCGCCACCGGATCAGGGCTTCCAGCCCCACGATTTTGCGGGTGGCCAGTTCCACCTCCGGCTGGTAATAGAGGACGAACTGGTGCTCGTCGAGGGCGCGGCGCAGGTCAGGAAGGCGCGGCCAGATGCCGGTGACCTGCCTGCTGCTCTGTTGTTGCGGGCGGGCTCCCTGTCGGTTGCAGATCTTGCGCAGGCGACGCAGCTCGAGTTGACTGGCGGCCAGCTCGGCCAGGCTCTCGAGCGTGCGCAGCTCATCGCCGCTCATCGGGCGTCGAGGCTGTGCACCGAAGATGGTCAGCGTGCCGAGGATCTGCCGCGCGCTGGCGCGTACCGGCACACTTGCGAACGACCTCACCTTCAGCCGCCGCAGCATCAGACTGCACTCTCCGCAGACCTGGTCCGCAGAGAGCGCCGGCACCACCACCGGTCCGTCGGCTTGCAGGACCATCTCGAAGATGGAGCCCTCCCGAGGCAGTTCCCGGACCGGCTCGCCCCAATAGGATTTGGTCCACACCCGGCTCTCGTCCGCGAAGCTCAGCAGCACGGCATCGGCGCGGAAGTACTCCGCCGCCAGGCGGGTGATGGCGTCGAAGCTCGATTCCGGAGGGGTATCGAGAATCTCCGCTGCCTCCAGGGCAGCCAGCCGGGCATACTCCTGCTGCCGCTCAGGATGAGTCTTGCGCAAGCGCGGCGGGATCTCGGTAGTGGACATGTTTCTCTGGTCCTCGCGGAAGCGCTCCGGTACCTGGGTCCGGAGCCGCGGAGAGCCTTTACGAATGATTTCATGCGATAACAACGCGCACGCGACCGTTCCTGGGGCGCGTCGCCGGAACACCGCATCGCTCTCAGATCGGCGAACTGCAGATTTCTGTTTGCTTTTCGGTTTATCGGTACGCCGGCTGTGAGCGAACAGGTTACCCAGGGGCATTGTCCATGTGGTTGGGAGCGCGGGCTCCCAGAATTGAACTGGTGAAAATCGTTTCCCTATTCGCCCGGAGAAACAGCAAACCCCGGCCGATGGAGCAGCATCGACCCTCAACAGGAGACAACGCTCAGCGTTGGTTCGACAGGACCGGTTCAACCCGACCTGATGATTCTCCGCATACTGCCGCGCTCGCCG
Source organism: Acidobacteriaceae bacterium (assembly GCA_027449545.1). Lineage (GTDB taxonomy): Bacteria > Acidobacteriota > Terriglobia > Terriglobales > Acidobacteriaceae > Telmatobacter. The sequence goes on along the minus strand of DAIDLI010000047.1, from coordinate 76,908 downwards.
ACAGGTTACCGTGCGCATTCAGCGTGCATCGTAGCAAGTAGATCAAGTGGGCCCCAAGCAAGCCGGTCGCCACGCTATCTTCAGCGGAGGATGCAGCGATGCAACACAGCCAGAGCGCCACGCGGATGCTGTTGAAGGCTCTCCGGTCTACCCTCCAGGGCCTTCAGCAATCGGAAGACCTGCCGCCCGACGATCCTGCTCTGCGGGAGATCAAGAGCTCCATTCTGCAGAGGATCGCGCGCCGCGAGGCAGAGCTTTCGCCGGATCGCGAACCAGAATCGGAGGAAGAGCCCGCCGCCTGAGCTCTTCCCGGATGCGCGTGCCTACCTGGAGCGCGAAGGGGATCCCGTCTCAGTCCATAGAAACGTCAATTGGTCGGCATTGTCCTGAATGTCCTGCTCAACTCCAACCCCGCTGGAGTGCCCGCCGATGAGGCTTTCATGCAGCAGGATGGGGCGGCCGCTGGAGGAGTCGGCCTGCATGAGGGCGGCCATTTTGCGCGCGTGCAGCGGCGCCACCCGGGTATCGCTGGCGCCGGTGAAGAAGAGCACAGCCGGGTAGGCGGTTCCCTTGTGGACGTTCTGGTAGGGCGAGTACTTGAGCAGATATTTGAACTGCTGCTGCTCGTCGGAGGAGCCGTACTCGGTGACCCAGTGCGAACCCTGTTCGAACTTCTGATAGCGCAGCATATCGAGCAGCGGGTAGCCGCATACCACCGCAGAAAACAGGTCGGGGCGCTGGGTCATGGCGGCCCCCATCAGCAAACCGCCGTTGGAGCGGCCGGTGATGGCGAAGTGTTGGGGCGATGTATACCTGTTCTTGATCAGGTACTCAGCGGCGGCAAAGAAGTCATCGAAGACATTCTGCTTGTGTTCGAACATGCCGGCCTCGTGCCATTTCTCTCCGTACTCGCCACCGCCCCGCAGATTAGGGAGCGCAAACCATCCGCCCTGCTTGATCCACCACGCCCAAGCGGGATTCCACTCGGGGGTTTCGCTCACGTTGAACCCGCCGTAGCCGGTCATGAGCAGACGCTCCGTACCGTCCTGCTTCAGGCCCTTCTTGCCGGCAATGAACATGGGGATGCGCGTGCCATCCTTGGAGGAATAGAAGACCTGCTTCAACTCGTACTGGCTGGAGTCGAAGGGGACCTTGACCTGGGCGAACAACTCGCGCTTTCCGGTCAGGGTATCGACGCGGTAGATCTCCGGGGGAACGATGAAGGATTCGAAGCTGTAGAAGCCGTAGCGGTCCGTAGTGCGGCCCGACAGCACGCTGGCGGTGCCGATGCCGTCGTAGGCAAGGCTGCCCGCCGGTTTGCCGGTGAGCGTATAGACGGCGGTCTCGGTCTTCACGTCGTGCAGGCGGTTTACATAAAGCTTGTCGCCGACGATGGAGAAGTCGTCAATCACATCCGGGCCCTGCGGCACCACCTTATCCCAGGCCTCGGGCATGATGCCGGGATAGGCTTTCAGAATGCAGCCGTTGGGGGCCTTGTAGTCGGTCTTTACGTACCAGGCGCCGTGCGCATAAATGGCCGAGAAGCGGGAGTCAATTCCCCAGGTAAGGACTTCAAAGTAAGACTCCGTCTTGGTCAGGTCGCGATAGACGATGTCCACACGCCTGGCCGGTACGCCGCGGTCGATTTGGACCACCAGATAGCGATAGTCGTCGGTTACGTTGGCGAAGAAGAGATCGTTGGGGCCGAGTTCCTCGCCGCGAAACTCGTGGCCGAAGAGCAGGGTATCGCGATTGGCGCGAGTGCCGAAGAGGTGCTCGTAGAGCAGGGTTCCCTGAGCGTTGGTGCGGGTGTAGAAGACCCCCTTGCCGTCGGGCGTGAAATCAACCGAGTAATAGATCGAGCTGGGAAGAACGTCGAAGGGGGCCTTGCCGGTCTTCACGTCGTAGAAGCGCACCGTGGTCTGGTCGGCGCCGCCCTCGCGCACCAGATAGGCGATCATCGACCCGTCGCGTGAAACATCGACGAGGCTCACCGAAGTGTTGGGATCGCGGCTGAACTGCGCCGGATCGACCAGCCGCTTGTCCTTGCCGGTCCAGCCGTGGCGCATGTAGATGGCAGCCTGGTCTTCGCCGGCGAGGCGCTTCTCAAAGAAGTAGTCGTCGCCGCGCTGGATGGGGATGGTCCAGTGCGAGACGTCTTCGAGCGGTTCCAGATCGTTGACGATCTGCGGCCGGATGCGCGCCTGGTTCATGTAGCGCTGAGTGTAGGCGTTTTCATCGGCGACGTACTTCTGCGTCTGAGGACTGCGCGCGTCTTCCAGCCAGCGGTAGTCGTCCGTGACCTTCGTCCCGAAGTAGTTGTCGGTGACGGGATTCTTCTGGACGACGGGATAGGGAGGCAGGGAGATGCCATCCCGGCCGTGGATTCGTTGTATCTGTTGGGTTTGCGCGCCGGCCACACCGGTCAACGCGAGCACCAAGGCCAATCCGTAAATTCGCCGCACAGGCAATCCCTCCCGTTCAAGAATCGCTCCGCATCCGGGCCCATTGGACTGGAGGAGCGCGGAACTGCTTGTGCGCTTCACCCCGTGTTGCGCAAGCCCGCCGCAATGCCGCTGATTGTCGCCGCGATCGCGCGGTTCACCTCCGGGGTGTTTTCGCCGCCACGCTTGCGCACCAGCATGTCAACCTGGATGAGGTGCATGGGATCGACATAGGGGTTGCGCAGGCGGATGGATCGCGCCAAGACCTGATTTGATTCCAGCAGTTTCTTCTGTCCGGTAATGGCCAACACGGCGCGGACGCTGCGTTGGAACTCGGCTTCGAGCATGCCGTAGACGCGATCGCGCAGCGCTTTGTCGCGCACCAGAGAGGAGTAGAGCCGCGCGATGGAGAGATCGGCTTTGGAGAGGGCCATCTCCACATTGCGCAGCAGGTCAATGAACAGCGGGAACTCGCGGGCCATGGTCTGGAGCAGCGCCAGGTTCGATTCATCCGCCGCCAAAAACTGCTCGACGGCGAAGCCCACGCCAAACCAGCCCGGCACCAGCAGCCGCGATTGCGTCCAGCCGAAGACCCAGGGGATGGCGCGCAGGTCGGTGAGCTTGGTGGAAGCGTTGCGCCGCGCAGGCCGGGAGCCGATCTTGGCATTCTCCAGCTCGCCTACCGGCGTGGACTGCTCGAAGTATTCGACCACCTCAGGATCGCCGAGAATGCGCTCACGGTAAAAGCTGAACGATATCCGCGACAGCTCGTCGAAGGCTGCCTCCCACTGCGGCAGCAGCTTCCCGGTGAAGTGGCCGTGGGGGTCGCGCGCATTGGGCCGGGCCAAGGCATCCAGGGATGCGGCGATCATCAACTCCAGGTTGCGCTCGGCCAGCACCTCATCGGCGTACTTGAAGTTGAGCACTTCGCCCTGCTCGGTGATGCGCAACTGGCCATCGAAGGCGTCGACCGGCTGGGCGACGATGGCACGATGGGTGGGACCGCCGCCGCGGCCCACGGTGCCGCCGCGGCCGTGAAAGAGGCGCAGGCGGATGCCGGCCTCGCGGGCAACCTCGTGCAGGGCACGATGGGCGCGGAAGATCTCCCAGGTGGAGGTAAGCATGCCGCCATCTTTATTCGAGTCGGAGTAGCCGAGCATGACCTCCTGCCAATTGCCCCAGCTCGCAAGCAGGCGCCGGTAGTCCTCGCGGCTCCAGAGCTGGCGGCAAACCTCGGGCGCGTTGCGCAGGTCTTCAATGGACTCGAAGAGCGGCACCGGCATGAGTCCGGGATCGCGCGTGGGCCGGCCGGAGTTCTCGCTGCCGCCCTCTACGCGCACGCCGCCCAGGCGGGCCAGGCGAACCACGGCCAGCACGTCTTCTACCGTGGACGCTCCGCTGATGACGTACTGGCGGACGGACTCGGGTGCACAGCCGGCCTTTACCTCGGCGACAGCGCGGAAGGTTTCGAGCACATTTTCAGCATCGGGCGAAAGGCCGGCGGGGAGCGTGGGGGCGGCCGTGTCGCTGATCGTCTCCTTGAGCGCCGCCGCATGCACGCGGGCATGCTGGCGCACATCGAGAGTATGCAAGTGCAGGCCGAAGGTGCGCGCCTGGATCAACAACGGATCGATGAGCGTCTGCGCGATGCGAAGGCCGCCGTTGGCGGCGAGGGAGTCGCGCAACAGTTGGAGGTCTTCAAGAAATTCCTGGGCGCAGCCATAGGCGGGCAGAACACGCGCCAGCTTTTCCGGTCCCTGGGAGAGCGTGTAGGGCATCACCGGCAGCGCCGCGCCACGCACCGCCTGTTCGCTCGCGCTCTGCAATGTGCGCTGGATGCGGGCCTTGAGGCAGATGGCGAAGCGGCGATAGTACTCGAATTCGTACTGAGCGCCGAAGACCTGCGACTCCGGCGTATGCACCAGAGCCACATAGGATTGAAGCCGCGCCAGCAGCGCCTCGCTCACCGGCCGCTGCTGCGCGCTGGTGGTGAGCAGGTTGATAATCTCGTCCAGACGGGTCTGGTAGTAGACGAGCAGGTGTCCGCGAGCCAACTGGGTGGCGTCGCGCGTCACCTGCGGCGTGACGAATGGGTTGCCGTCGCGATCGCCGCCGATCCACGAGCCGAAGCGCAGCACCTGGGGCAGATCAAGGGCTTCGATTTCGAGGCCGTAGACCGCTTTCAGGGCATTGGCGATCTCGCGATAGAGCGTGGGCAGGGTCTCGAATATCGAGACGTCATAGTAGTCCAGGCCCATCTTGATTTCGTCGTAGACGGTGGGCCGCCGCGACCGCACCTCATCGGTTTGCCAGAGGGTAGTGATCTCGGCCAGCAGCAGCTCTTCCAGGCGGGTCATCTCCGGCTCGGCCAGGGGAATGCGATCCAGCTCGACCAGGAACTCGCCGATGCGCCGGCGCTTGATCATGACGGTGCGCCGGGCGGCCTCAGTAGGATGTGCGGTAAAGACCGGCACTACCAGCACCCGGCGAAGATATTCGAGTGCCTCTTCCGCCCCGATGCCGACGCGCCGCATCTCGGCCAGGGTGCCCTCGAGGGAGCCGCGCTGACGGCCGGTACCGCCGCTCAGGCGCAGCGCCATGCGCCGCCGCTTGCGGTGATTGGTCTCGGCCAGATTGATCAGCTCGAAGTAGAACGCGAAGGCGCGCGTCAGCAGGGTGGCGCGGTCCACCGGCAGCGCGTGCACCATCTTGAGCGCGGCCGTGGCATGGCGCTCGGCTTCCGCTTCGCTGCCGCGTGCGTCGGCATCGCGACGGGCGATGGTGCCCTGACGCAGCGCCTCGACCTGAGCAAAGACATCGTCGCCGGCCTGCTCGCGCAGGACCGCACCCAGCAGGGTGCCGAGCGAACGCACATCGCGCCGCAGCGGAGCTTCCTTCAGGTCGCCGGACTGCGCCTCCAGCTCCGCCAGCCGCTGCGACCAACTCTCGGGGTTCCATAACAGTGCCATCAAGTTCGATTATCTACGACAGGCTCCCCCGATCTCCATGGCCCCAAGCACGCGCGCGATCGTTTCGCGAGAAGGAATAGCTGTGGAACGCGCAATCCGCATCCAATCCGGCTGAATGAGTGCGCGCGCAAATCGCTTCAGACAGGCAAACCGCAGAGATCTTCTCAAAGCTGCGGCCGCGACCGGCGCAGCCGGGCTCTTGGGGAACCTGCTGGGCTGCGGCACTGCGCGCAAGGCCGCCTCGGCGCTGGCCGGAAGCTCCTCCTGCGGGTCGATCAACAGCATCGATCATGTGGTGATCCTGATCAGCGAGAACCGCTCGTTCGATCACTACTTCGGCAGTTATCCCGGCGTGAACGGATTCGGAGCGCAGAGCGCCGCCTTCCAACAGCCGGATCCGGGCTACACAACGGCATCCCCTCCCGGTGTGCTGCTTCCCTTCCACCTCAACACCGCCCAGGAGAATGCGGCCTGCACGCACGACATCACGCATGACTGGATTCCGCAGCACCAGAGCTGGAACAACGGGGCCATGAATGGGTTCGTGACGTCGCGGCTGCCGATCAACGCCGGCGACGCGGCGCTGACGATGGGCTACTACACCCGCGCCGACCTGCCCTTCTACTACGGGGTTGCGGATGCGTTCACGATCTGCGACAACTATTTCTGCTCGGTGATCGGGCCCACCGATCCGAACCGGCTTTACACCATGGCGGCATCGATCGACCCCGATGGAAAGAATGGCGGGCCGCTGCTGCAAACGCTGGTGACCAATCGCAGCGCGTTTTACGGCAAGCTCACCTACACCACCATGCCCGAGCAATTGCAGGCGCGGGGCATCTCCTGGAAGGTTTACGGCACGCCAGACCAGAACGTTGCGAACGGCATCCTCTCGGATAATGTGCTCTCCTACTTCAAGAATTTTCAGGATTCCACGTCGCCGCTCCACCAGAATGCTTTCGGGCCGCAATTCCCTACGGACTTTCTTTCGGACGTAGCCACGGACAGCCTGCCCCAGGTTTCGTGGATCATTCCCTCGGTGGTGACGTCGGATCACCCGCCGGCGCCGTCGGTGTTTGGCGAAGCTACGCTCTCGGTGATTCTCACGGCGTTGATGGCGAATCCGGCGCTCTGGGCGAAGACGGCGCTGTTTGTCACCTACGACGAGAATGGCGGGTTTTTCGATCATGTTCCGCCGGTGACGGCGCCGCCGGGAACGGCGGGCGAGTACGTAACCGCAGCGGCAGTGCCCGATCCCACGGTCGCGGGCGGCATCAACGGACCGATTGGCTTGGGGTTCCGCGTGCCCATGCTGGTGATCTCGCCGTACAGCCGCGGCGGCTTCGTCAGCTCCGACCTCTTCGATCACACCTCGGTGCTGCGCTTCCTGGAGACGCGCTTCGGGGCGGAGGTTCCCAACCTGAGCGCGTGGCGGCGGGCCACGGTAGGGGACATGACGACGGCCTTCAACTTCGGCCATCCGGACCAGTCGATTCCCGCTCTGCCTTCGGCAACGGCATCGGTTCCCTCCGACCTCACCCAGTGCGTGAACAATCTGGCCGGGTTCTCGAATTATCCGCTGCCTGCGACGCAGACCATGCCCACCCAGGAACCGGGCACGGCGAAGCGACCCAGCGGGGCATGCTGAAACTGGCTATCTTGGCCAATCGCAAAATAGAAAAACATCCGTGGTGAGTTGAGGCCCGTGCTTTCCCAGGTCTCAGAATCGAGACCTGGGCCACCCGACTGTCATTGAATTTCAGGATTCGAGTTGCAGCATCAGATCTTCCCACTCGGCGGTGAGGGCGGCGAGCTGCGCGCGTAACTCTTCGGCCAGCGTGGTCAGGCGCTGGGTCTCCTCGGCGGAGACGTAGACGCCCAGTTGCTGCTCGGTGTGGGCGATGGAGGACTCGACGCGCGGAATCTCTTCTTCTAAGAATGCGCAGCGCTCTTCCATCTGCTTCTGCTTAATGGGATTGAGGCGGCGCTTTTCTTTGCTCGCGCCGTTGGTTTGAGGGTCTGTGGCGCTTGCAGGCCCGGATTGAGATTCGCGGTCTCCCACCCAACGAGCGGTGAAGCTGCTCGTTGGATGGGGCACCCCGCTTGGGGGCTGATCCAGGCCGGCTGCTGCGTTGGGTTGAGTTTCGTTGTCTCCCGCCCTTCGAGCGGTGAGACTGCTCGAAGGATGGGGCACCCCATTTCCTTGGCCGGGCTGCGTCGCCTGAGCAGCGGTTGCGGCGGCGAGGGCTTCCTTCTTGCGCAGGTAGTCTTCGTAGTTGCCTTCGAAGAGCGTGATGGCGCCGTTCTCCACTTCCAGAATCCGTGTGGCCAGGCGGTCGATGAAGTAGCGGTCGTGGGAGACGAAGACGACCGTGCCTGAGAAAGCGGCAATCGCTTCCAGCAGTACGTCCTTGGCGCGCATGTCCAGGTGGTTGGTCGGCTCATCGAGCAAGAGAAAGTTCGAAGGCGAGACGAGAATCCGCGCCAGTGCAAAGCGGTTGCGCTCGCCGCCGGAGAGCACGCCCAGCGGCTTGAAGACGTCGTCGCCGCGGAAGAGGAAGCAGCCCAGCAGCGAGCGCAGTTCCACCTCCGGCACCTTGACGGCAGCGCGGCTGATGTCGTCGAGCATGCGCGCCTCTGGATCGAGCACCTTGTACTGGTCCTGGGCAAAGTATTCGGCGAGCACGTTGTGGCCTAGCTTCACCATGCCGGCCGTGGGCTGCTCCACGCCGGTGAGCAGCTTGATGAGCGTGGATTTTCCCGCGCCGTTCACGCCGACCAGGGCCACGCGGTCGCCGCGCTCGATGGTGAAGCGGCCGTTACTGAAGACGTGCTCGGGTCCGTAGCTCTTGGCCAGGTTCTCTGCTTCGACAACGGTGCGCCCGGAGGGTGGCGGCTGCGGGAACTTGAAGTGGATGACCGGCTCTTCTTCAGGAATCTCGATGCGCTCGATCTTTTCGAGTTCCTTGATGCGGCTCTGCACCTGCTTGGCTTTGGTCGCCTGGTAGCGGAAGCGGTTGATGAACGCCTCCAGGTGCTCGATCTGGTCGCGCTGGTTGCGGTAGGCGGCTTCGAGCTGCGCCCGGCGTTCGTCCTTCTGCGTGAGGTATTTGGTGTAGTTGCCCTGGTAGATGTTGAGTCGCTTGTTCCAGATCTCGACGGTGCGGTCGATGGTCACGTCGAGGAAGTAGCGGTCGTGGGAGATGAGGATGTAACCGAAGGGGTAGCTCTTGAGGTAGTCCTCGAGCCAGTTGCGGGTCTCAAGGTCGAGGTGATTGGTGGGCTCGTCGAGCAGCAGCAGATTGGGTTTGGCGAGGAGCAGCTTGGCCAGGGCGATGCGCATTTGCCAGCCGCCGGAGAACTCGTCGGTCAGCCGGCCCCAATCCTCTTTGCCGAAGCCGAGACCGGTGAGCACCGAGCCCACCTGAGCGTCGAGAGCATATCCGTCCAGCGTGTGAAAGCGTTCCTGCAACATGGAGAAGCGCTCGGCCGCGGACTCGTACTCGGGGCTCTCGTGATCGAGCTCGGCCATCTCGCCGGCCAGCCGCTCGATCTCGCGCTCCATGGCGCGGATCTCATCGAAGACGGTGAGACATTCCTCGAAGACGGTGCGGCCGGTGAGGCGCAGGCCCTCCTGCGGCAGGTAACCGATGCTCATGCCGCGGGTCAGTTGCACGCTGCCGTAATCCAGCGTCTCGAGGCCGGCCAGCACCTTCATCAGCGTGGATTTGCCGGCGCCGTTGCCACCCACCAGCGCGGTCTTTTCTTTGCTTCGGATGAGCCAGTTGGCTTCGAGAAAAAGGATTCTCGGCCCAAACCGCTTGCCGGCATTCTGGAGGGAAAGCATTCTCTTCTATTTTCGCAGAGGGACGAGGATTGGAATTCGGCGGCCGGACTCTCCCATCCTTTTCACGAGCTAGCGGTGAAAAGGATGGGCACGGAAGAGTTGGATCAAGCTGCGGGCTTGGCCGGGGGCGGAATCCGGCACACCGAATAGCCGCGCTGCTCATACGGACAGGTCATCCCCGCCGGAGCGGCTCCGTGAATCACCGTCCAGTCCACGGGATACTCCCGCGCCAGCCGCTCGAAGTCCGCCCGCGTAAAGTGATTCAGCCCGTAGGTGGCATTGGTCATCTGCTTCCACGCGGGGGCCAGCGCCGGGAAGATGGAGACGGCACCGCCGTCCTTGAAGTAGTCCGCCAGAGCAGAGCGGCCGGCGATGGCCCGGAATCCGTGCACGTCCACCCCCGGCACCAGGAAATAGCGCGAATCGACCGCGAAGATGGCGTTGGTGGGGGTGTTCTGGCGAATCCATAGCAGCGCATTCACCCAGTCGTTGGGGCTGGTCTTCTGCCCGGGCCACTCAATGTGCTGGCTGTCAGGATAGGTGGCGCGCTGCACAAAGAACATGCCCACGGCCAGCGGCAGGCAGAGTGCCGGAATGGCCCAGATGTGCCGCTCCGCCAGATACTCGCCGATGACCCCGGCCAGGAACAGAATGAAGACGAACGTGATCAGGTGAAAGCTGCGCAGCGGCTGCAAGCGCTCAAACATATCGAACTGGTGAGAGCTGGAGAAGAGGGCCGCGGCGAGGATGGAGATGATGCCAAAGGGGATCAACGCGAGGCTCAGGCGGGCGAAGGCGGGAGTGGTTCCGCGCAGGCGGCCGCGAGCGAACCACCACAGGAAGGCCAGAGGCGCCAGCATGCCCAGCCAGTGATACCAGGTCCAGGTGGAAAGGAAGAAGAAGTCGCGCGAATAAAGGGCTTCACGATAGGGCTGGGTAGCTGGTCCCAGGCGGAAGTCCAGCGGCAGGCCGAGGAGAATGGCGGGGACGGGCACCAGTTCCCGGTCCGGCGCCGGCTGCTTTTTACGATCGGATACGGCCATCACAGCGGCAAGAAATACCACATAAGCCGCCATTTGCGGGTGGATCGAGGCCGTCACCAGGATCAGCGCCGTGGCGATCCACACCCGTTTTCGCAGCAGGGCCACCAAGGCAAACAAGGTAAGCGGCGTCGAAAACGAGCGGGCGGTGATGTAGGGATCCACCAGCAGCAGGGCGGTGTTGGTAGCCGGCATGGTCATGACGGCAGTCATCACCAGGACCGCGCACCAGCGTGCGCGCTGGGAGGTGAAACACGCCGCCACCAGGAGCCAGCAGGCGGCCAGGGTGGCGTAGATGGTAATCAGATACCAGAGAAAGGCCGACCAATCCAGCGAGAGATGCGTCAGCCGGGCGCTCGCCGCTACCAGAGGCGCGAAGAGCGACAGCCGCTCATGCGACAGAAAGAATTGGCTTGCATACGGATAGAGCCCGGGGTGGAGCAGCTTGCGGGCCGCGGGGATATAAATCTCCCCATCTTCTACGCCCAGGTGGTAGCCGTGGATAAGCAGCGCTCCCAGCGTGAGCAGGCCGATGCGTGCCGCCGGGAATCGCCGAAGCCGATCGAAATGCATGAACCCTCTGCAGACCTTAGACGAAAGGGGTCCAGTTTGGATTGTGTCGCGGGCCCTGGAAAGACTCTGAGGAAGCAGCGTTCAGATCGCCAAACAGTCCCAATGGGGCCTTCCCTGATGATACCGGAGACAAGCTTGTCCGCACAGAAATTCCCTTCCCCGGCTTAAGGCTCTGCTCCTGGAGAAAGGCGACGGCCCCCGGAGCAAAGAGGCAACCTGGTATCCCTGCCGGCCGGCGGTTCCGCAGATGCTCCTAGTGCGCCGCCGCGAGCGCGGCTTCCACCTCCTCCAGCTTCTTGAGCGGATCGGGCCAGGGCACGTGATAGCCCATTGTGCGCACATAGGCAATGGCCTGTCCCATGTGCTCGTGGGTATGGGCGAGGATGCGCAGGTAGATCCGCCGCACCGTCTCGATTTCCCCCAGGAAGTTGCCGGTGACCCACAATTCGGCCTCGCTGGCGGTCGTCCAGCACTGCTTGACCGCGGCAAACGAACGGGCGAGCAGGTCGATGACCGCGGCCTTGCCCGCGACGGTCTGCTCTAACTCCATGTTTTTGCGCATCATGCGCGTCAGGCGGATGGGCGGGTCGCCTTCGATGCCGCCATAAAGATCCGCCACGTCCGGCGGTTTGGCCCCAGCGCGATCGAGCAGGAGCAGATTGCTCGCCGCCACGTGCACCAGCACCGCGGCAAAGCTGCGCGCGCCCTCAGCCGGGGACCAGCCATAATCTTCGGCAGGTACGGCAGCGGCAAGGGCCATCAGTTGCTTTTCGGCAAATTGGATCTCGGCCAGAACTTCGCGCCGATATCCCGTGGAATGGGGTGACATGGCATCCATGTCTCACCTCCGTTCTAGGGGATACTTCGTGTCCGAACTGCCGTCTGTGACCGCCGCTACGGGGCGGCGTGCGCCCGCTCGCATCCGGGCCACGCTTTTTGGCTATTTGCTATACTTCCTCCATCGCTGCGCGGCTCCCGCGCACCTTCAGTACTGCAACTGCTGCATGAATCCCCCGGAAAATCAGGTGCTCACCCCACCGTACAGGTTGTGGGCCGGGTAAGGAGTTTTGGAATCCAACCCGCCGCGCCCTCCGCGCGCACACGATCAGGCAACGCCAAGGAATACAAGATGCCTTTCTCTTTTCGCTCCATCCTTTTTGCTCTGGCTCTGGCTTCTGCTCCGGGCCTTCTGGCTCAGGCCCCCGCGCCCATGACGCCGAACATTCCCGCACACTTCACGCCGCCGCGCACCGACTACAACTACACCATCCGCGACGTGATGATCCCCATGCGGGACGGCGTGAAGCTGTTCACGGTGATCGCAATTCCCAAGGGCGCCAAGGATGCGCCTATCGTGCTGACGCGCACGCCTTACAACGCCGCGGCGCGCATGCATGCGGCAGAGTCGCCCTACATGAGCGCGGCCCTGCCGATGGGGAGCGATCAGTTCGTGAAGGCCGGCTACATCCGCGTGTTTCAGGATGTGCGCGGCAAGTACGGTTCCGAAGGCAAGTATGTGATGACGCCGCCGCCCACCGGGCCGCTTAACCCCAATGGGCCCAATGACACCACCGACGCCTGGGACACGATCGACTGGCTGGTGAAGAACGTTCCGGAATCGAACGGCAGAGTGGGCATGATCGGCTCCTCGTATGAGGGTTTCACGGTGGTGATGGCGCTGCTGCATCCACATCCGGCGCTGAAGGTGGCCGCCCCGGAGAGCCCGATGGTCGACGGCTGGATGGGCGACGACTGGTTTCACTATGGCGCGTTTCGGCAGGACGGAAGCCTGGACTACATCGGCGAACAGACCGAGGTGCATGGCGCGGGCAGGAGCATCCCGCGTCTGAATTACGACGACTACACCGAATACCTGCACTTCGGGTCGGCCGGAGCGGTTGCGCAATATGCGGGCATTGAGAAACTCACCTTCTATCGTCAGCTTCACGATCCTCCCGCCTATGACGCGTATTGGCAGGACCAGGCGCTGGACAAGCTGGTCGCGAAGGCGGGGCTGAAGGTTCCGGTGCTGTGGGAGCAGGGGCTCTGGGACCAGGAAGACATGTGGGGCGCCAACCACTGCTATGAGGCACTGGAACCGCTGGACAAAAACAACGACAGGAATTTCCTGGTGATGGGTCCGTGGTTCCACAGCCAGATCAACCGCAAGGGTTGGTCGCTGGGACCGCTGCAATGGACGGGCGACACCACGATGCAATATCGCAAGGTGGTGCTGGCGTTCTTCAATCAATATCTGAAGCCCGGAGCACCGAAAGCCGATACGCCGCCGGTGTGGGTCTACAACACCGGCGAGAACCACTGGGACCGGTTCAACAAGTGGCCACTGAGCTGCGACCACGGCTGTGCATACCAGTCGAAGCCGCTCTATCTCGAAGCAGATGGCAAGCTTTCGTTTGCCGCACCACAGGCAGGGAATCCTTCCGATAAGTACAGTGAGTACATCTCCGACCCGGCCAAGCCGGTGCCGTTTTCACCGCGGCCCTATTATGCGGGAACCGAGACGGCCTGGCGGGTGTGGCTGGTGCACGATCAGCGCTTCGTGGACGGCCGGCCCGATGTGCTCACCTTTGAGACCGATGTGCTGACCGAGCCCTTGCGGCTTGCGGGCCGGCCCATCGTGCACCTGGTGGCGTCAACCAGCGGAACGGACAGCGACTGGGCGGTGAAGCTGATCGATGTGTATCCCGGCGTGGATTCCTACGACCCGGCGATGGGCGGCTACGAGCTGCCGATTGCGACGGATATCTTCCGGGGGCGCTATCGGACCAGCTTCTCGCACCCCGAGCCGATCACGCCCAACAAGCCGCTGCTCTACCAGTTCGGACTGCCGATGGTGAACCACGTCTTCCAGCCGGGCCACCGCGTCATGGTGCAGGTGCAGTCCACGCTGTTCCCGCTCTACGATCGCAATCCGCAGAAGTACATCGCGAATATCTTCGACGCGCAGCCGGGGGATTTTCAGAAGGCGACGCAGCGAGTGTGGCACATGCCGGGCGAGGCGAGCTTTATCGATCTGCCGGTGGCGCCGCTGCATATTGCGACGGCGCCGAGCGCTGCGACTACGCAGAGCGCTGCAACAGCCGGTCAGTAAGGACAGGCCGTCGGGCGGACCGGCCGCGGGCTAAGGCGCAGGCGGGACGCAGGCCATGCGGCAGATAGCATCGGCGACATATCCCGCGGCCGTAGCGAAGGCGCTTCCGCCTGGCTCAGCCGCGGCGGTTGCCGAGTCTACGCCTTCGGTGATGATTCCTCCGTCCCACTTGCTTGTGAGGAGGATCTTCATGGCCTGGGCGTGGCCCTGCTTCAAGGAAAGATGATCGGCCACGCTCCATGAGGTTGTGAAGGGCAGGCGGTAGCTTCCCGGCAGGCCGTAGGGCTGGTCTGCGTACGAATACCTGTAAGCGGCGGAGTGCAACCAGCGGTAGGTGCGCTCAAAGACCGGATCGGTCTCGGGAACGAAGCCGAGCATGGGCAGCTTCATGAGCGAGCCGGGCGGCACGTCGGCAAAAGAAGGGCTGGTTCCATCGGTCGCGTTGACGAAGATCGTTCCCGCTGCGCCGGGAGCATTCGCTGCAACGCAATGAGCAAGGATCGCCTTGCGCAGCGCCGCGGCGCGATCGGTCATCTGCCTGGCCTGCGCGGCATCCTGGAGCTTATCGAACAGGGAGCCGGCGTCGAGAAGGGCCTTCCACACGACCACATTGTCATAGGTTGAAAACGGCAACTTCTGGTATTCGTCCTGGGCATCCTGGAGCGTGGAATAAAGTCCGGTGGCAGCGTCGTGGCGGGATTCGATGCGGCGGAGCAGCATCTCGACCGCATCGCGGTGGGCGCGCAGGAAGGCGACGTCGCCGGTGCGCTGGACGTACTCCGTTAAAGCGATGAGCGGGGCCGCGGCTTCATCCAACTCAAATCCGTCTTCAAGCACCACGCCGTCGATGAAGCGGCTGTGCGTGCCGGTGTCGCGGAGTTGGGTGGTGTAGGCGTATTGGAGCGCATCGCGAGCCAGCTTGGCGTCGATATCGAGAAGCGCGGGAAAGCTCCACAACATGGCGTCGCGATCCCAGTAGGCCGCAGAGACGTAGTAGCGCGGACTGCGCGAGGTAACGCCGACAAACTGCTCGGTGTCGATGGTGCGGCCCCAGGCGTAGAGCGCGGTGAACAGGAGGTTGCGATTCATGAGCATGTCGAGATCGGGGCGGCCGGTGGTCCGGGTGCGGCTTCTGCACCAGGCGGCGGCACGATCCAGCATAGCGTCGGCGCCATCGCGATCGATCAACATCTCCAGTTCGTGCGCATTGTGCGGCGCGCTGAACTCTTCTAACCCTACGCCCAGCACAAAGACGGCTTCGGCGGTAGCTCCCGGCGCGAGCGTGGCGACGTGCCGGGCATCGACCAGGGGAGACGGCGCGGCGGGGGGCACGATGGTCTGGGCCGTCGATCCGGGATGGATCAGCGACCATGCAAACTGCGTGTCATTGGTGATGTAGCTGAAGACCTCGCCGGAATGGAGCCAGGGCGCGGCGGCCACCGCACGCTGGCCGCGCAGCGGCACCGGAGTGTAGGTGACGCGCTGGAGTTCTCCCCAGGACGCCTTGACGCCCAGAGCGACGGAAACGGGTTTCGCGCGCCTGTTGGTGACTGTCATGCGGAGAAATGCACCGCGCATACCCGGCGGCGCGCACCACGTCAGGGTCATCTCCAGGCCGTCGGCGGTCCGATGCGCGGAAGGAATCCAGTATTCGATGAGATCCCAAGAGGGATTCTGAAAACTGACCGGCTTGCCGTCCGCTTCAAAGTAGGGCTGAAGCGCCGGCGCGCCTTGATCTCCGCGGACCTGGAGCAGGCCGCGATAGCGCATGGAAAGGGCGTTGAAGCTGGCCAGCGCGCCGTCGCTGGCGCGAATCTCGGGGAGAGCGATCCACTCGTTGCCGGTGGGAATCACGTCGTTAGGCTGCGGCGCGATGGCAAAGCGGCGCGGAGCCTCGGCAGCCAATGCGAGCGACGCGGTAAGAAGAAAGAAGATGCTGTACGAGAGAAAGAACCGAAGGGAATAACCGCGACCTTCGGAGGCCTGTGTGAGAAACGTTTGGAATGCCAAGAAGCACCTCTCTATTTGCTGGTGGAGCAGCGGAGGTCTTCCGGCAGATGAGCAGCAGCCTGCATGCCCCTGAGCGTAATCCGAGACGGCAGACCAGAGAGCAGGCGAAGACCCCGTTGATCGAGTGGCCCTTCCGCCAGTTTAGACAGAGGAAGCTGCAATTGGGGCGGGCGCGGCCGGAAGATTCCGAAGCGTGATACAGGTCACGTGAAGGCGAGGTCTGGATGAGCGCGGAGGCGCTCTAACGCATGTTTTCGACCAGGGTGAGATGACTGCCGACGTTGCGCTCATCAGTCATTAGCAGTTCGTTCTCATTCCGGTCGACGGTCAGGCCCGCGTAGGGAGGGGGCGAGTGATCGAGTGTGGCAATCGTCGAAGTTCTGTGCGTGGAGAAATCGTAAAGCACGATGCGCGGCGCGGGTGGATCGGTATCGAGCAGGTAGACGCCGCTGCGGCCGATACACCAGTAGCCCCAGTAGCCGCCACGCGGCTGGGAAAGGACGAGCTGCTCGGCGCCGCCGCTGATGGGTATGCGCCAGATTCCCGAGAGGTCGCCCTTGGTGAAGTAGACCCACCTGCCATCGGGCGATTCCATCGCGACGTAGCCGCCGTTTGCCGTAACCTGCTGCGGATTGCCTCCGGCAACCGGTACCCTCCAGCTTTGCCAGGTGCCGTTGCGATTGGAGGCAAAGTAAAGAGATTTGCCGTCAGCCGACCAGCGCGGCAGGATGTTGTTGGAATCGCCCGCGGTAATGCGGCGGGGGGCGCCGCCCACGGCGGGGACGAGAAAGATATGGGAATGCCCCTCAACACGGCTGTCGAAGGCCACCCACATGCCGTCGGGAGAGAAGGATGGGCTTCCGGTGAGCCCCTCCCCGTCGGAGGTGAGCTGATGGATGTTCTTTCCGTCGCGCGAGGTGATCCAAATTTCCTGAGTGCCCGAGCGCCAGCTTTGAAAGGCGATGCGGCTGCCGCCGGGAGCAAAGGACGGGGCAGAGTCCTGGGCGGTGGAGGAGATGACCGGAGCGAGTTTGCCGGCTTTGGCGGCAGGCCGCAGGGGAATGGCCATGATGCTCCAGGTCGCCGAGCTCTGGGTGTAAAGAAGCCGATGGGTGACCGGGGAGAAGGCGGGCTGGAAGGCATCTTCCGTGCCGACAGACAGCCGCTCCGGCTCACCCCCTCGCACGGAGACTCTCCAGAGGGCGAATTTTCCGCCACGATCGGAGGAGAAGATGATGGACTTGTCGTCGGGGCTCCAGCACAGGCTGTCGACGATGCGGCCGTCGTGCGTGATCTGCCTGGCCTCTCCACCGCCTGCGGGGACCACATAGATGTCGCGCACCGCGTAGTCGCTGGCGCGGATGAAGGCAATGCGCTTGCCGTCGTTGGAGAAGGCGGGATCGAAGTCGCCGTCCCACTCCGCAGGGGGCGCAGTAAGAGGGCGCGCCTGGAGAGTGTCGAGCGACTGCAAATAGATGGCCGAGGGGGAGCGCGACGAGACGCCGTCGGGGAAGGCGATGGATTTGCCGTCCGGCGACCAGGAGAGGCCGCCCTGCTCCCAGTGAATGATGCCCTTCGGCGTGTAGAGCCGGGTGACGGGGCCGCCAAAGCTGGAGACCTGGAAGATGCCGAGGCCTTTGTCGGAGGCTGCCAGAAAGGCGACGCGGGTTCCGTCGGGTGACCAGGTGGGCGAGTAGTCGGCTTCCGGGCCGTTGGTCAGGCGGAGGGTGGTCTCGTCGCCGATGTGCTTGACGAAGATATTGCGGTAGCCGTCGTCGGGGCTAGTCCAGACAAACGCGACGCTGTTGCCGGCCGGAGAAAAGGCACCCTGGTCCTGCTGGCCAGCGTAGGAGGTCAGCGCAATCACGCGGAACGGTGGCAGGTCCGCACTCTGCCCCATGCGCAACAGGAGGAATACAGCCACCGCGGCCACGGCGACCGACGCGGAAGCGACTCCCCAGATCCAATACCTCCTCCGGGAGACTGGGGCTGGCGCGACCGGGGCGGGGTCGAGCTTCGGCATGGTTCCGTTGGCAGGCGGCTCGGAGGCAAGATGCGGCTCCGCAGGCGGATGCGGAGCTTCGACTTGGTGCACGCGCACCTCTGCGACCAGGCGGTAACCCGATTTAGAGATTGTTTGGATGTATCGGGGGGTGTGGGCGTCGTCCTGCATCTCGCGGCGCAGAACCGAGATGCAGCGCGTCAGGGCCTGCTCGCTGACAAAGGTGTCCGGCCAGACGGCCTCAATGACCTGTTCCTTGGTGAGCACCTCTCCGGGATGCTGGGCGAAGTGGACCAGGACTTGCATGACCTTCGGCTCGAGGTGAACGACTACGTCACCCCTCGAAGCGATGTTCAACGCAGGTTCAACCAACCACTCGCCGATCGAGTAATTCGTTCTCAAAACAAAATCACCGCGGAACGTAGCTCATTTTAGCACTGACGCCGATCCCCATGTAACCTGCTCATTTTGCGAAGGTTAGTCGGCATCATAAAATCATCACAAAACCTTTCATCCAGCGTAAGGACCGTCACAGCAGCGGTGTCCTACTTTGGGCAACGCTTCACCATGAACGCATTTGCTGCGCCGAAAGCAGAGCACCGCCTGCGGCAGCAGCAAGGATAGCCAAGTCACAAATTGGCTGAGAGAGAGATTCGCCGATGAGGCATAAGGAGGCAAGATGCACTTCCACAAACGTAATGACTTAAGAGAGGCCCTACAACAATCTCAAATCCCCAAGCGGTGGTCCAGTCCAGCCGCGTGGGTTCTTTTTGGACTGATCGCGCTGCTGTGCCTGGTGCCGGGCGCGCAGGCGCAGATCACCTCGGGCTCGATTTTGGGTTCCGTCCAGGATGCAACGGGGGCGTTTGTTCCCCACGCGACCATCACGGCAACGGATATGAACATCGGCGTGGTACGCACCACAACGAGTTCCGAAGCCGGCACCTTCGCGCTGCCCAACCTGCCGCCTGGCAACTACACCCTGGAGGTAACGGCGCAGGGGTTTCAGACCTTTCGGAAATCGGGACTGATTCTGATGGCCGGCTCCAGCCTCAATGCCGGCGATCTGGCGCTTCAGGTAGGTTCGGCCACCGCCACGGTTGAGGTGGCGGCCAACACCGGCCAGATGCAGATCCAGTCCGATTCCGGAGACCGCTCCGATGTGATCACCAGCAAGCAGCTCAAAGATGTGGCCATGAACGGGCGCAACGTGCTGGACTACCTGCGGCTGATTCCGGGCGTATCCGGTGTAGGCGCGTTTGCCGCCTCGGGAACGGGAGGGCTGAGCAGTTACAGCATCAACGGCACGCGGCAGAACTCGCACGAGTTCACGCTTGACGGCTCCTCCAACGTGGATACCGGCGACAACGGCGGCACGCAAGTGACCATGAACGTGGATTCGATTGCCGAGGTCAAAGTGCTCACGTCGAACTACGCTGCGGAGTTCGGCAAGGCTTCGGGCGGGCAGATCGCCGTGACGTCGAAGGGCGGCACCAACGACCTCCATGGCAGCGTTCACTTCTTCCATCGCAACGACGGCATGAACGCAACCGGCTGGTATAACAACCACAACGACATCCCCAAGCTGCTTTACCGCTACAACACCGAAGGGTACGATGTCGGCGGCCCGATCAAGCGGGACAAGCTGTTCTTCTTCTGGTCGAACGAGTTTTACCAGCAACTGGTTCCGGCCGGCACGAATTCCTACTATGTGCCGACGACGGCCGAGCGGCAGGGCAACTTCTCGCAGAGCTATGACAGCAGCGGCCAGCCGATCACGATCTATCAGCCCGGCACGACGACGCCGTACTCCGGCAATACCATTCCGTCGGGATCGATCGACACGTCCATGCAGTCGATCATGAACCTGTACGCGCAGCCGAACGTGAGCAGCTACGGCACCACGCAGTTCCTCTACAACCGCATTGACAACGTCTCTTTCAACGATCCGCGCAAGGAGTTCATTGCGCGCGTCGATTACCAGATCAACCCCAATGAGCGCTTTTTCGTTCGCTGGACGGGTAACCGCGAATCCACGATCACGCCGATGCAGACCGGCATCCTGCAGTGCATGGGAACGCTGCAAATCGTCGGCGGCTGCGTGGAAACTCAGCCGGGATGGAATCTGGCGGCTGACTTGACCAGCACGATCCGGGCGAACCTGCTGAACGAGCTGACGGTAGGACCGAGCGTTTATCGCACCACCTGGACCAGCAACAACGGCAACCTGAGCGTCGGCAAGAACAACGTGAATCTTCCCTTGCTGTATGCGGTAACCTCCGACACATCGATTCCGGACATCAGCTACAGCGGCAACGGCCAGAACTACCCCTGGTCGTATTACGGAGCCAATCCCTGGTTCCAGGCCAACACCACCATCAACGTGAACGACAACCTGACCTGGATCAAGAGGAGTCACAGCTTCAAGTTCGGCATCTTTTACCAACGCAGCCGCAAGGACCAGCCGGCCTGGGGCAACTACAACGGCCAGTTCAACTTCAACAACTGCGCGACCTCGAACAACGTGCGTGCCTGCGATCCGGCCACCGGCTCTCCGTTTGCCAGCGCTCTGCTCGGCTATTTCTCGAGCTTCGATCAGTCGAGCGCGCGGCCGCGGGGCTACTTCCGCTACAACCAGCTTGAGTTCTATGCGCAGGACACCTGGCAGGTGATGCCGCGGCTGACGCTGGACTACGGCATGCGATTCGTCTGGATTCCTCCGCAATTCGATGCCAAGAACCAGATTGCGCTGTTCGATCCAAGCGCCTACGTTCGCTCGGCGGGCGTGCAGATCGACACCAATGGCAATCCGATTCCCAACAGCGGCAACCCGCTGACGGGCATGCGATTCGCTTCCAACGGGACGCTGCCGCAGGGCGGCTGGAACTCTCGCGGCATCATGGTGGAACCGCGCGTGGGCTTTGCCTGGGATCCGATCGGCGATCACAAGGGCGTGCTGCGCGGCGGCTTCGGCATGTCGCACGATCGCGAGCAGGGAAACCTGGTCTTCAATCCCACCTTCACCAACCCGATGAACGTAACAACTCCGTCCATCACCGCGCCGACTTATCTGCCGCTTTCGGCCATTCAGAGCGCGCCGCAAAACGCGCCGGGAGTGCTCTCGGGCATCATCGGCGCAGACAGGGCCGGCCAGGTGCCGACGGTGTACAGCTTCAGCCTCGGCATCCAGCGGGATCTCGGCTCCGGCTTTGCGCTGGATGTGGCCTATGTAGGGACCATGTCGCGCCACCTGGTGACGGCGCGGGATATCAACACGATCCCCTACGGGACCACGTTCACGAAGGCCGCGCAGAATCCGGCGAACTTTCAGGGCGGGGTAGTGCCGGACGTAGAGCCGAACCTTCCGCCGGAATACGCAGCCGCCGGCTACAGCTTCAGCGGCCAGTATGCGTATCCGGATAACTACCTGGCACCGTTCTGGGGCTACGATCAACTGGAGTATTACAAGTTCGACGGCACGTCGAACTACAACGGGCTTCAGGCCTCGCTGCAACGGCGATTCGGGCACAGGCTGACTGCCGGCGCGGTCTACACGTGGTCGAAGTCCATGACCACGTCGACTGCGGACGAGAGCTACGTGGATCCCTTCAACCCGCGCAAGTACAACTACCAGGTGGCCGGCTGGGACCGCACGCATGTGGCCGCCATCAACTACGTCTACGATCTGCCTGCCGTGGCGCGTTTCCTGGGCGGCTCCCGCGTGCTGGGAATGATCACGGACGGTTATCAGCTCTCCGGCGTCTCCAACTTCATGACGGGCACGCCGACCTGGACGCCATTCTGGGTGCAGGGGAGCCAACTGACGGGCGGCCGGCAGTGGAGCAAGATTCCCCCCGCGTACCTGGGCATCGACTCCACGGGCAAGCCCATTCTGCCCAAGATCGGCCAGCCGTATAAGGGCACTCCCGAGAAGTTGCGCGATGGCGGCATGCAGACCTGGGATATGTCGCTGTTCAAGAACTTCCCGCTGGGGCAAGCGGAACGCGCCGTTCTGCAGATCCGCTGCGAGACCTACAACGTTTTCAACCATCCGAACTTCGCCAGCCACGATCTGGGCGCGAACCTGACGCTACCGAGCTACAGCGGCGGCACGTACACGCCGGAGTCGGTTTCGCTCGACTCCAGCTGGAACCAGCCCACCAGCATGTGGAGCCAGGCAGGGCCGGGCGGTCCGCGCGTCATCCAGCTTGGCGCCCGGATCGACTTCTAATCAAGGGAAAGGCGGGCCTTTGTGGCCCGCCTTTCCTGCCACAATTCGCCCGGAACAAAATCGCCAATCTTGCTCCGGGCGGCGCCTTTCCACCAGCCACCTTTCCTCCCGCGGACCACGCGGCGGTGAGCCTCTGTGCGTCTTCGCAAGCAAGCCCGCAGGCGAGGAACGGTGTAGATTGACTCCAACTGAAGAAGACGAGCACGCCCATGTCGAATTGGTTCCATAAGCAGGTCCTCTTGATGCTCTGCGCCGCTTCAGCCGCGGCAGCTTGCGGCCAGACGGTTTCGGTGATTCAAACCACTCCCGATCTCCACGACGCACTGACGGCAAAGCCGACGCTCGCTTTTGGGGCCGGTCCTGGCAGCAAGAACGCGATCGTGGTGGACGACGGTGCGCGCTACCAGACCATGGATGGCTTTGGAGCCGCCATGACCGACTCTTCGGCGTGGCTGCTGGAGAAGCAGTTGACACCGGCTCAGCGCGACAAAGCGATGCGGCGTCTCTTTGATGGAAAAGAGGGAATCGGGATCAGCTTTGTGCGCGTGCCGCTTGGCGCATCCGATCTTGCGCGCAATCACTACAGCTACGACGACATGCCGCCGGGTCAGCGCGATGCCGGGCTTGCGCACTTTTCGATCGCCCACGATCGCGAGTACGTCCTGCCGGCCATGCGCCAGGCCCTCGCTCTGAATCCCGCCATTCGCGTGATGCTTTCGCCATGGAGTCCTCCAGGGTGGATGAAGACCAACGATTCAATGATCGGCGGCTCTCTGCGCGCGGATGCGGCGAAGGATTTTGCTGCTTACCTCGTTCGCTCCGTGCAGGCATACGAAGAAGCCGGGGTTCCTGTGAAGTACCTGTCACTGCAGAATGAGCCGCTCTATGAGACCAAGGATTATCCTGGCATGCTTCTGCCTGCGGCCCAGGCGACAAAGCTCATCGGCAATTTCGTCGGGCCGGCACTGGCCGCGGCCGGCCATCCGCAGATCCTTCTCGCCTACGATCACAACTGGGATCATCCCGAGTACGCGCTGGAGGTACTCTCGGATCCGGCGGCGAAGCGCTACACAGTCGGATCGGCTTTCCATTGCTACGGCGGTGATGCGTCCGCACAGGACGCGGTCCACGAGCGCTTTCCGCACAAGGGCATCTGGATGACAGAGTGCTCGGGCGGGGACTGGCAGAAGGGCAATCTGCTGGCAGACACCGAGCACCTGGTCATCGACTCAACCCGCAACTGGGCAAAGGCGGTGGTGCTGTGGGGACTGGTGCTGGATGAAAAGAATGGTCCCTACGCGGGCGGCTGCCACAACTGCCGGGCGTTTATCACGGTGGACAGGCGCGACACGCCCCACAAACTCATCTACACGGTGGACTACTACGCCATCGGCCAAGCCAGCCGGTTTGTGCATCCGGGCGCTGTCCGCATTGGCTCGACCAGGCAAGGAACCGGCAATCTGGAGAGCGTCGCATTCCAGAATCCCGATCGCTCGATCGTTTTGCTGGTGCTGAATCAAGCCAGCACCGCAGCAGAGTTTTCGGTTGAGTGGAAGGGCCGGAGTTTTGCTGCGTCTCTTCCTGCCGGCTCGGTGGCCACTTACCTTTGGCGGCCGCAGCCTTCGCCGAGCGACATCAGCCTGAAGTCGGGAGCCGTTTCGCACTGAGCCGCAGCAGCAGGAGGCGGCTATTTTCCAATGCGAGGCGCTTGCACGTAAGCCGGATTGCGTCCCTGCCGTCGAGCGTTGCGCCGATAGTCATGCATGGTTGGGCCACGGAAATCGACGCCCCTTTTCCCCACCTCTCGGCACCGGCCAAGCCGTTCTACACCGATGCCGAATCCGCGCAGGCACGAGCATCGGCATAAATTCAATTGGGCGGCAAGCTCGTGATCTCGATGTCTGACGGCATCGGATCGGCGCGAACCGCCCAAATGCTCTTCCCGTCTGGAGAAATCCCAAAGCCAGACATTTCAACCGGGGGCAGTTCTCCCGGGAGATCGGCAACGTGTTCCTCGCCGCCGGTGGCAAAGTTGAAAAACCGGATGCCCGGCTGATCGTATTCCTGTCCAAGGAAAAAAATCCCTCCGGAGCTCAGAGCCCAGGTGTCAGAGTATCCAGGCAGGAGCGCATGAATTAATTCCTCCTGATGGCCCGTTTGCAGGTCCAGTCGGGCAATGGTGGTGCTCATTCGCCCTTGCGGAAAATACAAATAGCGGCCATCCGCCGACTGCGCGATCGGCGCCCCGCCTTGCTCGGTCATCTCCTGCGCATTGCCGCCCCGGAGCGGAACGCGATAGAGAAAGAAATGCGCCCGCGCAAACAGCGACTTCCCGTCCCTCGCGGCGCGGGGATCGGTATACACCGAGCTGATTTCCCGGACCGCGGAGTCGCCGTGCAGCGGAACCTCGTAGAGACCGGGAACATGTTGCGGGGAAAAAATTAGCGCCTTGCCATCGAAGGACCAGCAGAACGACGCGGGGACGAGCACGCCCGTGGATACCGGCCAGGCGCTTGTGCCGTCCACCCCGCTTACCCAGATCTGAAACTGCCCGGATGCGTTGGACAAAAAGGCAAGAAGTTTGCCGTTGGGCGAAAGCTCGGGCCGAATGCTTTCTCCCGGAGCCTGGACCACGGAGACCCAGCGGTTGGAAGGCTTGCGCAGATCGAGAGACCAGATTTCAAGATTGGGAGCGTAATTCGAAAAGGCCACCCATCTTCCCCTCTGCGCAACAGAGAACTGCAAGGCGCGCTCAGAGTCCACCCGCGAGGCCAAGGCCGGTTGCGCAGGCTGCTTCGCCAGGTCGACGCGCCAAAACCTGAAGCCCTTTCCGTAATCCGCGGCGAACGCCAGCGCCTTGTCGGTCTCCCAGCCAACATCGCTGATCAGGGTGTGAGCCGCGGTAATGCGCCGGTAAGTCCTTCCTCGGACGCTCGTTACATAGACATCCTGTTCAAAGTGGTCGATGTCTCGAACAAAGGCGACGC
Organism: Acidobacteriaceae bacterium; assembly: GCA_027449545.1. GTDB lineage: Bacteria > Acidobacteriota > Terriglobia > Terriglobales > Acidobacteriaceae > Telmatobacter. The sequence continues at coordinate 51,693 of DAIDLI010000047.1, read as the reverse complement.
TGGCGCCGTCCGGCGACACGCTCGGCGAAATATCTCCAATCATGTCGGAATCCGGATAAGTCAGCCGAACCCTCTGGCCGCTCGCCAGATAAATGAGGTAGAGGCTGAACGGCTCGGAATCCTGGTTCTTGTCGTCGACCACCACGAACTTCCCATCCGGAGACCAATCGAGATGACGGTAATTCAAGCCATAGCGGTGCGCGAAGAGCTTCGTCAGGATTCTGGAGGTCCTGCTTTGCGTATCGTAGAGGACCAGGTCCGCAGCGTCTGGCGCAAAATGCAGGAAGGCGAGCTGCCTGCCGTCCGGAGACCAGGCCGGGCTGCTGAACTGGCCGGAGTCGGACAGCAGCTTGTGCGGTTGGAGATCCCCCCGCGACTGAACATACAGAGAGGATTGACCGCCGCTCAAATCCACAGCCACAAAGGCCAGCTTGCTCCCATCCCGGGACCACGCGGGCTGCGTCAGTCCCGCATCCATCCGGGCATACACCTTGACCGGCCCATTGCCCGCAGGCGGGCTCGGCCGGGCGCGCCGCATCTCCATGCCGATGGCGAATGCGGCGATCACCGCCATCGCCAGCACACAGGCCCTGACCACGCTTCGAGGATTCCAGGGAATCCGAACGCTTTTCGGACGAACAGACGGAGGGGAAAATCGATCTTGGGCAGCGACAGCGAGAACCGTCTCGCCAGCCGGCGCCGCGGGACCTGCCGAGGAGATTGCGCCGCGGTCCGCATCGCGCTGTCTTACCTCTACGCTCCCCACAAAGCGATAGCCGCGTCCCGGGAAAGTCGCAATATATTTCTTGCCGGTTTCGGCTTCTCCCAGGCTTCTGCGCAACACCGAAATGTTTTGGCTCAAATTGGACTGATCGACAAACTGATCCGGCCAGATCAGGGTGAGAAGCTCATCCTTCGTCAGCACCCTGTCGCGGTTTTCGACAAGCACCAGCAGGGTCGTGAAAACCTTGGGGGTCAGCTCGACAAGTCTGCCCGCGCAGCGCAGCGTTCTCGCATCCCGATCGAGCAGGTAAGTGTCGAACTGGTAATAAGTTCCAGCCTCCAGTTCCTCGTGTGTCTGCATCTGCTTCTCTCGCCCATCCCCCTGGCGCGGACCTTCCAGAACCGTACCCTGTTGCCTAAAGAAAGGATGCCCGACCGGCGATCGGCCGCATCCTTCCCTCTCCTGCTGTCCTCCGGTTCGGCCGCAGAAGCCGCACCCGCTCCGGAGCACAAATGCGCACCAATCCGATTCCCGGTTCCCAGGCTTTGGGGACGAGAAAGGCTGACCAAGCCCGGTGTCCGGCAGCGGAATCGAACCAAGCAGCGGGGACATCGGATGGCGATTCGCTTTCCGGTCCTCATCATAACGCCTCGCGATTTCCCCAGGCCATCCCGGATCCAACCGCGCTTCGCGGCGGGCTGCGGCGTGAAAGCGCCAGCTTTTAGGAATTGAGTTCGATTTTTCAGCTTTTGAGAGAGCCCCAGGGAGCCTCCCGGCGCGCTCCAAGCAGGAATCATCTGATCTGTTTCCAATCAGTTACAACTCCTCCCGGCTCACCCTCCCGCGGGTGCAGCTTTTAACTTCCGGTTCCTTGACTCGCTCTATCCCTGCCGGTAAAGTCCACTCGACAGTTTGCTCATGGAGCTTCAATCGGGACTCGGATTGGAGCCAAATCCGGGGAAACCCCGGCGCGCTTTTCCCTGCCCCTCCTGCCAGACCGGGGCTTCCTAGTGTGTTCCTGCGGAAGCAGGACGGAGAAAACCAGATGAGTAGAATTCGCAATGCAGTGCTCTTTGCCGGTGTCGTACTCCTCACCATGCTCGCCACTTCGGCGTCGGCGCAAACCGCCGCAGGCGGAGTGGCCGGCACGGTCAAGGATCCCTCCGGAGCGGTGATCGGCAATGCCACCATCACGCTCACCAATGAAGCTACCCGGGTGGTGCAGAGCACCCGCTCCACCTCCAGCGGCACCTATGTGCTGGAAGGGGTGCCTGTGGGCACCTACGCCCTGAAGGCGGATGCCAGCGGCTTCAAGAGCTATGTGTTAACCGGAATTCAGGTCCACGTGCAGTCCGTAGTCACGGCCGACATTTCTCTGCAATTGGGCAATGTGAGCCAGGAGGTCACCGTCACCTCCGCCGCACCCCTGTTGCAAGCGCAAGACGCCTCGCTGGGACAGACCGTTGCCGAGGAGTCGGTAAACGACCTGCCTTTGAACGGACGCAACTGGCTATCGCTGGCGCAAATTTCCGCCGGTGCGATTACGCCAGTCTCCGCTTCATCGGAAAACCCAACGCAGCTCTGGGTCAATGGCGTGAGCCAAGTTCAAGTGGATTATCGCCTGAACGGCATTGACGACAATTCGGAAGTCTTTGGAGGGGTCAGCGTGGCTCCGGTCCCGGACGCCATTCAGGAGTTCAAGCTGGAAGATGGCGACAACAGCGCGGAATTCGGCGAGTTCGCCGGGGCAGTGGTCAATGCGCTGGTCAAGTCGGGCACCAACCAGATCAAGGGAGACCTCTGGGAATACTTCCGCAACGAAGCCCTGAATGCCAACGACTATTTCAACAAACAGAACGGTAAGGCTCGGCAGATGTACCGGCAGAACCAATTCGGTGGGACGGTCGGCGGTCCCATCTTCCTCCCCAAAATCTATAACGGCCGGGATAAGACTTTCTTCTTTTTCGATTACCAGCGTACAAATCTAACCCAGCAGGCCGCATTCCCCGCGTTTACGGTGCCCACCAATGCCATGCGTAACAGCTTTCAAAACAATTACGCCAACCTGCAGGATCTGATTGCCGGCAACCCGGATGGAGTGACCGGCAACCAGGGCTCGAGTATCGACGGCTTGGGTCGCGTCATCCCCCACGGAACGGTCCTCGATCCGGCGACTACACGCGCCGTGGCGCCAGGAGCTGTCGACCCGATTAGCGGCTTACCGAACACCGGCAGCAGCACGGTATATGTTCGCGATCCTTTCTATAACTGTTCTGGCTCCAACGGCTGTGATGCCGCCAATTATCGGCCCGGGGGACCGCTGAGCGGCATCACCGATTTCAGCAAAGTTCCCGTTTCCAGCCTGAATGTGATTCCTCAATCAAGGATCGATAACAATTCACTTGCTCTGCTCGAACTTCTGCCGGCGCCGACGAATACTGGGGCCCTGCTCAATAACTACTACACTGTTCCGTCCGCAATTTCCTACACTGACCAATACGACCTCAGGATCGATGAGGATTTAAGCCAGAAAGATATACTTTGGGGCGCATTCAGCCATAGCTATCAGGACACCGCTTCCTATCAGCCGTTCCCCGGCATCGCCGGCGGAGCGTTGCAAATCAACCCGGTCAACCTCGCGCCTCATTACGAACTGGTGCTGAATTACACGCACGTATTTTCGCCAACCTTCGAAAACGATGTGACGGGCGGATATGACCACGTAGGAAATACCCTGGAGATGCCAACCGCCAATACCGCGGGCATCCCTGCGCAGTATGGGATTCAAGGCATCCCGCAGATCGCCGGAAACGGCGGCTTACCGACCATCGACTACAGCGGCTTCACCAGTTTCGGGGGGCGCCGCTATATGCCTACCCTGCAAACCGACACCGCCCTGGAACTCTTCGACAATGTGACCAAGATTCACGGAAAGCACGAGTTCCGCATGGGGTTTGAGCTGAACCATATTCGCGGAGACATTGTTCAGCCGGCATACAGCAAAGGAGAATTCGGTTTTACCGGGATGTACTCCGACATCCCCAACAAAAACAGCAAAGAGCTAGGTATTTCCGATCTGCTTCTTGCGCCCGGAGCGACGCTGGTGTCAGGTGGAATCTCCAATCTCGGCGGCTTGAGCAGTTACCAAGGATCCAACTGGGCGCAGACCAGATATTTCGCAGGCTATTTTGCAGCTTACGTGCAAGACAACTGGCGTATTACGCCATCCCTGACCTTTAATCTCGGCCTGCGCTGGGATTATTCCTCACCCTACGGAGAAAGCAACGGCAACCAGGCGAACTTCCAGCAAGCAGGAGGTGACGGAGCCGGAGGCACTTATTACATGACGAAAAAGGGATGTTCCGTGCCACGCTCAACCGCCTTCAATGCGCTGCTGGCGACATACAACATCCAGGTGGATTGTCTGTCCGGCCTGAGAGTCAATAAGGGGCAACTCAGTAACTTTGGGCCGCGGCTGGGCGCGGCATGGCGTCTGCGCCCCAACCTGGTTCTGCGTGCCGGATATGGCATATCCTACGGCGCCTTTGCCAGCGTAGGATACGGCAGCACCATGGGCACTAACTACCCATTTCAGTTTCTTATCAGCAATCCCAGTCTGACTTCCCAAACTCCCGACACGCTGCCCAATGGCCAGGTAGCGACACTCGAAACCACCTTTGCAGCTATCAATCTGCAGGACCCATCATTGGTAACCGGCAACGGGCTATCTCTCTTCGGCAAGCAATACAACTACAAAACGCCGCTGGTGGAAACGGCGAATCTTACTCTCCAGTATCAATTCACCACCCGTGACTCCATTCAGACTGGATACGTAGGAACCTTAGGACGAAATGGAGATGCCTATGGGCAGCAGAATTCACCCCAGGTGATTCTGCCTCCAGGAACCAATCCGACCAGCTACCGGCCGTTCCCAGCCTTTGCCGCGAACATGCAGGATGTCATTACCCAGGCGGTCAGTAATTACAACTCTCTGCAGACCGTCTATCAGCATCAGTTCAAAGACAATCTCGTTTTGCTAGCGAACTATACGTTCTCCAAATGTATGGCTACGGACACCAGCAATGGCGAACTTCTCGGCGGCTTTCGTGCCGAGTGGTTACCGGGCTTCGGCATCGGGCCGGACTACGCACTATGCAAAAACGACACCCGAAACGTTGTGCACGTTGCAGGAGAATATGGATTGCCGTTTGGGAGAAGGCGCGCGTTCCTGAGCGGGGCAGGCAGCCTGGTGAACGCCCTGATCGGGGGATGGGATTTCAACTACATCTATACCTACCAGAGCGGACAGCCATTTAACATTGGGTGTCCCACCGCAACCACCGCAGATTACGGCTGCAATGCCAACCGGATCGCCGGCCAAAATCCCTATGCCGGCCCGCACAACATCGATCAGTGGCTGAATCCCAGCGCCTTTGCGGAACCTCCCGCGGCCACGGTCATTGGCCAGCGAGACTTCTCACCCCTGGGCGGAAAAGCGGAACAGGTGCGCGGCCCAGGCTTCTACAATTTGGACGCGTCGCTGTTTAAGAACTTCACAACCGGTGGTGAAACATCCTTGCAATTCCGCTTGGAAACATTCAATACGCTCAATCACCCACAGTTCAACAACCCAGGGCCTCAATTGAACTTCACCAACTCAACTAACTTCAGTAAGATCACGAGCGACCGCAATGGATATCGCATCGGCCAGCTCGCCATGAAGTTCTTCTTCTAATCCTTCGTTCTCCCTGTCTCGGAACAGTATTGCCGAGACAGGGAGCGCCACGCCAGAGCCATTCATAGTCGTGAGGAGATGTATGCGAGGTACGTGCGGAATCATGCAATACGCTTCGCTGGGCGCGTCGATAGTTCTGAGCACGGGATGCATCTACGGGCAAACGGCCACGGTCACGGTGGACACCACCTCACGCAACTATACGATTCCGCAGGACTTCTCCGGACTCGGTTTTGAAACCGCTACCGTTACCTCCAATGTCGATCAAGGCGGAGTCAATGGCAACTTCTGGACTCCTGATAACACCCAACTCACCACGCTGTTTCAGAACCTGAGTATCAAGAATCTGCGCATTGGCGGCAACTGGACCGATATGGGTGGGAGTGCCCTTGATCCACATCTGGTCGCCAGCAGCACACAGGATGAGCGCATCCAGCTCTTCTCCGTGGATAGCAGCGGAGCGGTCTGGTCGGACTGGCAACCCACCTCGGGTGGCGGCTGGAACGGGTGGGCTAGCTTTGGAGGCGCAGGGCTCGCCTTTTATCCCGGGCAGCCCTAAAGATAGGTCTCCTACAGACAAGACAACCCGATGACCTGCCCCTCTTGAAGGGGGCACGACCTTCCCCATCGAATCGGCCTGCGCCCTCGCGCAAGCCGGACTTCTCTTTCCTGCGTGCGCTGCGCCGATCTGGCGGCGAGCACGCTTTTGGTGCGCTGCCCCCGGAATGCGCGGCCGCACAAGCACTCTCAGTCGGAGAAAGACGTGAAGCGAAAAGTAACTACCTATCTGACCTGGGCTCTGATGTCACTGCCGGTCTGTTTGCCCGCCCAGACTAAAGTAGAAATCGCAGTGAACGCCGATTCCCAAAACCTGGCGCAGCGCACGCCCATCGCGCCGGACTTTGCCGGTCTGAGTTTTGAAATTACCAGTCTTATGCCGGGCGCCAATGGCTTGGCGCCGGGCGTCCACCTCTTCGATCCCCAGGCGAATCCGCAACCCCTGGCGCTCTTTCAGCAAATGGGCATCAAGAGCTTGCGCGTCGGCGCCGCAACCGGAGACGGCTGCAAGACGCCTTTTCCCACCCATGCCGACCTCGATGCGCTCTTCCACTTCGCCCGCCAGGCCCATCTCAAGATCATCTACCAGTTCCGGCTGATCAATCCGGCCGCCTGCGACATTCCCGGCCTGGCACAACAGAGCGCGGAAACCGCCCACTACCTTTGGAGCCATTATGCAGCCAACATCGCCGCGCTGAGCACCGGCAATGAAGACGACTACCACACGGCTCACAGCTTCTGTACCGACGGCAGCGCCTGTGCATGTGTCGCAGGCCGAGGTTGCTCCTGCCGGGACGACGATCCGCAGTGCGCCCAGTCGCGCGCTGGCCTAGCTATCCCGCCGCTGGTGATCCGCGATCCGCTCATGTACGAGGCCGGCATCTCCCAGGCGATGACCAATGCAGGAAGCGCCTTTCCCTCCTACCTGGAGGAATGGCGGAACTACATGGCCACCATCACCGCGCTTCCCGGATTGGCCCACGTTCCAGTCGCCGGTCCGGATGCCTTCTCGTACACGCGCGCCTCACAGTTCACCGGCAACGTGTGCGGATCATTCTTTACCAGCGCCGCGTGGCCGGAGCTGCTGGCGGCCTGCGAACGGAGCGATCCGAAGATCAACTTCCGCAGCTCCTATGGCCATTACTATGTGGGCGGCCAATTTGTTTCCGGCGCCTACCGTCTCAGCGCCGCCGAAGGCATCGCCGACATGCTCTCGCCCGCTTGGCTGCAGGGCGACGGTATTCTCCCGGAACCGGTGCAGCCGCCCGGCATTCCCCACGACCAGCAACTCGTCTATACCCCCTACGCCTGGCTCTACAAATACGACTACGAACCCATTCGCAAGCTGGGAGTCGACTTCCGGCTCACCGAATCGAACGACTACCTGGGTGGCGTTCCCGATGGGAGCAACTCGTTCGCTTCCGCCTTGTGGGCCCTCGATTACATGCATTGGTGGGCCGAGCACGGCGCCGGCGGAGTCAATTTCCACAACAACCAGTGGATTTATACCGACACCCTGGCCCCCCGGCACAACACCTGGAAGGCGCCGGGAGTCTGCCGGCCCGGCCCCTGCGCGGACTACTACGTGACCCCCAAAGGGTACGGCATCAAGGCCTTCAACATGGGCGGCCACGGCTACCCGCTGGAAACCTCCGTGCGCGCCCTTCACGCGCCCCGGGACTGGAGCCTGACGGCATATGCGGTGCGCGCGGGGCAGGACCTCTACATCACCGTGATCAACAAGACGCAGGGCAACCAGCCCGACCATCGCGCCCAGGTCACCCTTCGCCCGGCAGGGCTGCCGTTCGCGAAGGCGAGCGTCGCGACCCTGACGCTTTCCTCTGGACTTGCAGGGGATGCCGGCCGCCTCGCTGCGCAGCTCGGCGGCGCCGGCATTGCCAGTAGCGGCGAGCAGTGGCGTGGCGTCTGGACTCCGCACAGCCCCGAAACCTCCGGAACGGTCACGCTGGCCGTCGCACCTGCGACGGCCGTGATCGTCCGCCTCCACGCCGGCAGCCTCTACAGCGGGCCGGTCGGCATGAACCAGAACGGTGCGCTTGAGCTCTTCGCAGCCGGCCGGCAGGGACGGCTTTGGCACGCCTGGCAACAAGCTGGCCCGAAGACCGCCGCGACTCCCTGGAGTCACTGGAGCGACGCATTCTCGGCTGACCTGCCGCCCGTCAAGGGTGGCTGGGCCATCGCCCGCAATCAGGACAATACCCTCCAGGCATTCGCCGCCACCGCCAAGGGCGTTTACACGGCACACCAGCAGCCTCAAGGAGGCGCTTGGAGCCCGTGGGTGCTCCTGCGAGGTGAGGCGCCCTCCCTGAGCGGTCTGCGGGCGGCGCAGAATGCCGATGGCAGCCTCAGCATCTTCGGCCTCGATGAATCCGGCCATTTGTGGATGGCAACCGAAGCGGCGCCGGGCGTGGCCTGGGCGCCGTGGAAAAGACTGGCAAAGCTTGCCGGCGGAGTCCAACAGGGCTTCGCGGTAGCCGCCAATCTCAACGGCAGAGTCGCTGTCTTTGCCCTCGATCGGAGTGCGCACCCGGCGCTGTGGCAAATCGGGCAAACCCTCGACAATCACTGGGAGGTGCAATGGTCCCGCCTCGGCGCGCCCCCCCGCCAGATTCTCCAGCCCGGCCTGCAGGTGGGCAGAACCCTGGCCGGAAAGCTATCCGTCTTCGCCCTCGGCGTCAGCCCCGGCCCCCATGGCGGAGATCTCTGGACGCTCGCTCAGAATTCGCCCGGTCGTTCCTGGGGAAGCTGGACGGCGCTGCCGGTGCTCCGCGCCGCTTCCCCGGCTTCCCGGTTCGTCGCCCTGCAGAATTCGGACGGCCGCTTCGAGGTGATTTGCACGGCTTCCGACGGGAAGATCTACAGGACCGCACAGGCGAAAATCGGCCACTGGCAACGAGCCTGGACAGCGCTCTCGGGAACCGCCGCCCCCAAGCTAACGGATTCTGCCCTGGCCGCCGGTAACACCGGGGACGGAAGGCTGCAGATCTTCGCTACGGACAGAGCCGGAACTGTCTATTCCACCGGGCAACAAACGCCGGGAGGCCGCTGGGATGGCCGCTGGACGGTGATCGGGACAAGAAACGGCCTGACCTTCTCCCGGTAATACCCGATTCCCGCAATCGCTCCTGCCTCTGCGCGCTGCGGACTCCCGGCAGGGGTGGTTCCGCGCCATACTTTTGAGTGGCAAATGCTGAAGAGTAACTCTGTTAATTATTGATACATTTTTGGTACCTACTTGCCGATGCAGAAGGTGGAGAAGATCAGGTTGAGAATGTCGTCGGGGGTGGTCTGGCCGGTCAGGGAATCGAGAGCCCAAAGCCCGCGGTAGAGATCCAGAAGGATCATCTCGTGGGGGATTCTGGCTGCGTTGGCGCGCTCGGCGTCCGCCAGCGCGGCGAGGGCTGTCACAATCGCGTCATGCTGGCGCATGTTGGTCAGCAGGCCGGGCTCGGCGGCGGCGCCCCCGGTGGCCAGTTCCACAATCTTCTCGCGCAGAGCCTCGATGCCTTCGCCGGTAAGCGCCGAGGTGGGAAGCGCGATGAGGTTGGCGCAGGCCGGCCGGGCGGCCGGCGCAGGCGCCAGATCGGACTTGTTGAGGACCACCAGCGCGGGCCGGCCCTCTACCGCAGCCAGCAGGCGATGCTCTTCTTCATTGAGCGGCTGCATCGCATCCAGCACCACCAGCACCAGCGCCGCATCGGCCAGGGCCTCGCGGCTACGCGCGATGCCGATCTGCTCGGCTTCTTCCAGACCCTCGCGCAGGCCGGCGGTATCCACCAGTTCGAGGGGAATGCCGTCGAGCGAGATGCGCTCGGTAACCAGGTCGCGCGTGGTACCCGGCGTCGCCGTCACGATGGCGCGATCACGTTCCACCAGACGGTTGAACAGCGAGCTTTTGCCGGCGTTGGGGCGGCCCACGATGGCCAGCGTGAGACCGTCGTGAATGATGCGGCCGCGGGCGAAGGAGGCTTCCAGAGCCACGAGCGCCGGTTTGAGTTCCTCGATGCGCCGCGCGATCTCTTCCCCGGGGGTAACCTCCACATCGTCCTCGGCAAAGTCGATGCCCGCCTCCAGCAGCGCGATCAGTTCCACCAGATCCTGTTTGGCCGGTGCGGCGCGGCGGCTGAGGGCTCCGCCCATCTGGCTGGCGGCCTGGCGCGCCTGGGTGAGCGTCTGCGCCTCGATGAGGTCGCGCACCGCCTCGGCCTGGGTGAGATCGAGCCGGCCGGAGAGGAAGGCGCGCTGCGTGAACTCTCCCGGATGGGCCAGCCGAGCGCCGAGATCGAGGGCACGGCGCAGCAGCAGGTTCAGGACGATGGGTGAGCCATGCGCGGCGATCTCCACCACGTCTTCGGCGGTGTAGGAGTTGGGCGCGGCAAAGAACGTGACCACCGCTTCATCGATGCGCGCGGCCTGGCTGCCGGAGCCGTCGAGCACCTCGGCCAGGCGCGCGCGGGCGTGCTCCAGCGGCCCCCGCAGGACGACCAGTTCGGCACCGATGGAGAGAGCTTCAGGCCCGGTCAGGCGCACGATGCCGATGCCGCCGCGCCCGGGAGGCGTGGAGATCGCGGCGATGGTATCGAGAGCAGCCGGGGACGATGACATAGCGTTCCTTCCAGTGTAAAAGCGCATTCAATCGGCGTGCGCGGCGCGGAGGGCATCGGCGATGCGCGCAGCTTCTGCTGCGGGGCGCACCTCGTGGACCCGCACGATGGAGGCTCCGTTGAGAATCGCGGCGGTAAGCGCCGCAAGGCTGGCGTTTTCCCGGGCCCGGGGCGGCGCCGGCTCGCCGGCAAAGAGCGGCGCGAGGGTATGTCCCAAAAAAGACTTGCGGCTCAGGCCCGCGAGCAAGGGCCGGCCCAGATGGAGCAACTCCGCCTGGCGCGCCAGCAGCGCGTAGTTCTCTTCCAATCGCTTGCCAAAGCCGTAGCCGGGATCCAGAACGATGGCATCTAACGGAATCCCTGCCGCACGCGCGGTTTCCAGACTCGCGGCAAGCCCATCGCGGACCATGCGCATCAAGGCTGTCGGCGCAAGGCGCGGCTGTGTGCGCCACTCTTCCGGACGGCCGCGCGTGTGCATCAGCACGACGCCGGCTCCGTTGCGAGCACAGACCTTCGCCAATTCCGCGTCCCAGGTGAACCCACTCACGTCGTTCACGATCTCCGCGCCGGCAGCCAGCACCGCCCGGGCGGTTTCGGCTTTATAGGTATCGACAGAGAGGATGGCCCGCGGTTCGGCGTTCAGGATGCCTTCGATCACCGGCAGCAGGCGTTTCTGCTCTTCATTCGCGCTGACCGCGGACTGCGCGCCTGGGCGCGTGCTCTCCGCGCCAAGGTCGAGAATGTCTGCGCCCTCGCGGAGCAAGCCGAGCCCGTGCTCCACCGCCGCCTCCGGGGCCGCGAAACAGCCGCCATCGCTGAACGAATCGGGCGTGATGTTGACGACGCCCATCACCAGCGTGCGCAGCCCAAGCTGAAGGCTGCGCGTGCGCAAGCGCCACTGAGAAGTTCCTTGCATCCCTAACGAGGATATACGCCGGACCGCCGGTGATCGCCTGCTACACTCTCGGGCATGAGATTGTTCAGCCGCATCGCCGCGTCTGCGCTGGCATTGTGCATTGCCGGATCGTCGATCCTGGCCCAGAGTCACCGGCAACGCCGCCGCTCCGTAGAGGGCACGTCCCTGGCCAGCCGCATCGACGCGGTTCTCGCCGAGCCGGCGCTCGCTCATGCGCAATTCGGCATCAGCGTGACCACCATGAACGGACAATCTCTCTATGCGCTCAATGAGAATCGTCTATTCACGCCGGCCTCGACGGCCAAGCTGACCACCACCGCGGCAGCCTTCGCCCTGCTGCCGGTCAACACGCTGCGGTGGACCACCGAAGTGGTGGCCGACGGCGATGTGGACGCATCGGGAACGCTGCACGGGAACATTATTCTGCTGGGATCGGGCGACCCCTCGCTGAGCGCGCGGCAATACCCCTACCCCGAGCCGTCGGCTGCGCACGCCCCGGAAGCGAGTGAGGAAAGCCGCCCGGCGAACGAAGCGGCAGCGACAGACTCCATGGCTGTGCTCGACATGATGGCACAGACGGTGATGCAGGAGGGAGTTCGCACGGTCAGCGGCGACGTGGTGGGCGACGATAGCTTTTTTCTGAATGAGCCCTACGGGCACGCATGGGAATGGAACGACCTGCAATGGGCCTACGGCGCGCCAGTCTCGGCGCTCACCTTCAACGACAATGCGATCCAGCTCACCCTCACCGCCGATCCGGATCAGGAAGGCGCGACGACAGCTTCATGGACGCCATCGCTCGATTACTTCACGCTGGATAACCGCATGTCCTTGGCCGCGCCAGGGGCGCAGGCTTATCCCGGCATCCGGCGCGATCCTGGGTCGCTGCTGGTGCGCGCCTGGGGAACGGCGCCAGCGAACGGGTTGCGGGTGAGCCTCGCGGTGCAGGACCCGGCTGAATTCGCCGCCGCCGCGTTCAAGAAGGCGCTCCAGGGGCGCGGCATCACCATCGATGGCAACAGCACTTCGCGGCACAAGGACCCGCTGGGCAACGGCGATTTCGCAGGCGAACGGGCAGAGCCGATCAAGTTTCATCCGGTAAATCTGACCACGATCGCCGGGGAAGGCCAGTGGCGGCGGGTGCTTGCCGCACACATTTCGCCGCCCATCGCGCAGGACGTCACAGTGATCAACAAGACCAGCCAGAACCTGCATGCGGAGCTGCTGCTGCGCCTGCTGGGCAAGCTGGAGGGCAACGCCGGCAGCTTCGAGCAGGGCGCGCGCGTGGTGCGGCAGTTCATGGTGAACGCCGGCGTGCCCGATGGGGATTTTTTTCTCTACGACGGCTCCGGCATGAGTGCCGAAGACCGCATCGCTCCGCGAGCCTTCACCACGCTGCTGGCGTACGCGGCGCGGCAGCCCTGGGGTGACGAGTGGCGCGCAACCCTGCCGGTGGCCGGCGTGGATGGCTCTCTCCAGAATCGCTTCAGAAATACGCCGCTCGCAGGCCACATGTGGGCCAAGACGGGGACGCTGAATGAGACCACTGGACTGGCCGGCTATCTCACGGGAGCGAGCGGCCAGACGGTGGCATTCGCCATCCTGGTGAACGGCCGCCGGCCCGGCAGCGAAGCCGAGGTCTACGCCGTCAACCGCATTGTGGAGGCGATTGCTGCGGCCGAGTAAGGCGAGCACCCTGTCATGACGCTTCGGTGCGGGCCTGTATCATGGAAGGCAAATGCGCACTCCTGCTCTCTCTCTTCTGGGGTCGCTGCCTATCGCTGCGGCAGCGCTTCTGGTCGGGCTCACCGGCTGCAAACCTCTGCCCCCTTCGATGCCGCCTTCGCAGTGGAATGCGCAGCAGGCGCGCGGCGCAGCCGTCTTCGAAGCAAAGTGCGCGCGCTGCCACTATCCAACCACGACCAAACCGCTGCACGGGCCGGGATTGCAGGCTCTCACCAAGGTGAGTTCGATGCCCAGCGGGGCGCCGCCCACCGACGACCGCCTCGCGGATCGCATTCTGCACGGCTACGGAATGATGCCGGCAATTCCGTTGAGCGATGACCAGCTCAAGGATCTACTGGCTTACCTGCATACACTATGACCGACGAAAAAGAAGTCGAATCCAGCACAGCTGCTCCTGCGGATCAGCCCAACGGTGGAACCACCCAGCCAGGCTCGCCTCTGCTGCGCCTGCCCGGGTTGATCGCCATCTCGCTGTACATGCTGCTGCTCGCAGGCACGGTGATTCTCGGCGTCGCCAGCCACCATTTTCCGCCGCTCTACCTTTTCTTCCCCGCCCTGTTCCTCGCCGCCGGTTTTGGATTGCTGCTGCTGCTGCGTTGGGCCTGGGCGCTGGCGCTGGGTGCCGTCACGCTGCTGATGGGGCTCTTCCTCTACCAGTTCACGACGCAGCATGCTCCTTCGGCACTGATCCAGGGACTGCTGAACCTGGTTTTCTTCCTCTACCTGATCCGTACCGAAGTTCGCGCCAGCCTGCGCTGAGCATAGGTTTGGTTTTTTCGACCTATTCCTGACCGTTTCAATTCGTCGGGCAACAGAAAAGGCCGCTCCGGGGAGCGGCCTTTTCTGTTGCATTCGGATCCACCTTAGAAGGTTGTCGAGATGCTTAGGCGGAAAGTCTTGCGTGGTTCGCGGAAGACGTTTTGCGTACCGTAGGCCTGGATGGCCTGCTGGTAGCTGTAGTCTCCAGCGCCGCCCGGGGGGAACATGGCGCGGGTGATAAGCGAGGAGGAGCAGCTCAACTGGTGGAGTCCTGCGCCCGGCTCGTTGCAATACGGGTTCTCGTAGAGGCGCATCGGGTTGTAAGCGTAGTAGATGCGCATGGGGGCATTGATGATGGGCATCATGGCGCCCAACTCAATGCCGGTGGACATACGGGGCACGATGTTGGTGCCGGCCACCGGGCGGATATTTTCACGGAATCCGACCTGCGAGCCGGGAATGCCGCCCGAACAGCCCGTGATGCTGGTGGTACTGAAGTTGGGGCAGCCGTACAGCGGGGCCAGCAACGAGGCAAAGCCCTCGGGACTCTGCTGCAGGTTGCTGTGGCTGAGCGCGGCGTCGAGTCCGAAGTCATCGAAGAACGATAGCGTGAACGGCCCCACCACCGGAATACGATATTCCAGGTTGGTGGTCAGGTTGGTATCGCCGCCAATGGAGGCGATGCCATAGATTGGGAGCGGCACCTCAACGCAGTTGCCCAGGGCGCGATTCTGCACGTTGAGCGGAACGCAGCTCCCGTCGGGGTTGGTCAACTGGAAGAGGATGCGGGTGGGAACGTAGCCGTAGGGCGTCGCTCCGCGGATATCGAAACCGCGCAGGTCGGCTTCGCCGCCGGAGTAGTAGCGCTGGTTGGGGGGCGCCACTTCGCCGCCGAAGCCGGTAATATAGCCGAGCTGCGCCCGCACCGCCAGAATATCGCGGCCGGTCGGGGTGATATGGAGGTAGTGGATCGGCATGTACCGGCTGTAGGACACCATGGGCGAGATGTAGCGCAGATTGCCCCAGATGCCCGACGCCTGGAAAACCGCCGCGAGCCGCTGCCCGCCCCGGGGGCGGATCGGATCGCTGACCGTGTCGTAGCTGTAGCTGAGCGAAATGCCGCTGTTGACGATGCCAGCCAGCGGGTTGGATCCCTGAATGCCCGAGCGGAACGCGATGGTCTGGAAGAACGACTGGGAGGCCACGCTGAAGGCGTCAATCGTAGAGCGCGTCAGCGAGTACGTGAAGCCCACCCGCTGGAAGGCGTGGCGGCGCAGCGGATAACTGACCGAGAAGTTGAAGCCCGTCGACGCCTGGTTATAGTTCTGTGTCAGCGACTTCTCGGCGTCTGTCAGATTGATCGACGTACCCGTCGAGGTCTGATAGTTCTTGGCCGCGTTGTAGTCCTGTTTGTCGTTGAAGATCTGGAAACCGATATTGATGGGGCGGTTGTGAATGTAGGGCTGGGTGAAGCCGAACATGAACTGCCGCTGGATGGAGCCGAGGTTGGCCTGAACGCTCAGCGTCTCGCCCAATCCAAGGAAGTTGTTGGTCTGGTAGTTCAGGCCCACAAAGGCGCCGGAAAGGCCGCTCACGCCGCCGTTCATGCCGATGGAGTTCTTGCCCTTCTCCTTGACCTTCAACAGGAGTTCTACGGTTCCATTGTCCGGGTCCTGGTGCGCCTCGGAGTCCTGGTCCACCTTGAGCGGCTCCAAGTACTGGAGCTGATTCAGTCGCAGCAAGCTCATCTCCCATAACTGGGAGTTGTAGACGGAGCCTTCGTCGAGGAGCAGTTCGCGGCGGATCACACGGTCACGGGTTACTGTGTTGCCCTGGAACTCGATGCGCGAGACGTAGAACTGCTTGCCCTCGTCAATGTCGATGTTGAGAGAGACGGTGTGCTTCTGGTCGTTGTACTCAACGTGGGGAATGGCGCCGAAGTTGATGTAGCCGAGCTGGCCGTAGGCCTTCTTCAGGTTATCCAGGCCCTTGCCGACCTCGGTGGCGTTGAACCAGTCTCCGTCCTTGATCGGGAAGGTGGCGCGCAGCGCCTTCTCGTTGGTGACGGCCTTATTGCCGGTGAAGGTGATGTGGCCGAGGCGGTAGCGGCTGCCCTCTTCGATGGGCATCAGAATGTCGATGCGCTTGCCCTTGTTGGGCCGGAAGGTAAACCAGTTCAAACCGCCCTGGTCGTGAATGACGGTATGCGGCTGATCGACCGCGGCATTGGCGTATCCCTTGTCGCGGTAGGCTTGGCGGACGCGCTCGGTATCCTCTTCGAGCTTGGAAGAGTCGTAGGTGCGCGGGAACAGATCTTCGAAGATGATGGAATAGGGAATACCGATGGGGCGCAGGTTCTTCATCGAGCGGCGCAGATAGCGGGCGCCCAGATGGGTGTTGCCGGTGAAGGTGATCTTGCCGACCTTCACGACCGGTCCTTCCTTGATGTTGAAGTTCACCTGCACCGAGGCCGGGGGAATGGTCTTCACCTCAGTCCGGATGGTGGCGAACTGATGGCCGTGCTCGGCCAGCATCTCCTTGAGGACGGTCTCGGCGTGCTTGATTTTGGTGGGATCGTACTGGCTGTCCACCGTCAGTCCCACGTGCTCCTTCTTGAAGCGGTCCAGCACGTCCGACTGGGTGATGCTGCTCATGCCCTTGTAATTGATCTCGCGAATATCGGGCTTCTCACGCACGAAGATATCGAGGATGATGCCCCGGGCGGTGTCTTCGCGCTCAATGCGCAGATCGTCGAAGTAGCCGGTGTTCCACAGCGAGTTGAAGTCGCGATCGATCGAGACCGGATCGTAGACATCGCCCACGTGCGTGAACAGGCGGGCGAGAATGGTCTCCTTGGGGATGCGGCGATTGCCGATGACCCGGATCTCCTGGATCGTCTGGGAAGACTGCCCCTGTCCCGCCGGTGCGGCCAGCGCGTCCTGGCTGCGCGCCGGGAGCGCGACGGCCAGCATGCTCAGCAACAGCAGCACGCCGGCGGCGCTCGTCCTCCGCGGCAGCTTGCCGATGGAAGTGTGCTTGATCTTCACCGGGCTGCAGCCCTGCGGCGAGCACAAGTTCTGGTGCGGTCCAAGGTTCGGCTTCACGGGAAAAATATGCACACCCTCAATTGCTGATCATTCTGGTTCTGCACGTAAGGAAAGAATGATTCTAACACCCCGGATGTTCCTGCTTCCCGGGTGCCGATCTGCGGCAGACCAGCTCCGGCAGGCCTCGGCGCGGTTCGAAACTCCCTCTTTCCTCCAAAATCCTGCCGCCGCGCGCATGGCCTCGAGCGGACATAAAAAGGACCCATGACCCGGTTCGGCTAGGGTTGGTTGGGACCCATTCCACAGTCTAACGGACCGGACCCCGGTTTCGGCGCAATCCGCCCACACCATTCAGCAAGTTTTCCGCGGCGGCTCGTACAATGGAGGCTCTGCGGCGGGCGCAGCCCGCGCTGCGCCATGCCCATGTCCGCTCCCATCTCGGTTTTCGATTTCTCCGCGCCCCTGCTCGATGGCGCGAACGTCAGCCTGGGCAAGTTCCGGGGCGAGGTCCTGCTCATCGTCAACACAGCCAGCCAGTGCGGCTTTACCCCGCAACTCGGCGGGCTCGAAGCTCTTTACCGCGGCTACCAGGAGCGGGGTTTCCACGTCCTGGCCTTCCCCTGCAACCAGTTCGCGGGCCAGGAGCCGGGCACAGCAGCAGAGATCAAGCAGTTCTGCCAGCTCAATTACGCCGTCACGTTTCCGGTTTTCGCCAAGATCGAGGTCAACGGCCCGGACGCCCACCCCCTCTATCGTCTTCTGAAAGCGCGCAAACCAGGCCTTCTGGGCCTCCTCACCGGGGGCCGGATCCAGTGGAACTTCACCAAATTCCTTGTGGACCGGCAGGGCCGGGTGAGGGCTCGGTATGGCCCGGCAGCCAAGCCCGCGGGGCTGGGGCCGGCGATCGAGCGCCTGCTCCAGGAAGGTTGAGCGGACAAGCCCCCGCGGGGGGGGGACGACGCCAGACCGGAAAATGTGTCTTTTTTGCCTTCAGGTACGTCAGTTACAACAGGGATCGTTGCGCCTCGGGGTCTTTCTGTCTCCGATTTTGAACGTTCGATTAAAATAGAACTTTCGCCGGTAGTTGGGGAGCCGAAGGAGCCGGTCCTCGCTGGCGCAGTTGCAGTGACGTCTGCCGTGCGAGTCAACACTCGTACCGCTCTTCTGCAGATTTCGAAGGGTGCCGGCCACCGCCGGTTCAAGATTCAAAGCGCCGGCATGCGGCGAGGAGATGCTCAAGTCCTATGATGTGGATTGTCCGGCTTGCGCTGAGGCGGCCTTACACCTTCGTCGTCTTCGCGCTTTTCATTCTGATCCTCGGCGTCTTCAGCATCGAGACGATGCCCGTGGACATCTTTCCCAACATTGGGATTCCGGTGATTACGGTGGTGTGGCAATACACCGGTATGTCGCCGGATCAGATCTCCAAGCGCATCGTCTTCAACAGTGAACGCGGCTTGACCATCACGGTCAATGACATCGACCATATCGAATCGCAGTCGTGGGTTGGCGTCGGCATCATCAAGATCTTCTTTCATCCCAACGTAGACATTGCTGCGGCCGAATCCCAGGTGTCGGCCATCAGCCAGGTGGTTCTCAAACAGCTCCCTCCCGGCGAGACACCTCCCTTCATCATTGAGTACAACGCCTCCAGCGTTCCCATTCTGCAGCTTGGACTGTCCGGGCAGGGACTCAATGAACAGCAATTGAATGACCTGGCCACCAACAACATCCGTACCCAACTCGCCACCATTGAAGGGGCACAGACTCCATACCCCTATGGCGGAAAGATGCGCCAGATCCAGGTCGATCTTGACCCCGCCAAGCTGGAGGCAAAGGGGCTCTCGCCGGGAGATGTGACAGCCGCGTTTGCGGCCCAGAACATCATCGTGCCGTCCGGCACAATCAAGATCAATAACTTTGAGTACCAGGTGGAGAGCAATTCGGCGCCGCTCACCATTCAGGAGCTCAACAACCTCCCCATCAAGGCGGTGCACGGAACTGTGATCTACGTGCATGATGTGGCGCACGTCCTGGACGGCAATCCGCCGCAGACCAACATTGTGCGCGTGGACGGGCAGCGCGCGGTGCTGATGAACGTGCTCAAAACCGGCTCTGCGTCCACCCTCGACATCATCAAGGGGGTGCGTGACAAGTTGGCCTATATCAAGAGCGAGCTTCCCCGCAACCTTCGCATCAGCGCCGTCTCCGACCAATCCATCTTTGTACGCGCGGCTGTGAGCGGGGTAGTACGCGAGGCAATCATCGCCGCCCTGCTGACGGCGATCATGATCCTGATCTTTCTGGGCAGCTGGCGCTCTACGCTGATCATCGCGATATCGATTCCGCTATCGATTCTCTGCTCCCTGATCGTGCTCAACTGGCTGCACGAAACCATCAACATCATGACCCTGGGCGGCCTTGCCCTAGCCGTGGGCATACTGGTCGACGACGCCACGGTAGCCATTGAGAACATTAACCGCTATCTGGAAGAGGGCAAAGAACTCGAACAGGCCATCCTGGAAGGATCGGCGCAGATCGCGACCCCGGCGCTGGTCTCCACGCTGGCTATTTGCATCGTGTTCGTGCCGATGTTCATGCTCAGCGGCGTAGCCCGCTTCCTGTTCGTGCCCATGGCTGAGGCCGTGGTCTTCGCCATGCTGGCCAGCTATCTGCTCTCGCGCACGCTGGTGCCCACCATGGCCAAGTACATGCTGCACGAGCACGACGATGCTGCCGTAGCGCGGCGGCGTACCAGCCGCAATCCCTTGATCCGTTTTCAGTCCGCCTTCGAGCGGGGCTTCGAACGGATGCGCCGCAGCTACCTGGGCATGCTCACCATGTGCGTGGATCACGCCGGCGCATTTCTGATTGGATTCCTGATCTTCGCCGGCGCATCGATCGCGATCCTTACGCCTTGGCTGGGGCAGGATTTCTTTCCCAGAGTGGATGCCGGCCAGTTCAAGCTGCACGTTCGCGCGCACACCGGCACCCGGATTGAGGAGACCGCCGCGCTCTGCGATCGCATCGAGAGGACCATCCGCCAGCAGATTCCGGCCAATCAACTGCTCACCATCATGGACAATATTGGCCTGCCCGCGTCCTCACTCAACCTGTCCTATTCGACTTCGGCCCCGGTGGGTTCGGCCGATGCCGACATCCAGGTGCTGCTGACCGAGCATCATGCCCCCACCCAGATGTATGTGCAGAAGATCCGCCAGGTTTTGCGGCGCGATTATCCGGGTGTGATGTTCTACACCACCCCGGTAGATATCGTCACCCAAATCCTCAACTTCGGACTCGCCGCCCCCATCGATCTGCAAATCGTGGGCAACAACGTGTACGCCAACCACGAGTTGGCGGAACGCCTGCTGAACGAAATCCGCTACGTCCCCGGAGCGATTGATGCGCGCGTTCAGCAGCCTTTCAACGAGCCCAATCTTACAATTAATGTCAACCGCACCCTAGCGGAGGACACCGGCCTCACCCAGCAAAACGTGGATCAGAGCATGCTGGTGGCGTTGAGCGGCAGCTTCCAGACGTCGCCGCAGTTCTATCTCGATCCGCGCAATGGTGTCTCCTACCTGCTCGACGTAATGGCCCCGCAGTATCGGCTGGATACCATGGCCGACCTGAAGAGTCTCACCGTAACCGGCCCCGGTACGGTGCTAAAGACGGGTGCGTCGACTTCGACTAATGCTCCGGGCGCGGCGCTGCCCGCCAACTCCAGCGCGGCCTTCACCACTGCCCCGGGAGCCCCGACGCCGGTTCAGGTACTGGGCAACCTGGCGACGATTGCGCCGGGCGCCGAGGAGGGCGTGGTGAGCCACTACGACATCGAGCCGGTGATCGATGTCTTCGCCAACGTGGAGGGCACCGACCTGGGCTCGGTAACTCGCGCCATCCAGAAGATCGTGGCCCGCCACCAGAAGGATCTGCCGCGCGGCTCGCATTTCATTTTGCGCGGCCAGAGCCAGACCATGTACACCTCTTATTTCGGCCTGCTCAGCGGCCTGGCATTTTCCATTCTGCTGGTCTACCTGCTGATCGTGGTCAACTTCCAGTCGTGGCTGGATCCGTTCCTGATCATCTCCGCTCTTCCGGCCGCCCTGGCGGGCATCGTCTGGTTTCTGTTCCTCACCGATACCCGCCTGAGCGTGCCGGCGCTGACCGGAGCCATCATGTGCATGGGCGTGGCCACCGCCAACTCCATCCTGGTGGTCAGCTTTGCGCGGGAGCAGCTCGAAGTCCTGGTGGGCGATGCCCGCCAGGCGGCGCTCAACGCCGGCTTCGTCCGCATCCGCCCCGTGATCATGACCGCCGGCGCCATGATCATTGGCATGGTGCCGATGGCCCTGGGCCTCGGTGACGGTGGCGAGCAGAACGCGCCGCTGGGCCGAGCGGTGATCGGCGGCCTGCTCATGGCGACAGTCGCCACTCTGTTTTTTGTGCCTTCCTTCTTCTCCTTTATTCACGGCCGCATTGAAAAGAAGCGCCGTGCCAGCGCCGGCGCAGGTTCAGCCCGGCTGGATGAATTTCTTGACGAGAGACCGGAGTAACAGCATGAGCCACGATCAAAATCCTCATTCCCCGGCAGCAGGCAGCGGGCACCCGGACGATCAGAGACCGCCTTCGCCTCGATTTGCCCTTACGGTGCTGACGGTGGTGCTGGTGGTTCTGTTGGTGCTGGCGGTGACAGGAATCCTGCGGCGGTCGCACTCCGATGCGGCACTCGCCAAGCAGACTAATGCCGATGCGCCGCCCACGGTGAATGTGGAGCCCCCCACACCCGGCGCGCCCAACAACAGCCTCACCCTGCCAGGCAATGTGACGGCCTACAGCGATGCTCCGATCTACGCCCGCACCGATGGCTACCTGGTGCACTGGTACTACGACATCGGAGCCCACGTGAAGAAGGGCGCGCTGCTGGCCGTCATCGCCACCCCGGAGCTGGATCAGCAACTCCAGCAGGCGGAGCACGATCTGGTGAGCGCGCAAGCCAATGCGAACAATGCCCGCATCCAGGCCAAGCGCTACAGCGATCTGGTCAAGGACCACGCGGTTTCCGAGCAGGATACCGACACCTACGTAAACCAGGCAGCCTCCACCGCCGCGGCGGTACGCTCCGCAGAGGCCAACGTCCAGCGCCTCAAAGAGCTGCAGTCCTTTGAAAAGGTGTATGCCCCGTTCGATGGCATCGTGACCGCGCGCGACGTCGATACCGGCCAATTGATCAACAACGGCACCAATTCGGAGCTGTTCCACATGCAGGCCATTCAGACCTTGCGCGTCTACACCAATGTTCCGCAGGCCTACGCTCCGGACGTGAAGCCGGGCATGAAGATTCCTCTCACCTTCCTCGAGCATCCCGGCGAAACCTACACGGGGGACCTGGTGCGCACCGCCTCCGCCATCGATCCCGTCAGCCGCACGCTGCTGGTGGAGATTGATGTGGATAATCGGAAGGGTGAACTGCTCCCCGGCTCGCTGGCCGAGGTGCACATCACGGCGCCGGTCAGCACCCAGAGCTACATTGTGCCTGCCGCCGCGGTGATGTTTCGCCACGAAGGCCTGCGCGTGGGCACGGTGGTCGGCCATACCGCGCACCTGGTTCCGGTGACCATCGGTGAAGACGACGGAGCCAACATTCAAATCATTACCGGCCTCAAGCCGACCGATGCCGTGATCCAGGATCCGCCCGACTCGCTCATCGACGGCGAGCGGGTCACCGTGGTGCACCCTTCCAGCGCCCCCGGAACTCGCGTGGCCGAGAGCGCAGCCGGATCGACCAAGAATGAAGGGGGCCAGTAGGAATGCGCGTTCTCGACCGCCTGGAACGGACAGTGGGGCACTCTTTACAACTCCGGGATTCTGTGCCGGCCCATGCAACCGAAATCCGCCGGCGCCGGGCTCCGGCCGCTGGCCGCAGATGGCTTCTGCTCGCCCTGCCCCTGGGACTCTTCGTCTTGACCGGCTGCAAGCCAGTGGGACCCAACTATCATCGTCCCGACTTTCATGCGCCTGCCGCCTACAAGGAAACGGGCGCATCCTCGGTGGTGCCGCCACCCAATCCGCAGGGCGGCGCCTGGAAACCGGCCAATCCCTCCGACGGGATGATCCGCGGCAAGTGGTGGGAGATCTACAACGACCCGCGGCTCAACCAACTTGAAGAGGCTGTCAGCGCGAATAACGTGCAACTGAAGCAGGCGCTCGACAACTACCTTGCCGCCCGCGAGCAGGTTCTGGCCGCCCGCGCCTACTTTTATCCGACTGTCTCCGCCAACGCTTCGATCAGCCGCTCGCGCGGATCCTACAATCAGCCCGGCGCCCTGCCTGCCAAGAACCTCCAAAACAACGTCTACCTGCTGGAAGGCCAGGCTAGCTGGGAACCGGATTTCTTTGGCCGCATCCGTCGACTCGTGGAGGAGAATCAAGCCAATGCGCAGGTCAATGGAGCGCTGATGGCCAACCTGGATCTGACGCTGCATGCCGAGTTGGCCACCGACTATTTCCAACTGCGTGGCCTGGATTCCGAAGCCAAGCTGCTCCGCGATACGGTGGCCGACGAGCAGCGCCAGCTCGAGCTGACGCAACGGCTTCTGACCGGCGGCGTCGACACGGCGGTGGACGTGGCGCAGGCGCAGACTCAGCTTGAGAACACGCAGGCACAACTGGTTGAGGTAGGCGTGGCACGCGCTCAGTTCGAGCACGCGATCGGCACGCTGGACAATCTGAATCTCTCTACCTTCAGCATGCCGTTCTCGCCGCTCGATCTGCCATTGCCCCATGTTCCGCTGGGAGTGCCTTCGCAGCTTCTGGAGCGCCGGCCCGACATCGCCGCAGCCGAGCGTGCCGTCGCCGCAGCCAACGCGCAGATCGGTATCACCATCGCCGCCTTCTATCCGACGATTCCGATTGTGGCGACCGGCGGGTTCGAGAGCACCCATCCGGGCACGTGGATTCAGGGTCCGAGTTCTCTGTGGAGCCTGGGCGCCCAGGCCGCAGAACTGCTCTTCGATGCGGGCCAGCGCCGGGCCATCACCAATATCGCCCGCCTCAACTATGATTCGCTGGTCAACGGATACCGCAACACCGTCTTCCAGGCCTTCGACGATGTCGAGAACCAGCTCTCCACACTGCGCATCCTGGAACAGGAAGCGACCGTGCAGCAGCAGGCAGTGGCTTCGGCGCAGAACTCCTACAACCTGTCGAACCAGCGCTTCCGTGGCGGCGTGACCACCTATCTGGAGGTGCTCACCGCCGAGCAGACACTTCTACAGGATCAGAGCACAGCTATCAGCCTGGAGACGCGCCAGTTCGCCGCCAGCGTCGGCCTGGTGCGCTCCCTGGGCGGAGGTTGGGACATCACACAAATGCCTCACTAGCGGGCGCACGCATGGGAGTGCAACGGGGGCCGGAGCGATCCGGCCCCGTTGCTTTTACTGCCCTCCCTCGCGCGCGAAAGCTGCGGCTGGGACCTGCTCCAGAGGAATGCCGGGTCCCTCCCAGAGCAGGCGCGGCGCGCCACCACTCATCGTGTTCAGCGCCGTCACCCGGATGCGATGCAATCCGGCGCGCAGGCCGATCGCGCCGCGTGCGAACCGCATCGCATTGCCGGGCGAGCCGCAAACCTGAGCGAAGGCGCGCCCGGTGCGCGCCACTTCGACACCATCGATAGCGATGCTCGCCCCATCGCGGTCCATGAGAGAAAAGGCATAGCCACCGTCCGCCGGCACACGCAGCACCCCGACCCAGTCGGTCGCCCAGCGCTTCAATCCCTGTGCGCTCGCCTCCAGGCCGGTGGAAGTGCCAGTCAGCGCCGGCGCGATCGAAGTGAAACTGGGAAGCTCGCTCCAGCCGCCGCCGTAGATCCTCCAGTCGAGCCCGGGGTCGAGATGGGCTGGGGGCGGCATTGCGTGGCGCCAGCCACTCACCACCACGATTCCCTGCCCCGCCCAGTCTTCCCGGCCGTCTTTGCCGGTGACGTGCAGCAGGACGCGGAAGCGGCCCGCGCCATCATGCCCGTCGAGTTCCGTACCCAGGGAATCGCGGTAGCGATGCTGTACTTGCCGGCCATGCCCGCGCGTGCCGTCGCCAAAGAACCAGGTGTAAGGCGCACCGGGCACCGCCGCGGCCGTAAACGTCACCCGCTTGCCCTGCACAACGGCCTTGGGCATCACCGTGAACTGCGCGTGGAGGCGAGGGCCGGCGCCTATCTGCGGCGGGGCTGCTCCCCCGTGCACCACCATAGGGATCTGCGCGAGACTCGTCACCTGCGCCTGACCGTACTTAACGTTATCGATGCGCGTCTCCCTCACGTCGCCCTGGATCAAAGACTCCGCCAGCGGCGGCTGATCCAGAGCCCAGAGATTGCGGAAAGCGACGTTCCGCACCGCCGGCTCCTGCTGGTGGATCTGCGCCAGCGAGTACCAGTGATCGAGGGTCAGATTCTCGAGCGAGATATCGGAGTGGTGGCCGCGCGCGCCATCTGCGCCCCACATCCCCAGCAGGGCGAAGGTCTGGCCGCAGGCGCCGATCCCGGCATGAAGTATGTCGGAGTTGCGCAAGGTGAAGCCGCGCGAGTTGAATACCTTCTGCGGCCAATTGATGCGCACGATATTCGAGATGCTGGTCGATAGTTCGCTGTTCTCGACCACGATATTGTTGACGTCCGCGCCGGGGCGAAGCATCGCCGCCTGCGAGTAGCCATCCCAGTTGCCCTGCATGGCAAAGTCATCATCAGACGAGCGAATGAAGGCGTCGCGCACCACCGTATCGCCGCCGCCCAGCCAATCCATCCCATCCTGGTTGGCGTTGGCTTCACTGCCGGCGATCACGCGCAGATCGTTGTAGGTGAATCCGGTGGAGTCCTTCATCTGGATGGACCACGTGCGCGAGCGCACGATACAGGTGAGCCCGTCGATCTCCACGTTGCGCGCCTGGTTGGCGCCGATGCAGTGCCAGTCCGATTTCTGCATCCAGCCTTCATCGGTATGAGGATTCTGCGGGCCATCGTAAACAATAGTTCCGCGCCCCAGCACCTTCACATCGTGAACGTTCCACAGATTCAGGCTGCCAAAGACATACGAGCCCGGCTCCATATAAAGGGTGTCGCCACTCTTGGGATTCAAATTCTCGCGATGGATGCCGGCGGCAATCACCGTCACGTTCGAACCGGATGGCGGCCTGGCCGGCGGCGCTCCCGCAAACAGAAACAGCATCCGCGCGCCGCTCAGGAAATCGCCCGGTCTTGAGATGGCGAGCTTTGCCGGCTCGTTCAGGCGAAAGCGAATCGTGGCGCCATTCCGCCTGGGCCGTATGCCTAAGCGCCAGGGCTCGATGTCCACTCCATGCGCCCAGAAATCGGGCTCGGCTGCGGTGATGGAGATCTCCACTGGTCCGCTGGTATCGAAGCTGACGTAATCGTACTTCGACGCAGCATGGGCCACATCCACGACGCGCCGATTCACCGCGACGGCGAAGAAGCTATCGCGCATCACGGCAGGAACCGGAGCCGCATGGATCCGCGTCGCAGCGCGAGCAGCAGGCGAAAGCAGAACCAGCAGGCAGACCAACGCGCGAAAACTGGGCAACAGAACAATCCTCGGCGAGGAATTGGAACCGCATTCACTCTATCGCAGTTACAGCGACTCAGGAATGGCCGCAGCGGTTGCACCTCCGCAAGGATGGACGCGATTTGCATTGTTGCCATGACAACCTGATGCTCCGAAGAGCTGGGCAACGCTTCCGCTGTTAACCGTTTTTAGGCAAGACGTCTTGGAACTCCGGAGGGGACTGTCATGGCTCGCCGGATCAGGGCTGCGGAGGCCCCCTACAATCGTGTCAGGGAAAGCCCGGATCGCCTTGATTTTATTGGCGATTTACTGCAATCGCATGCACTTGACAGACAACGAGACTGTGCCCTTGCGCCATCGAAGCTTTTGTAACGCGAGAATGCAAGCAGCCGCGAGCGGAACCAAGAGGAGAGCACTGTGATGAACCGGCATGACAACGACAACATCCTGACGATGAGGGACAACGCGCACTCTGAAGTTATTTCCATGCCCTCACGGGAGCGCAGCGTGCGCTCCGCGGCCGTGGTGCAAATGCCCTCGCGAGGGGCGCGCGCCGAGCGCGGCACCGCGGTCATCACCATGCCTACGCGCATCGACAGCGCCGCAGCCTATGCAGAGGCGAAGGGGAATACGGAAGAGCCGCTTCGTCATCTCCCGTCGGCATTTCGTCTCACACTGCTGGCGCTGTTTGCGTGGCTGGGCTGGCCGCGGCCAACGCACGGCAAAGGTCCCGGGGCCGCCGGCGCGCGTCCGTGGAAGCCTTCGCTGCTTAGCCTGATCTCGACGCTGCATCTTCCGACCGCGGCGTCCAGTCCGGCGCGTGCCGCCGCGGTCGTGGAACTGCCCGTGGGCAGAACGTCTGATATGGAAGTGGCCAGCTTGCGCGCAGCATGAGGCGCGGGCCCAAAGAACCCGATGATATCTATTCTTTAGAAGCATGAACGGACTTGCCTGCATAAGGCGAGTGGTTAGACGAGCGCATCGCGGCGCGCCTTGAGCGCGCCGCATTTTTTTGCCTGCCGCAAGAGACTCCCGGTCTAAATTCCCTCGCCCATCGAGACGTACACGCGGGCGTGATCCAGCTCCGCGCGATAGGCGCTGCGCTCGGCCTCTTCCTCGGCGAAGGGTTGTGCCCGCCGCTCCTGCGCCCCGAGCCGCTCCTCCAGCTCTTCGACACGCGCCGAAAGAGCGATGAGCGCGTCGGAAAGGGGATCTTTGATGTCGTGCGGATCGGTAATGAGTACACGCTGTCCGTTGCTGTAGACGATGTGCGCGGGCACGCCCACCACGGTGGAGTTTGGCGGCACGTCGGCGAGCACCACCGACCCGGCCCCCACCCGCGAGTTCTCACCCACGGTGATGTTGCCGAGGACGTTGGCGTTGTTGCCGATGAAGACGCGGTCGCAGATGGTGGGGTGGCGCTTGCCGTGTTCCTTGCCCGTGCCCCCCAGGGTCACGCCCTGGTACATGGTGACATCGTCACCAACAATGGCAGTCTCGCCGATCACCACGCCGGTGGCGTGATCGATAAACAGCCTGCGGCCCAGCGTGGCGCCGGGATGAATATCCACCCCGGTGAGAAACCGCCCGGCCTGCGACAGGATGCGCGCAGGGAGCCGCAGCCGGCTCCGCCACAGCCGGTTGGAAACGCGATGGATCCACACCGCCCACAATCCCGGATAGCACAGCACGACTTCCAGGCGGGTGCGCGCAGCCGGGTCGCGCTCCATCACGGAGCGGATGTCGTCGTTCATGTGGGCGAAGAAACTCATAGGCCTCATCTCGATGCGCGATGCGGGCCAGCGGGCCGGCAAGTCAGCGAGTCCGCTACGGGCAAACCCGCAAAACTGCTGACTCGCCGGCCTTCTGACCGGCTGACCGGCTCTTACGCCGTCACCGCAATCGGATCTGCCTGCAGTGCCAGCGCCTGCTGCCGCAGCGGCTCAAAGAGCACGCTCGACAGATAACGCTCGCCGAAGTCAGGCAGCACCGCCACGATCAGCTTGCCTGCGCTCTCCGGCCGGGTCGCCACCTTCAGCGCTGCCGCGACAGCCGCCCCCGAGCTGATACCCACAAACAGGCCCTCTTCGCGCGCCAGACGGCGGGCCATCTCCACCGACTCGTCGTTGGTCACCTGCACCACTTCGTCGATGAGCTGGGTATCCAGAATGCTGGGCACAAAGCCGGCGCCGAGGCCCTGAATCTTGTGGGGGCCGGGCTTGCCGCCGCTCAGCACCGCGCTGTCTGTCGGTTCCACGGCGATTGCCTTGAATCCTGGCTTGCGCTCCTTGATGTATTTGGAGACGCCGGTCAGGGTGCCGCCCGTGCCCACGCCGGAGATGAGGATATCGGCCTTGCCGTCGGTGTCTTCCCAGATCTCGGGCCCCGTGGTCGCGAGGTGAATCGCGGGGTTGGCGGGGTTATCGAACTGCTGCAGGATATAGCCATTCGGGGTTTTGTCGCGCAGCTCCTGCGCCTTGGCGATGGCTCCCTTCATCCCGTTGGGTCCGGGCGTGAGCACGATCTCCGCGCCATAGGCCAGCAGGGTGACGCGGCGCTCCAGGCTCATGGTCTCGGGCATGGTCAGGATGATTTTGTAGCCCTTGACCGCCGCCACAAAGGCCAGCGCGATGCCGGTGTTGCCGCTGGTGGGCTCGATCAGGGTGGTGACGCCGGGCTTGATCTTGCCGGCCTTTTCGGCGGCTTCGATCATTGCCAGGCCGATGCGGTCCTTCACGCTAGAGGCGGGATTCTGGCTCTCCAGCTTGACCAACACGGTGCCTGGCAGCCCCGCAGATACACGATTCAGCCGCACCAGCGGAGTGCGACCAATCAACTCGGTTACGTTCGCGGCAATGCGCGCCATAAAAACCTCCTTCGCGGGCCCTCGGCCCTACCGGATCAAATTGGGATTAGGGGATCGGTGCAGCTGTCAGTGGGAAGAGCGCGCGCAACAAGGCGCACATCGGCATCGGAGCTTGCACCAGGACGGTGTTAGCGACATCGATGCATATCAACAGCGTAGACCCGCGCCGTCCCCTCTGGCAAGCCGGGAATCTGGCGGATTGCGATTTTCGTGGCGCAGCGCACACGCAAAAAGCGCCCCTGCCGCGCAAGAGGCGCTTCCGTTTGCAGAGCCATCGCTCTGGCTGCAGAGCCGTCGCTCTGGCTTAGCCGACCTTGGGAGCCTCAGCCGGGGCCGAAGCGCCCGCAGCCTTGCCGCCGCCCTCGGGCTTGCGGATGTCGATCCCGCCCTTGAAGAAGGCGCCGTCCTCGATGCTGATGCGGGCCGCTGCCACATCGCCGTTCAGCGCGCCTTCGGCGCGGATGTCCACCCGGTCCGTAGCCGATACGTTGCCGCGGATCTTGCCTAGGATCACCACCTCGCGGGCGGTGATGTTGGCCGCCACCTGGCCGTTACGGCCCACCGTGACGCGATTGCCGGGGAGGTTGATACTGCCCTCGATCTTGCCATCGACGAACAGCGACTCGGAGCCGGAGATTTCACCTTTGATGAACAGGCCCTTGCCGATGGTCGCCTGCTCGGCATTGGCGCCGCCGCCGCTCTGTGCGCGCACCGGCGGTTCCACGGCCGGTGCCGGCGGCGCGGAGGGCCGCGGCGGTTCAGGCGTAGGAGTAGGGTTCATCGATCCGGTCTGGCTGGGTTTCCACATTGCGCTCAAGGTAGTTCCTTTTCTGTCCCGTGGGACGGGGGATTGGCCAAGGCAAGACCATGGCTCGAACCCAAAAAAATCAAATCCGCGGACTGACTGCGCCGCGGCTCTTCAACCCTCGCCGCGGCTATGATTTGGATGCTGCTGGCCAGCCCGCCTAATCGGCTTACCCGTATTCTAAACGGAACTTATCCGATCGTTCGAGTGTTTATCCGCAAGTTTACAACCGCGGCGCGGGGATAGCCCCAGCTCGGCCTGGCAAAGCTTTTACGTCTGCCGATTCCGCTGCGCGACCCGATCGCCTACTCTGGAAGCATGACGGACCGCGAGCTGATCGCCCGCATCGCACGCTCCGCCGGCGGCCGAGCCGGCTATAAGCAGTTGGTGCGGGAGTTGGGCCTGGGCGGCGGACGCGAGCGCCGGCTGCTGCTGGAACAGCTTGCCCGCCTCACCGCGCGCGGCCGTCTGGTCAAGATCGACCGCGAGCAATGGAGCCTGTCCCAGACCGCCGCGGCCCGCGACAATCTCGCCGCCGGCCGCCTCGACATGCACCGCGACGGCTACGGCTTCGTGCGGCCGAACGCGCGGCAGGAGATCACGGGCGACATCTTTATCCCTCCCAACGAGATCGGCAACGCGATGCAAGGCGACCAGGTGCTCGTCGAGGTGGAGCCGCCCAAGGCCGACGGCCGCCGCCAGGGCCGCATCGTCCGTATTCTCACGCGCCATAATCCGACAGTGGTCGGGACGTTTCACTATGCCCGCCCCGCGCAGTGGTCCGGCGAGACCGAGCATCCGCCCGGCTGGCACACGGTGACGCCCTTCGACGAGCGCATGACGCAGCCCATCTTCATCCCGCCCGACGAACCCCTGCCGGAGCCGCGCGAAGCGCCGTCGCCGCACCGCGTGCTGGGAAGCGATGTCGCCCGCCATGCTTCATTGGAAGGCCTGATCGTGGACGTCGAGATCACGCGCTGGCCCACGCCCACGCGCCCGCCGCTCGGCCGCGTGGTGGAAGTCCTGGGCTCGCCCGATGATTTTGGCGTCGATGTGGAGATGATGATCCGCAAGCATCAGCTCCCGCGTGTCTTCCCAGAAGATGTTCTGGCCGAAGCCCGTGCCGTCGCGCATCTGGAGCCGAAGATCGTCGCGCGCAGGGCGGACTTCCGTTCCCTGCCCATCGTCACCATCGACGGCGAGACCGCGCGCGACTTCGACGACGCTGTATTGGTGACCGAGCGGATCGACAGCCAGGGCGACATGGGCTACGAGCTTCAGGTGCACATCGCCGATGTGGCCGAGTATGTCACCACCGGCAGCGCCCTCGACCGCGAGGCGCGCCTGCGCGGCACCAGCGTTTACTTTCCCGATCGGGCCATTCCCATGCTGCCGCACGAGCTCTCCAGCGGCATCTGCAGCCTGCGCCCGCGGGAAGATCGCCTGGTGCTGAGCTGCATCCTTCAGCTCGACTCGGCGGGTCGCATCGAGAGCTATGAAATTCTTGAGGGCGTCATCTGCTCCGCCGCGCGCATGACCTACACCGAGGTGCACGCCATCCTCGAAGGCGATGAAGAGACGCGCGACCGCTACGAGAATCTGGTTCCCGCGTTCGAGCGCATGCGCCGCCTGGCGATGCTCATGAACAAGCGCCGCGAGGAACGCGGATCCATCGATTTTGATTTGCCCGAGCCGGTGATCCAATTCGACGAGCACGGCCAGATGAGCGGCGTTACGCGTGCCGAACGCACCTGGGCCAACCGACTCATCGAGGAGTTCATGCTGGCCGCCAACGAGTGCGTGGCCACCTGGCTGGAAGATCTGGGCGTTCCCTCGCTCTATCGCATCCACGAGAAGCCGGAACCACGGCGCGTGGTGCAGTTCGAAGAGCTGGCCGCCAGCTTCGGTTTTTCTCTTGGCCTGGGACCGCTTCCGGTGAAACGCATGCAGTTCGGCGGCGAACGCCGCGAGATGCACGGCCGCGGCCGCAATCCGCGCACGCACGAAGTTCCTGAGGATATCGCGGTGACACCGCGCATGTACCAGAAGCTGGCGGCGAAGATCGAAGGCAAGCCCGAAGAGCGCATCTTGAGCTATCTCATGCTGCGCTCGCTGATGCAGGCCCGCTACAGCGAGATCAACGAAGGCCACTTCGCGCTGGCCGCGCCCACCTACACGCACTTCACCTCGCCCATCCGCCGCTACCCGGATCTCATTGTGCATCGCATCGCGAAGGCGCTGCTGCGCGCCGGCGTGGAAGGCAAAGGCGAGCTTGCCGAAGACCGGCTTAGCTCCCCGTGGTCGCACCCGAATGAAGCGCTTGACGATGCGCGGGTGCCCCACCTGCCCCGGGCGCCCCGCAAGCGACCTGGGAGAGATCGAGTTCTCGATCCCCCCATTCCCGAGGCAGAGCTCGCCCAGATTGCCGAAGAGACCAGCCAGACCGAGCGCCGCGCCGCCGAGGCGGAACGCGAACTCGTGGAGTGGAAGAAGGTCCGCTTCATGCAGGACCGTGTGGGCGAAGAGTTCGGCGCGCTGGTGCTCAACCCCACCAAGTACGGGCTCTTCGTGGAGCTTACGGATCTGTTCGTCGAGGGTCTCGTCCCCATCGACTCCATGCGGGGCGACCGCTATACCTGGCGCGAGAACACCCACGAAATCGTCGGCGAGCACACCGGCCGCATCTTCCGCGCCGGCGACCGCGTCCAGGTCATCCTCGACCGCATCCTCCACCAGGAGCGCAGACTCCAGTTCTCGCTGGTAGAAGAAGGTATCCCTCTCACGGGCAAGCGCCCGCCCAAGCCATCGAAAAAATCGAAGAAAAAGCGCGGCGAAAAGGGCGCGTCTGGCCCCTCTTTCCGCCCGCCCGCTGCGCGTGGCAAGAAGCCGGGGAAACGACCACGGAAGTGAGCTTTGGAAGGGCCGCTGCTTTGCCCGGGCGGTAAGCTCCAATTTTTCACTGCGGAGCATGTGCCCCACCTCAGAGCGCGATATGCGCGCCGTGCAGGAGGCCCTTGAGAAAGATCGCATTGCGATCTAAAATAGATCGTGATGCGATCTTTTCCCGAAAAGTCGGAGACCGAATCGGAGAACGCAGAGCTGCTCCGCGACCTGGCCCGCTTCCGCTATAACCTGCGCAAGTTCCTGCGCTTCAGCGAGGAAGCCGCACGCGCCGAAGGCATCACTCCACAGCAGCACCAGTTGATGCTGGGTGTGGCCGGATTCGGTGAGAGCGGCCACGCCACCATCTCCGAACTGGCCGAGTTCCTCCAGGAGCGCAACAACTCGGTGGTGGGGTTGGTAGAGCGGGCCGCACAGAGCGGCCTGGTGCGGCGTGAGAACGCCGCCGCCGATCGCCGCCAGGTGATTGTCTCCCTCACCGCGAAGGGCCGCAGCATCCTGCTGCATTTGAGCCGTCTGCACTACGAAGAGGTGCAGCGCGTACAAACGGGGTTTCTTGCACGGCAGGGATTGGATCGCCCCTCAAAAGGAGAGCAAGAAATGCAAGGTAAGTCGAGCGGGGCCGGCACAGTGGCTCGGACCGCCAGGAGGTCGGCATGACAGCGCGCGAGGCAATCGCACGTTCAACGGTGGGGCGCACGCTCAGCCACGACAATCTCATTCGCCGCCTGCTGCAGCCGGTGCGCGAGGATCTGAAGCACACCTTTGCCCGCGATCTGCGCAAATGGCTGATTGTGGCGCCCATCGTGGGCGTGGTCACCGGTCTTCTCATTACCGGCATCGTCATCGTGATCCTCAACGAGGTCGGGCCAGCGATCCTGGGCTTTTTCATTCGCAATCACTGGGCCATGATCCCGGGCGTGGCGCTGGGGTTTCTGATCGCCGGGCTGATCATGCAGTACATGACGCCCGACCCCGACGTTCACTCCACCGAAGAGGTGATCCGCTCCTATCACGAGCACGAAGGCAAGATGGAGCTGCGCAGCTTTCTGCCCAAGATCATTGCCGCGGTAGCGACGGTGGGCTTTGGCGGCAGCGCGGCTCTGGAGGGGCCCAGCATCTACGGCGGCGGTGCCATCGGCTCTTACCTGTGGTCCAAGCTGCGGCGGCTGCGCCTGACGGCCCGTGACCGGCGCATCATGCTGATCTGCGGCGCAGCGGCCGGCATGTCGGCGGTCTTTCGCGCCCCGCTCACCGGCATCGTCTTCGCGCTGGAGATGCCCTACCGCGACGATCTGGCTCACGAAGCGCTGGTGCCCTCGCTGATCGCTTCGGTGATCTCCTACGTCACGCTCAGTGCCTTTCTCGGCGCGCAGCCGCTCTTCCAGTTTGTCGGCGCCAACATCTATACCCGCCACGATCTCTACTGGAGCGCGCTGCTGGGGCTGATCATCGGCATTGTGGCCATGATCTTCGTCATCACCTTCCGCCGCGCGCGCAAGTTCTGCATGGGCTGGGGCGCCCCGCACTGGTTCAAGATGACCTTGGGGGGCGCGCTCACCGGCCTCTGCGGCCTCATCTTCGTCTACATCTATCCCGGCGTGCTCACGCCGCTGGGGGCCGACTACGACGCAGTACGCATGGTGCTCAACGAGCATCACAGCTCGGGGCAGTTGCTGGTCTTCGGCGGACTCAAACTCGCGGCCACGCTGTTCACGCTCGGCGTCGGCGGCGTCAGCGCCATGTTCGTGCCGCTGTTTCTGACCGGCTCGGCCATTGGAACGGCATTCGCGCAGACGATCGTGCACAGCGCCCAGCCCGATCTATACGCCGCGGTGGGCATGGCGGCCTTCATCTCCGCCGGCTACAAGACGCCGCTGGCGGCGGTGGTCTTCATGGCCGAAGCGACCGGCGGGCACGCCTACCTGATTCCCGCATTGATTGGAGCGGCCGTGGCCTACGCAGTCTCTGGCGACGCATCGGCCTCCGCCGACCAGCGCCTGCACGAAGGCGCTCGCGAGGAAGTGGAGCCCGAAGTCTGATTGGACTGCCGGAACCCTAGCGCACCCACACCAGCCACGCCCAGCCCACGGCCAGCGTGAGCAGCGTGACCGGAATACCCACCCGCGAGTAATCCCAGAAGCCAATGTGGACTTCCTCGCGGGCACGTTCCACCACGATCAGATTCGCGACTGAGCCGGTGATGGTCAGGTTGCCAGCCAGGGTGCTGGCCATGGCCAGCACCAGCCATCCGGTGCGCGGATGGTGAAAGGCCGGAATCAGCGACTTGAGCAGCATCACCGCGGGTACGTTGCTGACGATGTTGGAGAACAGCGCGGTGATGCCGGTGAGGATGCCGGCGTTCTGGAGGTTCAGCCGCGCGGCGATCTCCGACAGATCGTAGTTCAGCCCCGCGCGCTCGGCGCCGCCCACGATCATGAACAGCCCCACAAAGAAGACCAGCAGCCCCCAGTCGACCTCGTCGTAGACCTGGCGAGGCTCACGCGTGCGGGTAATCAGCATCAGAGCCGCGCCGATGGCAGCCACCATGGCGGGAGGCACGCCCCCCAGAAACCCCGCCAGCACCAGCACGATCACAACCGCCGGCTTACGCAGCGCGCGCAGTTGGATGGCTGGGCGCGCCTGGCTTGCCTCCTCTCTTTCTGGGCGCACCAGGCTCGCCGCGTCATTGTCTTTGCGACCAGCCTGCGCCGAACCGCACAGCCAGCGGATCACCAGCCAGTCCAGCACGAGCCCGAACAAGGCCACCGGCCCCAGATGCCCCAGAAACGTGCGGTAGCTCAGGCCGGAGTACGACCCGATCAGCATGTTCTGCGGATTCCCCGTGATCGTTGCTACGCTGCCGATGTTGGAGGCGGTGGCAACCGCCAGCAGGTACGGGAGCGGCTTCAGTCCCAACCGGCGTGAGGCGGTCAGGGCAAACGGCACCATCACCAGGCAGATGATGTCGTTCACGAAGAACGCGGCCAGGACGCCGGTGATCAAGATCGTAGCCGGCAGCAGATTGCCGGGCGTCAGCCGCGCCACCAGGTGATCGGTGATCCAGTCGAAGAAGCCGGCGATACGCAGGCAGCCGACCACCAGCATCATGGCGAAGAGCAGCACCAGCGTGGCAAAGTCGATGAAGTGCAGCGCATCCCCGGCGCTGACTACCCCGAAGGCCACCATCAGCACCCCGCCGATGATCGCCATGCCCGGCCGATCGATCTTGAGCCCCGGAAACTTGCCAACCGCGAAGACCAGATAGCTGATGCCGAACACCAGATACCCGGCCGCGAGTTGCCAATGTGCCAGAGGGTTCGAAGGTGCGGGAATGGGCGCGGCAAGCAGGGCGGCGAGCATGTGGAAACAGTGTACGTGGCGCGGCTTGGGACAGCACTGCACCCGCTCCGAAAGCCCGAGTCACGACATAGGAATGCCGCCAAGACCGGCGACGCCCGGGACGCTGTCTGTTGCGTCCCGGGCGCTGCCTTCATTGCACACGGAGGAGGTGTGCGGTCCACCTATTGCGTTAGTTTGAAAACGACACCACAACCCGGACCGTCGCCGTATTGCGTCTGGCACTTGGGATCTCCGCCGGCTGCGGTAGTGCCATAGTAGACCGACGGGTTGTTTTTGTCCTGGAGCAGCGCGCCTCGCGGCACCCCACCATCGGATCCGCCGGCGAAGGTGTGCAGTGTGGAGAACTGGCCGTTCGGAGTGATTTCAAAGATCGTGCCGCAGCCATTGGCGTGTGGACAGCTCAAATCTCCGCCGATCGTCGTGGTGCCCAGGAGATTTCCGGAGGAGTCGAGCAGCAGGTTGGCGCGCGGCCAGCCTCCGTCGGCCTGTCCGCTGAAATCGTGCAGGACGGTTTCCTTGGTGCCTGTAGCGTCAAGTTTGAATACCACGCCGCACCCGAGCGTCTGGTTGTCATAGGTGCAGTCGCTGGCGGTGCCGGTGCCTCCGACACGCGTGGTTCCGTAGAACACCTGGTGAACCGGATCGTAGGTGAGGCCGGCGTATGGTAGCCCGCCGTCTTTTCCTCCCGTAAACCGGTAGGTCACCGTCTCCGTCCAGCCAGAGCTGGTGTGCTGCAGCTTGAACACCGTACCGCAGCCTCTGGCGCATGCGGAAGTCCCTCCGCCGGCGGCTGCCGTGCCCCAAAGTGTGCCGGAAGCATCCATCACCAGCGAACCATACGGGAGGATACCGTCGCTTCCGCCGGGGAAGGAGTGCAGAATCGTCTCGGCGCCCGAAGGTGAAATCTCATAGGCGGTCGAGTGCAGATTCCAGGACAAGTCGGTTCCGTATAGATTACCTGCCGAGTCCAGGATCAGGCCCGAGGGAGGATTGGCACCGTCCTGCGAATTGGTGCCGAAGCTGTAGAGGATGCTCTCGTTGCCGGCTGCGTCGATCTTGAAGACCACACCGCAACCAGCCGAGC
This sequence comes from Acidobacteriaceae bacterium, assembly GCA_027449545.1. Lineage (GTDB taxonomy): Bacteria > Acidobacteriota > Terriglobia > Terriglobales > Acidobacteriaceae > Telmatobacter. The sequence goes on along the minus strand of DAIDLI010000047.1, from coordinate 13,989 downwards.
CACTGTTAACGCCTTCGCAGAGGATGCCGCCGACATAGGTGGTGCCATACAGATTCCCATTCGCATCGGCAACCAGCGGCGCCATCGGCCGCGCGCCGTCGGTCGATGGATAGCCGAAGTTGTGCAGCGCCGTCAGAGTTCCGGAGGACGTCAGCTTGAAGGCAGTCCCGTTTTGATATTTGCCGCCGTATTGCGTCGTGGAGTACAGGTTTCCGGAAGCATCCTCGATCAAAGCCGCGTTGGGATTGGCGCCGTCGGTGTTTTCAAAGGTATGCAGAACGGTGAATTGTGCAGTGCCGGTGCCGGCTGTCGAACCGCCGGAGGAAGAAGCCGCCGTCGAGAAACTCGAGGTGAACGGGCTCGCCATTCCGGTTCCCGTGGAACTGGTCACTCCGCTGACTCGCACCGTGTAAGTCGTGTTGGCGACGAATGGAGAAGAGGGCGTAAAGGTTGCCGTGCTCGTGCTGGCATCGTACGCAACCGCGCCGGAGACCGCCTTGGGGTCCGTAACCTGGATGTTCGTGGTGTTCACAGTCGAAGCATCCGCCGCGGAGGAGAACACCACCTTGATCGCAGTGTTCAGCGCAACACCGCCAGCGCCTGCAGCAGGCGTGATGCTGCTGACGGAAAAAGAAGCCGAGGTGGAACCGGTCGAACCCGGAGGATTCGACGGACCGTTTGGATTGCCCGGCAACGGCTGATGGCTGCCACTGCCACAACCGGACAACAGGAGAGGAAAGAGAGCAAAAGGCCACAGAGACCGTCGCGCTCCGGAGATACCGCAGAACATGGAGAGCCCCCAGAAGGTAATTACCTCAGCGGGCTAGGATGCTCCGGTTTAGTTGGGCGGGTTGCTCCATTTGGGCCCACGTGGGTCAACGACTCGATCCCCTATTGCGGAGAACCCGGACCCTTGCGGGGGATCGCCTGACTTGCCTTTCACGAGCAGATGGGGAAGAGACCGAAGCTGTCATCTGGCGAAAATGCTGGCCGCGAAAGATCCAGCAATGGGAGGCGACCCGGTATCGGAAATTCTCTGCACTTCCCGGCCTGAGTTGGGTAAGAACGCGGCTTTGCCGCATCTAATCCAGATGAAAGGAAAATGATGCCAACACCCGTAAAGCCGTGCGACGGACAGCTCAGCGATGACTTGCAGGAAGTTCTTACCCGAAACCGGAATCGAGAGCAATGGGCGGTTCACACCTGCCAGGTCTGCGGCGCGTCTGTCGAAGCTGTGCAAGTGCATGGGAAATGGGTTCCGGAGCAGCATTGGCCCTCCGTAACTTACCCGCCGCGCACGCCGCCCGCAAAAGGCTATGACCGTTCGGCGCCGCGAGAGTAGCCTGTTCCCCACCGCTTGCTCCCCCCCCGCTAAGTCCCTTCCGCTCCAAGCGGACGTGGTAGGCAAAACCCACCCGCGGACGCCTGGCACGGGGAGAAAAATTTCTCCCTTCCTTGCGAGGAATTCTCCCCGAAAGGCGCACCATGAGGGCAGATAGAAGCAGGTCGCGGCGAGTATCTCTCCGCTCCGCCGAAGTCGGAGAGATACCCCTGCCCACCGTGCAGGTACCACATTATGGTAGAAAGGGATGATGCCAGGCATCGCCGACCACCCGGCGAAGCCTCAGTTCTGCCCCTCAGTGTACGTTCTTATCGAGCCACTGCATGAAGAACTTTGCGATCCCCTCACTGTTCTTCTCAGACATCATCTGGTGGCCGTCCCCGGGCAATCCCACATCTTCCAGGCGTACATACTGCGTCTTCACGCCGGCCTGATTCAGCCAGTCGGCAACGCAGCGCGCGTAGGGCCGGTGATAACTCGCTTCACCGGAGACGTCGAGCACCGGGATCTGTTCCAGGTTAACCAGCTTGTGCGCCGGCTCCTTTTGCAGCATGCAGGGCAGCAGCCCCGGCCCGGGCGCCTTGGTCTGCAGCACAGGATGTAGATCGGCGGGATTGGTGACCGGCGGATCGTAATGCAGAGGCAGATTGCTCAGACCCCAGACGCGCCCTGGCCCGGAGGCCCCGAGTTCGTCATTCACCACCGGCGGAGCCCACGGTTCCGCTCCAATGATGGCCTTGATGAGCTTAGGCCGGGCGTCCGCGGCGACCCAGCCCGAAGGCGCAAATCCCGAGTTCACAAGCATAATCACCGGCTTGCCGATTAAGTCCAGCAGCTTGATGAGATCCTCGGAGAAGATCTTCTCCTGATACCCGGCAATGTACTGGACCTCGGTCTTGGCGTAATAGTCGAAGACCGGATCGCCTACTCGGCCTTTGTTCGGCGAATTACTAGGCCACTGCGTGTTCTTGCTCCACTGCGGCCACACCTTCTGGATCTGCGGCGGCGGCGCGATGCCGCCGGTCCACTCCCGCTCCAGTTGCTCCGCTCCGTGTGGCGGAATCAGCGCCGGATAGAGACCAGGGTAGTAGGCAGATCGGCCCGTCCCTGGCGCATCGACCAGGTAAACGGTGTAACCCGCATCCAGAAAGTTGATCGCCCAGCCGGGACGGCCATCCGGCGTCAACAGCGACTCGACCAGCGTCTGCCCTCCTCCGCCCTGCACGAAGACGATCGGATAGGGGTGCAGAATCTCTTTCGGCACCAGCACCTCAACAAAGGTGGCGCCAAACATGACCTGATTGCCGGCGTCCTGCGTCCACTTGCCGCCCACATAGAAATCGCCCATGCGGCCGAGGTTCTGGGTTGAAAACATCGGGATGCATCCCCGGTTGGGCAGGCACGGATTCGGCGTAGCCGCAGCCGGCGAAGAGGCACCGACTCCCTGCGCCGTTGTCGGCAATGGGGTGCCGAAAAGTGCGATCGCCAGTGCGAAAAATATGCCAATCAATATCTTTGTCTTCATCTCTATCCCTTCAAATCGCTCACGAGTCTTCGATCATGCCGCGGGCTCTAGTCCTCGCCCCATCCAAAATTAGGAAGCGGGTGTGCAATCGGCGGAAGATCCCAGCTACCTGTGGCCAGAGGCCGAACTTCACGATCGATCCTCACATCCAGAACGGTGGGCCGGCCCGAGCGAATCGCAGCCTCCAGTTGCGGAGCGAGATCGGCGGGCCTTTCGACGGTGTAGCCTTCGGCGCCCATCGAGCGCGCCAGCATGGCGTAGTCCGCGGAAAAGAGCTTGCCCGCGGGATCAGTGAAGCTGACCGCGATCTCCCGTCCGGCTCCAAAATAGCCGCGCTGCTGATCGCGAATCGAGCAGTAGCCAAAGTTGTTCCATACCAGCCAGACCACTGGGATCTGGTACTCGACCGCGGTGAGCACAGCGCTGGAGTTCATCATGAACGAGCCATCGCCGCAGACCGCCACGACGGGCTTGTGGGGCGCGGCAAGCTTGGCGCCGATCGAGCCTGCGACCGCGAATCCCATGGAGGCGAATCCCCAGGTTTGAAGAAAAGTGCGCGGTTGCCATGCATCGAATTCGGCAACCATCCAGTTGTGGTGAATGCCCACATCACAGAGCACAATGCTGTCCGCCGGCATCACCTTGCGCACATCGGCCACCGCCCGCTCCGGCCGGATCGGAATGGCGTCGGAGCTGCGCGGCGGAAGCGTCGCCTCGTCCCAACGCTTGCGCCAGCCGGCAATTCGTTCCAGCCACGGCCCGTGATTCCCCGCGGAAGAAGATGCGGCGAGAAGCTGCTGCAACAGGACGCGCGCGTCGCTGATGATCCCGAGCGTAGTCTGGAAGTTGCGACCGATCTCCGTCGGATCGATGTCGACATGGATAAGTTTGGTGGGCGGGAAATTGTAGGTAAATCCCGGCAGCCAGGCGCTGGTCGCGCGGTCGTCAAAGCGCGTTCCTAGAGCCAGAATCACATCGGCATTGCGACAGGCTGCATTGGCGGGATACGAACCGTTGCGCCCGGTCGAGCCCAGGCTCAGCGGATGACGCGGATCAAAGACGCCCTTCCCGAATGGCGAAGTAGCGACCGGGATACGGAGCTTCTCGGCCACCGCCAGCAGTTCCAGTTCCGCACCACTCAACTCCACGCCATGGCCGGCCACGATGACGGGACGTTCGGCGCCTTGCAGCAGCCGCAGCGCTTCGTCGAGAGCAGCCGGATCAGGCGCCGGCCGCGAATACTCCGCCAGCGGCCAATCGCTGTCGCGCAGTGCAGCCTGCTCGTCCACCGGCTCCACAAACACGTTCAGCGGCACATCAATGTGAACGGGCCCCGGACGTCCGTTGGTCATGAGGGCAAACGCCTGCCGCAAGGCCAGCGGCAGCATGTCGGCCCGCGTGGGCTGAAAGCTGCGCTTCACGTACGGACGCACCGCATTCACAAAGTCGCCCTGAAAATATCGGCCGGTCTCCTGGAAAGGACCGCGATTCCACTGCCCGGTCGCCACATTGCCGGTGATGTTGAGCATGGGCGAGGAATCGGCGAAGGCCGCCGCGATGGCCACAATCAGATTCGCCGATCCGGGTCCGCACGAAGTATAAGTGGCCGCAGGCTTCTGGGTGATCCGAAAATAAGCTTCTGCCATGAAGGCTGCGGCGGACTCGTGATGCACAGAGATGGTTTGAATCTCATCGCGCCGATCGAAAAGGCCATCAAGCAATCCAAGAATGCCGTGGCCGCACACGCCAAAGATATAGGGAACCTTCTGCTGCACAAGGAAGTCCGCAATGTACGCGGCGCCCTTCGACGTAGGTTTCACGCGAACTGTCTCTACACTGCTGCCACTCATGACAATCTCCTCCGCATCACTTCGCTAGGCTGAAACCGCCATCGAACGTATCGGACATGCTCCAGAACATCGATTTCACCTGTTGATAAGTGCGAATGCCTTGCAGGCCTTTCTCGCGGCCCAGGCCACTCTCCTTGAATCCGCCGAATGGGGATGCCGTGGAGAATTGCTTGTAGGTGTTGATCCACACCATGCCCGCTTCCAGCGCTCGGGCTACGCGCCATGCCCTCTTGTAATCGGCAGTCCATATTCCGGAGGCCAACCCGTAGTTCACATCGTTGGCCTGCGCAATGAGATCCTCCTCGTTATCGAACGGCATCGCGCACAGCACCGGGCCGAAGATTTCCTGCTGGGCGATCTGCGCCTTGTGCGAGATTCCAGCGACGATGGTCGGCAGGTAAAAAGCGCCCTTCGCCAGGCGCGGATCTGCGGGCCGGTTGCCGCCGATGAGAATTTCGGCGCCCTCTTTGCGCGCGCCTTCCACCATGCTTTCGATAAACTCCCGCTGGCCGAAACTCGCGCTCGGGCCAAGCTGCGCCCCAGGCGCGTCGGGCAGATCTATATGCAGCGCGCGCGCCCTTTCCATGACCATGGAGAGGACCTCGTCATATACCTTGCGTTCCACAAACAGGCGCGATCCCGCGGTGCAGGACTGGCCCGTGCCCTCGAAGATGGCCACCGTTGCCGCGTCGGCAGCCGCCTTTAGATTGGCATCGGCAAAGATGATGTGCGGCGACTTGCCGCCAAGCTCCAGCACGGCCGGTATGATTTTGCGGCCCGCGAACTCTGAGATTCTCCTTCCGACCTCGGTCCCGCCGGTGAAGGAGACCATGCGCACCAGCGGATGGTTCACGAGCGCATCGCCGATCTTGCCGCCGGCGCCCGGCACTACATTCAGCACGCCCGGCGGAACGCCTGCGTCAAGGCAGATCCTGCCCAACTCGATGCCGCAGGTCGGAGTGAATGATGCCGGCTTCAGGACAATCCCATTGCCGGCTGCGAGCGCGGCGGCAATTTTGTTACTGGTGAGAGTGATGGGCGAGTTCCAGGGAGTGATCGCGGCCACCACACCCCACGGCTCATACACCGTCATGCTGAGGTAGTTGCCGCGTGGCGGCGTGATCTCCGAACCAAGCGTCTCAATCGCCGAAGCAAAATAGCGGAACGTAGCGGCCCCATTGGCGACCTGGTTCTTGCACTCCTTCCAGACTTTGCCGTTTTCCAGCATCTGGCAGCGCGCCAGCAGGTCGGAGCGCTCCATCATCAGATCCGCAATACGATTCAGCAATTGCGCGCGGACGTGCGGCAGCATGTTGCGCCAGGCCGGATTCGAAGCCGCCTTGTGCGCCGACTGCACGGCAGCATCGATATCGGCCTCGGTGCCGGCGCTGACCTGATAATTCACCTCGCCCGTAGCCGGATTGATGTGGGTAATGCAGGAAGAACTATTAGTGATCCATTCCCCTCCGATCAGGAAAGGAACTTGCTTGAGATCCGCGGCCGTAGACATTTGTATGCTCCTTCCGGAAAGCTTTTGCGCCAGTGACATGAGGCGCACCCCTGCCGTCCGCATTTGAGAAGTGAAAGATAAAGACTGCTCGTGCTCTTGCTGTGCCCCTGGAAAGCTTTCAGGGCTCTTCCGCGGCACTTCAGCGTTTGGCTGGAGCCGTAGTGGAAGGAGCCAACTTGCAACTCAGCGCTTCGCGATCCTGCGGTCCTGGACAGCAGCGCCGGAGATCTTGCGACAGGACTGGCGTTCGATCAAGTGGACACCAATAATGCGGTGTTCCGGTTCGCGGACACCGTCTTTAGAGATCATGTTTAATAAAATTTCGACAGCAGCTTTGCCGGTTTCATACTTCGGTTGGTCAATCGTTGTTAAAGGCGGGCTGGTGATCTGGGTCATCTCAACGTTATCGAAACCGAGGATGGAAACGTCTTCGGGAATGCGAATGCCATTTTCCATCAAGGCTCGCATGCACCCGAATGCGATGACGTCATTTCCCGCAAAGATAGCGGTGATGTTTCGATCCGTCCCCAACAGTTGTTTGGTCGACTGGTAAGCTGCTCCGAAGGTGTGCTCGCCGAAAACGACCTTCGGCTTGGCCAGGCCGTTCTCGCGAAAGACTTTCAGGAAAGCGCTGGCACGGTCGCTGAACGCGCCATGGGTCCGGGGCCCGGCAACATGAACAATATTCTTGTGGCCCAGACCGATCAGGTATTTCGCAGCGATCTCACCGCCGTAAAGGTTATCCGCAACCACCGAGGAGAAGCGCCATGCCGGAGAATGGCGATCGGCCGAACTCACGTTCAACAGCACGATGGGAACTCCGGCAGCCCGCAATCGGTCTTGCTGGTCTTCATCCAGCGGCGTCACGGAATTCATCACGATTCCGCCCACGCGCTTGGCCAGCAGAAACTCGACATAACGCATCTGCTTCTCGGCATTTTGGTCGCTATTACAGAGCACGAGATCGCAACCGGCATTGAATGCGGCATCTTCCGCGCCGCGCGCAAGCTCCGCGAAAAAAGGGTTGCGAATATCGCTGATGACGAGGCCCAGGCTGTTGGAACGCCCGGTGACGAGACCGCGCGCGACCTGGTTAGGCCGGTAGTTTAAACGCGCAGCCACCTTGATGACGTGCTTGCGGGTATCTACATTGATCCCGAAGGCATTGTTCAAGGCGCGCGAAGCGGTGGAGATGTTCACGCCTGCTTCACGGGCGACGTCTTTGAGAGTTGCGGGCATTGGCCTATTGCAAACGTTTTCGATTATCTGCAGCGAAACTTTCTCATGTCAAGTCCAAGACTTCATTTCTTGGGTTCCCAAGGCGCTCCCATCGCGCAGCTTGGCCGGACGCCTGCCGTCTTCCTGCGATGTCACTGCACGTGCTTATCAAGCCACTCCAGCATGAATCGGGCAATCCCCGCGCTGTTCTTTTCCGACATCATCTGATGTCCGTTACCGCGCAGTCCCACATCCTCGAGGTTCACGTAGTCGGTCTTGACGCCGGCCTGGTTGAGCCACACGGCCTCGCAGTAGGCGAACGGGCGGTGATAGCTCGCCTCTCCGGAGATGTCCAGCACCGGCACACCGGCCAGGTTGATGAGCTTGTGCGCGGGCTCCTTCTGCACCCAGCAGGGCAAGAGGCCTGGCCCCGGCGCGGTGGTGCGATGCACAGGATGTAGCTCAGCAGGATTGGTTACCGGAGGAGAGTAGTGAAGCGGCAAACTGCTCAGGCCCCAGGGACGTCCCGGGCCAGTTTGCCCCAGTTCCATGTTCTCGATGGGCGGGGCCCAGGGTTCGACGGCGAGAACGGCCTTGATCAGCTTGGGGCGTGCGTCGGCCGCTACCCAGCCTGAAGGAGCATAGCCTGAATTCACCATCATGATCACGGGCTTGCCAATCAGATCGAGAAGCTGGACCAGCGCATCGGAGAAGGTCTTCTCCTGATATCCATTGATGTGCTGCATCTCCGTCTTGGCGTAGTAATCGAAGACCGGGTCGCCAGGCCGGCCCTTATTCGGCGCATCGCTCGGCCACTCGGTGTTCTTGCTCCATTGCGGCCACACCTTCTGAATCTCCGCAGAGGGCGCCATACCGCCGGACCACTCCCGTCCCATCTGCTCCGCAGCGCGCGGAGCGGCCAACGGTTCGTACAAGCCGGGGTAGTACGCTGAACGCCCTCCGCCGGGAGGATCGACCAGGTAGACGGTATACCCTGCGTTCACAAAGTCGTAGGCCCATCCCGGCCGGCCATCCGGTGTTTGGATCGATGCCATCAGCGTCTGCCCGCCGCCTCCCTGCACGAAGACGACCGGGTATGGGTGCTGAATCTTCTTAGGAACCCATGCCTCGACAAACATGGAGCTGGCCATGATCTCCTGGCCCGCTTGCTTCTGCCATTGGCCGCCTACATAGAAGTCGCCAATGCGCGCGATGTTGGCTGTAGAAATTGTCGGGATGCAACCCTGGGCCGGGAGGCACGGACTGGTTGCAGATCCGCTGCCCCCCTGAGCGTGGACTCCCGAAGCGATGCAGAGAGAACCCACTGCCAGCGCGGAAAATAAAGCAGTCACTGCCGTGGTTCTGATCACAATCCCCCTTGGGTAATTCACTCCGCGATGCCCATCGCCCGAGGTTCTGGGAGGCAGCGGATGCAGGAGCCGCGCGGACGACAGAGGGCGCAACCGCCTGCCGTCCGCGACATGACTCACAGTTATGGTCTTTCGTTGGTCGAAGCTGCCGCTTAGAAGTTCAACTGCACTGCGAGCTGAACTTCTCGCGAATCCTGTGAGGTTGCATCCAGCTGACCGGCATTGGCTGCCTGGGTGCCATCGGAATTGAACAGCACGGCGTTGTCGACTGGAGGTTTAAAGTCTGTATGGTTCAAGAAGTTGAAGAAATCTCCTCGAAGCTCAAGAGTCATGTTCTCCCTCAGCTTGGTGTCCTTGACCGCGGAGAAGTCCAGATTCAACAGCCCCGGCCCATAGATCTCGTTCCGGCCTCCATTGCCCAGCAGGTTCTGGCAGGTGCCGGGCACCGCGGAGAAGGGAATGCAGGTGACGCCGTTGGGAAGCGTACCGGGTTCCTGCGGGAGTGTGAAGCATCCCAAGTTGATGTAGTTGGTGACGTTATTGGGATGCGTGGGCGGATTGCAGCCACTGCCGCGCAGCCGGCTCGGATAAGCAAAGGGTGCGGCATCGCCGAGGCCAAGCGGATCATTGGCGATTTGCGGAGTGAAGGGCAGGCCGGTGGTTGCCGTAAACACGCCGCCCACTTGCCAGCCTCCCGTCAGGCTCCTCCCCAGGGCGCTGCTCTTCATGGCCGTAGGAAGATTCCACAGATAGTTCGCCGTCAGGTTGTCTTCGATATTGAAGTCGGACGGGCCACGCCGGTAGCGCGGCAGGAAGTAAAACAACGCTGGAATGGAGTTCAGGAAAGAGTCGCTGGCCAGGGCGCCGTCGCCCCCGTCGATCGAGCGGCCCCAGGTGAAGCTGGTGCCGACCTCGAAGCCACGGCTCATTCTCTTCTCAAGCTGCACTTCCAGCGCGTTGTAGATGGAGCTGTCGATCCACTGCAGGGTATCCATCTGTCCGCTTAGCGGGCTTAAGGTAGTGCCGTTCAAGCCGCCATTGGCGTTGTATCCCGGGAAAAAATAACCCGACGAGGTGCTGACCGGCAGAGTGGTATTGATATCGTCGGCGCGGAATTCGTTGTGCACGCCGTGTGATCCCACGTAAGCCACCATCAGCATGGTATTCGGCAAAATCTCACGCTGAATTGCAAAGTTCCACTGCATCACGTAATTACGCTTGGGGTGCGGCTCCACATAAGGGATGCGCTGAGCGAGGCCTTGCGCGCCCAGTGCCGCCGCCTTGTCGAAGGCAAGCAAGGGGAAATCGCCGGGGACCAGCGCGCAGGATTGGTTGGACGAGGGGCCGCATACATTCTCAGTGGTCGACGTGGAAACAGAGGTGTTTTCGACAAACGGCGCCGCATTGGTGGCGAACTGTCCCAGTTGGTAGTTCAAAGGCAGCACGTCGAAGATGCCGAAGCCGGCCCGAACTGAGGTCTTGCCGTTGCCGAAGGGATCCCAGGCGAAGCCAACCCGCGGCTCAAAGTTCTTTAGCGTCGGATTGCTGAAGATGGTCTTGCCCACATGATCGGTTGCGGTGCTCTGGTTGAAGGGAGAGGAAAACGCCGACAGACGGCCGTGCGGTTCATAGGGCACCGTCGCCATTTCGTAGCGGAGCCCCAGGTTCACTGTCAGCCGGGGAGTCACGGTAATATCATCAGCCGCATAGACTCCCATGATCTGGGTGATGAACAAGTAATGAACAAAAGGCACCGAAGGTACCGGCGCCGCCAGCAGCAGCGGGTCGTTAGTAAGGAATCCATTGTTCAGCGGATCGTACAGCGAGCCGAAGGGGAAGTCGCCATTCGGAGCAGGGTTGTAATTGTCTGTGCGCAGGTTTTCATAGGCGCCTCCGAACTTCAGGCTGTGCTTGCCCTTGGTCCAGAACAGATCGTCATATCCCTGATAAGAACTCTCGTGAACGTTAAGGATCTGGAGCTGATTGACGCCTGGTTGAGCCGAGGTGAAAGATGGAATATCGATCTGCGGATTGTCCTCGCCTGAGGTCATTCCCAGAGAAAGCTGCCCTGCGGCCGGATTGATTGCGCCCAGCGCGCCATTGGTGGTCGTGGGATGGTTCAAGCCGAATCGCGCGCTGTTCACGAAGCTCGGGTTGAAGATGTGCGTTTCTTCCACCACCAACAATTGCCGGTCGGTATTATCGAACATGCTCACATCGTTGTTGGGATCGGGCAGGGTCTGGCCTGCGCGATCGAGCTGGTAGGTAGCAAACATGCTGTCCTTGGGAGAAAAGCTCTCATCGAAGCGGACGTCGTAAAAATCCTCCGACGTGTTCGTAATCGCATTGAAAGCGTAGATGCCCTGATCGCCGTTCCCCACCAATCCGGCATTGGGGAGCTGCCACAGCGCGAGGAAGGGCAACACCGCCTGGTTGATTCCTGTGACCGGATCGGGATTGGGGACGGTTTGGCCCTCTGCGGCAACGAACTGACTCAGGGTTTGCGTCGAACATCCCCCCGGGCCAGGCTGCGGAATGCTGCACACCACCGACGGCCCAGCCCCGTTTCCTCCTGCGGTGCCAATGCCGCGCACCGCAGCCGATGGAACAAAGGCTGAAGTGGTAACCCCCTGCGTTGAGCGCAGTCCTTCATAGTCTCCGAAGATGAAGGACTTGTCTTTCCGTATGGGGCCGCCCAGCGCAGCACCGAACTGATTGCGGCTGAAGTTCGGCTTGGGAAGTCCGTTGAAATTGTCGAAGAAATTTGCCGCATCCATCGCGCTGTTTCTGACGAACTCGTACAGAGAACCGTGAAGCCGATTGGTGCCGGACTTGGTCTGCGCATTCACAATGCCTCCGGCGGTTCGACCATAGGCCGCGGAGTAATTGCTGGTCATGACCGAAAATTCCTGCACGGCAGAGACGCCCAGAGTGGCCCCCTCGACGCTGCCCGGGCCGTCGTTGGCGTACCCGTTCACGTTGATGCCGTCAATGCGGTAACTGTCCATGGTGGGGCGCGCGCCTGAAATCGCCATCTGCACGCCATAGCCGCGGCGGGTGCGGTCGGTGCTGCTGCTCAGCGACTGTTCGGAGGCCATCGAGTCCACGCCCGGCTGCAGAGTGGCAAGGGTCGTCCAGTCGCGGCCGTTCAGGGGCAGCCCCTGCACCTGGCGCTGCGACACCACCCCCTTCACATCGGAGGATGCCAGTTGGATGTTTACCGCGGAAGAGTTGACCACAACGCTTTGACTGGCTGAACCCACCTTCAGCGCGAAGTTCAACAGGACCTGGGCGCCCACGGTCAGGTTGACGCCGGTTCGCAGAGTGGTTTCGAATCCGCTGGCGGTGGCCGTAATGTTGTAGGTGCCGGGCAGCAGGTTCGGCGTTGTATACCGGCCTTGTCCGTTGGTGGTGGCCCGGTGCACGACGCCGGTCGCCACATTCTTGATCGACAGCCGCGCGTGGGGCACTACGGCGCCTGTGGGATCTGTAACCGTACCGGTGAGTGTTGCTTCCGAACTTTGCGCGTGGCCGCGAACCGGAAGACAGAGCCGGATGGCCACGAGCAGGCCCAGAAGGACACATAGACTGCGTACCGCACTATTTCGTATAGGCATACAAACGACCTCCAAGAAAATTTTTGAATAGCGTATTGCCGGGGAATGAGGTATCTATTTGCGCTGCCCGGTTTGCAATTCTTGCAAACGATTCCGATGGAGACGCACCATAGCACTTCGAAAATTTCAAAGTCAAGAACTTTTTTGCGAGAGATTCCGGCCCTGGCCGCAAGCGGGCCGTCTTGACCACACCGAATTGCAGGCGTTATAGTGCCTCGGGATCGCAAGCGCTTGCAGCTCCGCGCGTTTTTTTGCCGCCCGGGATCGTGCTGCCTTTTGCGGGACTTTGGGTTGCGGAAGCAGCGCAAGGAAATCTACGCAGGGCCGGTTCACTTCCCCGTCTCGCGTTCGCCCGGCTGCCTGCGCCCTCAACTACCGCTCGCGGAGGAATCCTTGGAAGTCAAGCCCAGCCCGGTGGCAGAAGCCAATGCCGTGGATGAAGCGGCCGCTCGCCCCACCCGGACCCGGTGGATGATCCTCTCGCTGATGAGCCTGATGTACCTCATCAGCTACATGGACCGCGGCAATATCTCGGTGGCCGCCCCCCAGATCGCGCATCAGTTCGGCCTCAGCCCTACGCAGATGGGCCTGGTGTTCAGTTCCTTTGTCTGGACCTACGCCATCGGCCAGATACCGAGCGGTTGGTTCGGAGACCGCTTCGGGCCCAAGGCCGTGCTCACCGTGGCAATGGTCTGGTGGGCGCTGGCGTCGGGCAGCACGGGGCTCGCGATGGGCTTTGTCTCGCTTCTGTGCGCTCGCCTGGTTCTCGGCCTGGGCGAAGCTGGCGTGTTTCCGGTTGGCACGCGCGCCATGCAGCTATGGTTCCCCAAATCAGAACGCGGCAGGATCCAGGGGATTACCAACGGCTCCAGCCGCTTTGCCGTGGCGGTCACGCCGTTCGTAGCGGTGGCCATTATGACCGCCTTCGGGTGGCGGCCGATCTTCTTTATCTTTGGCTCCGCGGGAGTGCTCTGGGCAATTCTCTTTTCCAGAATCTATCGCAATCGCCCCGAAGATCACGGGCGCGTCAATCGCGCCGAACTGGTCCACATCCGGGGTGATAGAGCGCCCGCGGAGCAGCAGTCAGGTAATGCCGGCGATCGGCCGAAAACGCCGTGGAGACTCATCCTGCGCTCCCCGAACATGTGGTACATCATGCTCGCCTACGGCTGCTTCTTTTACGGAACCTACTTCTTTCTTAGCTGGTTTCCGACCTATCTGGAGGAGTATCGACACTTCTCTCTCAAGTCCCTCGGCTTTGTCGCCTCCATTCCACTGCTGGTGGCAATGGCAGGGGACGTCCTGGGGGGCTCGCTGAGCGACTGGGTCTATCGCAGGACAGGCCGGCTCAAGTTTTCGCGTCGCATCGTGGCCGCTCCCGCCATGCTCATCGCCGGGGCCTTCCTGATCCCCACAGGATTGTGCCGAAGTCCCTGGACTGCCGTGCTGTGCCTGGCGCTGTCGTTCTTCTTCCTGGATATGGCTGCGGCTCCCTCGTGGGCGGTTCCCATGGATGTCGGCGGGGAATTCAGCGGCACGGTGAGCAGCATCATGAAC
>DAIDLI010000046.1 GCA_027449545.1 Acidobacteriaceae bacterium | reverse complement strand
GTAGACAAAGTGGTGCCCCAGGTCTCAAAGCGAAACCTGTGGCACGTCCAAGTGGTGGTTGAATGCTTGAATTTGCATTTCAAGACATGACCACCCGTCAGGGAGATAGGCCCATCGAGAAGTATGTGATAACTTGAGAGCGAACATTTTATCTTCGCTCGGAGGAACTCATGTACGAGTATCATGTAGATGCTTTTGCGCCTCCTGCCCCCGGTTGTGGACAACAGGACCAAGGATGGGACATCGCCAGATGCACGCAATTCAAGGAATTCCTCAATGCCTATGCAAAGCAGGGCTGGAAGCTCCATTCATGCGAATATCGATCGGTATTAGCATCAGCAGGGTGCAACAAAGAGAAGGCGACTTGGCTCGTTTGTATATTCGAAAACAAGATTTGATAATGCCTGCCTCACCGCATCCGCAAATTCCATATTCCGCACTCTCCGTGTCAGCGAAACAGGAGCCGCTTGTTGGTGCTGTAAATAATTGCGGCAAATACAAGCGAAAAATCTTCTCCTTCGCCTGGCCTTTCGTGTTTCTGATTTACTGTTATCAGGTCTTTATTCCAGATCGCTTCAAGAGGCGCTGTATCTATACGCCCACCTGTTCGCGCTACGCGATTGTGTGCCTTGAACGAGATGGTCTGAACAAAGGCTTGCGTCTGGCACGAGCACGTATTGCCCGCTGCAACAGCGCATTATTTCACCCGGGAGTTGATATTCCTTAGGACTACTTTGATATAAAGCAGGTGGCCCAGCCCAACGCCGGGTGCCCCAGGTCTCGATTCTGAAACCTGGGAAAACACGCCCCTCAACTCACCACGAATCAACTGAAAGCTGCCTTCGCTACCACCCCAGCACATACGCGAACATCAGCGGCGCCACGATCGACGCGTCGCTCTCCACGATGAACTTGGGCGTCTTCTCGCCCAGCTTGCCCCAGGTGATCTTCTCGTTAGGCACCGCGCCCGAGTACGACCCGTAGCTGGTGGTCGAGTCGGAGATCTGGCAGAAGTAGGCCCACAGCGGAACATTGTCGCGCTGCAGGTCCTGGTGCAGCATCGGCACCACGCAGATGGGAAAATCGCCGGCGATGCCGCCGCCGATCTGGAAGAAGCCCAGCGGCGTCTTGGCGGTGGTGTTGGTGTACCACTCCGCCAGCTCCATCATGTACTCGATGCCGGTGCGCACCGTGTGCACCTTCTTCACGTCGCCGGAGATGCAGTGGCCGGCGTACATGTTGCCGAGCGTCGAGTCCTCCCAGCCCGGCACGAACATGGGCAGGTTCTTCTCCGCCGCCGCCAGCAGCCAGCTATCCTTGGGGTCGATCTGGTACGAACCCTTGAGCGCGCCCGAGAGCAGAATCTTGTACATGAACTGGTGCGGGAAATAGCGCTCCCCGGCCTTGTCGGCCTTCACCCACTCCTCCAGCACCACGCTCTCGATGCGGCGCATGGCCTCCATCTCCGGAATGCAGGTGTCGGTGACGCGATTCATGTGCCGCGACAGCAGCCCGGCCTCGTCGGCAGGCGTCAGATCGCGGTAGTGCGGCACGCGCTCGTAGTAGTCGTGCGCCACCAGGTTGAAGACATCCTCTTCAAGATTGGCGCCCGTGCAGGTGATGGCATGCACCTTGTCCTGGCGGATCATCTCGGCCAGCGACAGCCCCAGCTCGGCCGTGCTCATCGCCCCGGCGATGGTCATGAACATCTTGCCGCCCTCGGCAAGCAGCTTGTTGTAGGCCTCGGCCGCGTCAATCAGCGCGGCGGCATTGAAGTGGCGGTAATGATGCTTGACGAAGGATGTAATCGAACCCATGGCTTTTCTGTCTGCTCCAGTACCAAGCTAACACAGCGGAATTCAGAGATCGGAGGTCGGGGATCAGGGATCAGGCTTCCACTTCTGCGCGGATTTCAAACCCCAGTTCCCGGAGCCGCCGCAGCGTGTCGCGCGCCGAGACGTGCTGCACGAAGATGCCGCCCGCCTGCTCCCACAGATCCTTGTAGCGCAGAAAATCGTCCACCAGCACGTCGCCGGGATGCCGCATGTGCAGAAACTTCTCACGCGATGCGCAGGTAATCATCGGCACCGCGGGAAAGTGATGCGCGGCCCAGGCCATCTTCTGCGGCTCCGCCCATCCCCCCAGCGGGCACCCGGTCAGGATGGCGGGATGGAGATGCGCCACCGCGCTGTACAACTCCAGTGCGTCGGGCATCAGCGGCAGCTTGCGGTAGAACTCCCCGCTCGCCCGAATCCGCCGCCAGAACTCCTTTTCGCCCAGCACCTCGCGCGCTTTGCGGGTATCGGTGTGGAAGAGCCGCCGCGCCGCCGCGTCAAAGTCCGCCAGCACCCCGTCGCAATCGAGAAAAAGCTGCCTCACATTTCCAGAATAACGAAACGGCAGGAGACTACTGTTCAGCATCAGTGGTCTCCCAGGTCAAACGCACCATAAAAGCTGTGCGGGATGAGCACAGTTTTGAAAGGGCACGGCTTCAGCCGTGCCGCACAAAATCCCAAGCGAAGCTCGGCCTTTAGGCCCGGGAGGGAAGGTTTTGTATCCTGAAAACCCATCCTGGGTGGTCTCCCAGGTCTCAAAAGCGAAACCCGGGGCAGGCGGTTACCGGCTACCGGCTGCTCTCCAGCAGCTCATTCACCTTCGCCATCACCGCGAACGCATCCGCCACATACACCACATCCGCCTTGCCGCGCGACCAGCCGCAGTTGGGGTCCAGCGAGATGGCGCGCCGCTCGCCGATGAAGCGCCAGCCTACAACGTGCGGCTCCTCACCGTGGCAGCAGGTCGCCAGTCCCTTGGGATGGCGCGGCGTGGCGCCGGTTTGGCCAACCTGGTTCATGTGTGTCAGGAACGGCAGCACGGAGTGCCCGTCGCCGCCCTGGTCCACCAGCGACTTGCTCGACCCCAGCGACGCGCCGGAGTCGCGCAGAAAGCGCAGGATGATGTCGCCGGCCTCCGCCGCGCGCACCTGTCCGTCCGGCTGTTTCTTGGTCCAGCCCGCGCCGGCCACAAACAGCAGCTTGGCCTCGGGTCGAATGGTCTCGCCACCCGCCTGCTGCGGGGCGCGGATGCCCTGAACCGTGGTGCGCGCTTCCGGCGCCGTGGCATCGATGAGCGTAAGCGCCGCTGCCCCGCCCCTGCCCGCATACACCGCCTGCGTCCCCGGCTCCAGCAGCAGGAACCACGGCCGCTGCGTGCGCGTGAGTGTGGCCTCCATGCGCTGCCGGTAGAACCAGCGCGACACCTGCACGCCTTCAGCACTGGTGATCGCGGTAATGTGCGTATCGATAGCGCCCCCCACACGATGCGCTACGCCTGCCATCACCCGCGCAAAGCGCGCGCTGTGCGGCGCAAGAACCAATGTGGCTTGCGCCGCCTTGCACAGTGCGGTGCAGGCAGCCGCATCGGTGGCATAGCGCGCCTGCGCAAACGCGTCACCGTGCACCGCCAGCGCTGCGCAGGGCAGATCAAGCTGCAACTGCTGCGGCTCCGCGGCCACAATGCCCACCGTGAGCGTCGCGCCCAGCCGCGCCGCCAGTTCCTGCCCAGCGCCCACCGCCTCCAGCGAGGCCTTGGTCAGCGCCGCGCCGCCTTCATCCACATGCGTGAGTACCAGAATCGATTCCATGCTTTCTCCCGAGCGTCCAGCGCTCAGCGTTTGTTCTAACCAGCAAGCCGGGTTCCCCAGGTATCGATTTTGAGACCTGGGAGACCGCCAAAAACCATGGGAGGGATCGTGCGGTCAGAAAACTAACCGTTACTCCGCCATCCACTCCACAATCTCTCGCGCAATCGCGTCGGGGGTCGCGTCTTTCACCACGCGCGTCGTGCGCTGCTGGCTGGGCAAAGTCACCGCAAGATACTTCAGGCCATCGCTGTTCAGCGTTGCGGTGCGGGCCTTCTGCAGTGCGGGCATGATCGTCCGCATGTTGCTCATCCCGATCTGCGGATTGTTCTTGGGCTCCGGCAGGTTGCCGGTGGCCCACCCCAGCACCGCCGGCGCGCCCGCGCACACGGACGCCTGATGCTTGCCGCCTTCCACGCGCTCCAGTACCTCGAAGCAGCCGTCCGCGCGCACCTCGATCTGGTCCACGCCCTGAAACTGTTCGGTGATGCCGAGGCGCTCGCCGATAAGTTGCAGCGTCACGCCCGCCCCGCGCGAAGCCGAC
The DNA here is from genome assembly GCA_027449545.1 of Acidobacteriaceae bacterium. Lineage (GTDB taxonomy): Bacteria > Acidobacteriota > Terriglobia > Terriglobales > Acidobacteriaceae > Telmatobacter. The sequence continues at coordinate 16,520 of DAIDLI010000046.1, read as the reverse complement.
TCCCACCCGCCAAACAGCAACAGCTTCGTTCGGTCGAGTCCCGGAATCTCCGCAATCGCCTCGGCCAGCGCGGCCGCCGTGGCATGAGCATCGGGGAATCCGCCGATCGGCCCATCCACCGGCACCAGCTCGAAGGCGGCCTTCTGCGCCACCGTCATCATCACCTGTTGCAGCTTGGCCTTGGGCCCCAGAGCCACCAGCCACAGCTTGCTGCCCGGATGCTTGGCAGCCAGGTTCGCAGCCTCGTAGAGCGCGCTCGAAGCCCACGGATCGAGCACCGCGGGCAGCACCATCTCATTCTTGATGCCGGGACCGCTGGGGTTCATCACTGGTTCCAGGGTTTGCAGCGGATCTGGGACGATGCCTGCGCAAACCACGATGTGTACGATCTCTGCCATTCTTCTTTCCTGTTCTTAGTGAGGATTGCCAACGCGCCATCCTGCCTTCCGCGCGCTTAGTTCTCTGCCGAATGGAAGCCGCCCGAGCCCGCCCGGAACTCAACATTTCCGCGCACTCCATCGGGCGAATGGGCGCAGTTCCACAGGCAGCCGCCGCAGTGCACGCACTTCTCGCGCTCGAACTCGGGCGTGCCGTCGCTGCCCAGCGTCAGCGCCTGGCCGGAGCACATGGCGATGCAGGTCTTCTCCGAACAAAACAGGCACAGCTTCTTGTCGCGGAAAGCAACGTGGTCCGCGAAGCCCGGCGCAGCCTGCACCTTGCCGCCGATCAGCAGCGCATCCTGCTGCGTCACCAGCAGGCGCCCATCCAAGGAGATCTCCGGCCAGCCCCGTGCGCTCATCAGCGCATCGTGCAGCGGCCGCCCCGCATCGAGCGCCGTCGCCGCCTCTCTGAGCACCATGCCTTTCGCCCCCAACGATGAGAAGCGGCGAATCTGCTTGTGCGCCGGAGCAATCTTCTCTTCAAGCGCCAGGTGCCCGTGGCTCAGTCCGGCCAGTGCCATCCCCAGCACCCCGCGCACAAAGCCGCGATGAAAGCCGTCGCGCGCGTGTTCCGCTTCGCGCGCGCCCCGCTCCACCCAGCTTGCCCGGCGTCGCGCTTCGTAGCTTGCCGCCAGGTTGTCGCGGGTGAATGGCCGGTCCTCGCGCAGCAGTTCCAGAACCGCCTCGCCAAGCTGCACCCCGGTGCTCCACGCTTCGTCGATGCCCGAGCCCGTGAGCACGTTTGTCGATCCCGAGCCCTCGCCGATGCGCGCGAAGCCGTCCCCGCAAAGCTGCGGTTCGCCGGCATAACCCGACTCATCGAGCGACTTCGCCCCCCACGAGCGCAGCGTCCCCTCCTTCAGGTGCTTCCACAACAGCGGATGCTGGATGTAGTGCTGCAAATAGCGGTAGGCCGTTCGCCCTGGATCGCCCATCCATGACGGCACAAAGATTCCCACCGAAACCAGCCGCTCCGGATGCACATAGAGAAATCCGAAGATCTCCGGCTCGGGATAGCCGAACGTATGCCACACCGTGCCTGGTTCCAGTTCGGCGGCCGCGCTCTCCGGCAGCTCGATCACGAACTTCATCCCCATCGCCCACTCGCGCTTGGCATGGTTCCTGTTGGCAAGCAGGTCCAGAGCGCGTCCCACCGCGCCCACCGGCCCGTCGCCCACCACCGTCAGCCGCGCGCGCACATCCATGCCCGGCGTGAAGCCATCCGACTGGTTTCCCTGCTTGTCCACACCCTGGTCGGCCAGACGCACTCCCGTCACGCCGCCCTCGTCCACTAGCGGCGCGGCCACCGGCGTCCCCGGCCAAATCTGCGCCAGGCCGCCCGCCATCAGTTGGTTGCCAACCCACTGGTTAAACTGCCCGATGGACAGCACCAGCCCGCCCTTCTTGTGCAGGAATCCAGGCGTCCACGGCAGTTCGAAGGCAAGGTCCTGGAGCCATAGCCGCTTTCCGAGACCAAGAAGAAAATCCGCTGCGCGCAATGCAGTGGAGCGCCGGCTGGCGCCCACCGGATCGAGCAGATAGAAAACGCGCTCGTTCTTGACCGGTGCGGCCATGGGAATCTCGGCCGGATTCAGATCGGGAAAGCTCGAACGAATGCCGGTGGCGCGCGTCACCGCGCCACTCACTCCAGCAGCCAGATCGTCGGCGCGCTCGTAGCACAGCACCTGGAGCGGCGTGCCCGGAACCACGCGGCTCTCAAACGCCGGGTCTGCCGGATTCGCCGTCCATGCCTGCGTCAGCGTAGTCAGAAATCCGCCCATCGCCGGCCCAAAGCCCACGCAGGCGATATCCACCTCCATGGACAGACGCTCCGCCTCCGGCCCGTGCGCCTCCTCGGCTGCGGGTGCCTGCTCCCAGCGCTCCGCTTCGAACTCCGAGGAATCCCACTGCGGCTGCGCGCTCATGCTCCACCCGCCGCCGGGTAATCGAGCGCCTCGGGAATCGCAACTTTGCTCACCGTCTCCGCCGCCCGATCCTTGGCCAGCCGCGATCCCGTCAGGCACATGGTCAGCCGTGATTGCAGGCGCAGAAACTCCTCCGAGCCTCGACAGCCGGCGCACGGCCCGGCCTTCTGCGGATGCGATCCGTCGCCCGCCAGCACATCCAGCGCCATGGCGGAGATGCCCGGCATCGTCTCCTCCAGGTCTTCCAGCTCCGCGGCCAAAAAGCAGCTGCGGTGCTCCTCTTCGTCCCAGCGCGGATGCCGGTTATAGCCGAACACCAGCTCGGCGCAGATGCGCGCGGCCTCGCCCGCCGCCTGCGCCGCCTGCGTGTGGCTGAGGTCGCTCAGAAACTGCACCGTGGCCGGCAGCTCTTCCGCCAGCACCGCATCGGCCGCACCGCGCGCCTCCAGCTCCAGCACGTCCAGAATTTGCGCACGCGACGCCAGCAGCCAGCTCAGCGCATCCGCCAGCGCAAAGGTCACGCCCTGCCGCTGGCCATGGTAAAGCTTGTTTCCGGCGGCATCGGTGGCGCGTTGCAGATGGTTCAGCGTCCACAGCCACAGATTCATCGCCGAAGCCAGCGTGCAGGCGCCTGTGCCCGGATGGGTGCTGGCGATCGCGCGCATCGCCCGCGCCCAGCGCTGAAACAGCGCCAGAAATACCTCGCTGGTCATCGTGACCGTCAGTTGCCGCCGCTGCACCGCTTCCGGCCCTTCGTACGTAGCCTCCAACTGTGCGTCCATCCACTTGTTGGCCAGGAAGCCGGGGCAGTCCTCGGTAATGCCGTAGCCGCCCATCAGGCTCACCGCCTCGCGCAGCATGTTGGCCCCGTGCCCGGTGTTCCAGAGCTTCGTGGCCGGGCACAGCACATTGGCCTCGGCATCCAGCAGCACGTAGCGCACCAGCGGATCGCTTTCCAGTTCGGCGCGGCGCGGATCCTCTTCCCGCATCGCCAGCAACTCCAGCGCGCGCTGCTCGCTCTCGCGCAGCGCCTTCATCTCCGCGCGCCCGCCTGCAATGCCGCGCTCCGCCAGAATCGCAGTCTTCTGCTTCTCAATGGGATCCAGTTCGTCGAACAGCCGCGCCGCGGCAAAGCCCAGCGAAGCCGCCGCCTCGCCCGCCGCCCATACGTCCACCAGCCGGTGCAGCGCGTCCTCCCGCTGCTGAATCCCCTGCTCGTAGCGCAGCGATCCCGGCTTGGCGCCCTCCGCCCCGCGAAAGCGCTGGCGCTGATAGCGGATCACCGGCTCGACAGCCGACAGCAGCTTGGCCGCCGTCATCACGCCCACCGGCACGCGCGTGCGCCGGAAGACCGCCTCAATCACCTCGCCATGATTGAAGTTCGGCACAATCACGCCGTCCTTCACCGTGTATCCGCCCACGATGCGGCTGGCCGGCACCTTCAGGCTGAACACCGGATCGCCCGTGGAGGACAACTGGTGTACCAGCTTCTTGGTCGCTGTGCCACGGTCGAAGGTGCCCTCGTCCCTCTCCTCCAGGATCACGATGCAGGTGCCCTTGATCCGCTCGTCGTCCGAGCCCACCGCCGCGGTCACAAAATGGGCGCCGGCGATGCCGGTAATGAAGCGGCCGCGCTTGTCCACCTGCAACAGCGGCTCTTGGCCGTCCTTCCACTCCACCACCCGCACCTTGCCGCTCAACATGCCGGTGTCCACGCCCACATACGGAATCGGCTCTGTCAACGCGAAGGCGCCCCGCCACGGCCTGCGATCTTCACCGTTCTGCGCCGGCGCGGCGAGCGACATGTAGCGGTCCACCTGCTCCGGCGTTCCCCGCTCGTGGATCGGCGCCAGCGCCAGGAAGCCGGCCAATGCCGCCGTCGCCGCGCCGCCATCCACCCACGCCAGCTCAAAGGCTGCCAGCGAGAGCGCCAGGTTCTTCGGCCCCGCGATGAACCCTCCCTGCTCCGGTTCCATGAACGCCGCGGTCACCCCTGCTTCGTCCAGAGCCGCCAGCATCTGTTCCTTCCCTGGAGTCCACTCATGGGTATTGCGCTCGCCGGCGGCTACCAGCCGCGCCACGTTTCCACGCGCCACGCCGCGCGCCGAAGCCACCAGCATCTGCAGATCGAAGCGATCCGCAAAATGCCACAACACCTGCCGCACCGCATCGCCGGGCAGGGTTCGCATGGGTTGCACTTCCAGGACAGTCAGTGTGCTCATCGGGGGTGCCTTTCTGAGGCGCCCCCATTCTCTGAAAATTCAGCCACCCCGGCATGTGACCCACATCACGACCACCAGCACCTGCGCCATCACAAGCAGTTCTGCGGCATTCGTCTCCTTCCGCCGCTCCAGATGTGATCCAGATCCGCGTAAGCCCGGCGCAATTGTGATCTATGCGCGGCCGCCTGTGACCCGAGTCACGGTGACAGGCGCCGTCCATGCGCGATGCTCAAGCCCAACGAGCCTGGTGGCGCAATTCCCGCTTCAACTACGCCGCCCCGCTCCAGACGAGACCACCCAGGACGAGCGGTGGAGGTCCGCTTCGCCGGGGAGAAGGAAGACGGCAGAATGGCCGCAGTTGTTCACCGGAGACCACCTTCCACTGCCGAGCCGCCGCAACGGGCTCACCGGATCTCACCCACCCACAGGCAGGCCGCCAGCACCAAAACACGCGCCGGACGGCGCACCCGCATCCTGCTCACCACGCTCGCTGCGGCCTCTCTGCTCTTCGCCGGCATGCGGTGCGCATCCGCCCAGGACTGCATCTCCTGCCACTCCGACGCCAGCATGACCGACTCCGCCGGCCACAGCATCGCCGTCGACGGCAAGAAGTTCTCCGCAAGCATTCACGGCAGCCTGCAATGCAGCAGTTGCCACACCGACATCAAGGGTTATCCGCATCCGGAGAAGATCGCTCCCGTCCAGTGCCAGACCTGCCATGCCGACCAGCAATCGGCGCTGAGCGGCAGCGTCCATGCCAAGGCCTCCCAGCATCCCTGCACCAGTTGCCACGGAAACGCCCACGAAATCTTTCCCAAGTCCGATCCTCGCTCCGCGGTGTATCCGCTGAACGTGCCCAAGACCTGCGGCGCCTGCCACAGCAAGGACGGCGTCGCCACCAAGGATGGCCTGCCCAGCGTCTATCCGCTCTACATGGACTCCATCCACGGATTCGCCCTCAGTAAAGAGGGCCTGCTGGTGGCGGCCAACTGTCAGAGCTGCCATGGCTCGCACGGCATCCTGCGCCACACCGATCCTGCCAGTCCCACCTTCAAAGCCAACATCCCTCGCACCTGCGGAAGCTGTCACGCCAAAATCAATGTCGAGTACGAGCAGGGCATTCACGGCCACGCGTTGGCCATGCACAACCCCAAGGCGCCCGTCTGCACCGACTGCCATACCGCCCACGCCATCCTGCAACCCACACAGGCGGCGTTCCGCATGCAGTCCACGCCCATCTGCGGCAACTGCCACCAAGACAAGTTCTCGACCTACCGCGATACCTTCCACTCCCAGCTCGGCTCTCTGGGCGGCTATGTGGAAACCGCCCGCTGCTGGGATTGCCACGGCGCCCACGACGTGCGTCCCGCCAGCGACCCGGCTTCGCTGATTGCGCCCGCCAATCTGGTCACCACCTGCGGCCGCTGCCATGCCGGAGCCAACCTGAAGTTCGTGCAGTACCAGCCCCATGCCAACGCCCGCGATCGCAAGATGAACCCCGGCCTCTACTACGTGCGTCTGTTCATGAACCTGCTGTTGATCAGCGTGCTCACCTTCTTCCTGATTCACACCATCCTGTGGCTCATCCGCTCGCGTTACGAGCAGGTCAAAAGCGGCAAGGGAGGAAAGAATGCCTGAAGTCGAAACCGCACCCGCAGCGGGCGAGCAGAAAGCCGCAGCCCCAACTCGCTACTTCCTGCGCTTCACACGCGAACAGCGCTACCTGCACGGCGTGCTCTTCACCACGTTCCTGGGCCTGGCTGCCACCGGCCTGCCCTTGCGCTTCAGCGGCAGCTTCTGGGCGCGCACCTTCGCCGCCGCGGTGGGCGGCTTCGGCGCCATTCTGTTCTTCCATAAGCTCTGCGCGCTGGTCCTGACGCTCGCTTTCCTGATTCACGTCAAGGACCTCTTCACCCGCGCCTTTATGAATGGCGAGAAGGGTATCTTCTGGGGGCCGACCTCCATGGTCGCCAACTGGAAAGACGCCAAGGACCTCGCAGCCCATATGCGCTGGATGGTCGGGCTGGGTCCCAAACCCCAGTTCGAGCGCTACGCCTATTGGGAGAAGTTCGATTACTGGGCGGTCTTCTGGGGCATGGTGGTGATCGGCTTCTCCGGCTACGCCATGTGGTTCGCGCCCTTCTTCGCCCACTTCCTGCCCGGTTGGGCGCTCAACGCTGTTCTGGTCATCCACAGCGAGGAAGGACTGCTCGCCATCCTCTTCATCTTCTCCATCCACTTCGTCAACACGCACCTGCGCCCCGACAGCTTTCCCATCGACATGGTGGTGTTCACTGGCATGGAGAGTGAAGAGGAGTTCAAACACAAGCGGCCGCTCGAATACGAGCGGCTCGCGGCAGAGGGCAAGCTCGAAGCCCGGCTGGGCTCCGAGCCGCCTGACTGGCAGAGAAACTTTGCCCGTGTCGTCGGCTTCACCGCCGTCTTCATCGGGCTGCTGCTGCTGGTCTTTACGCTGACCGCCTACTTCGATTGATATCGGATTCTCCCAGGTCTCGATCCTGAGACCTGGGACTCCTCCACTCCTCCACCGCAATCGGCGGCCACGCCCGCATCCTTGCGCCACGCGCACATCAGAATCGCAGCGTCGGCCCGAAGGTCACCCGCAGGTTGTTGTAGGTGCCATTGTTGAAATACAGCTCGTCGCCCGCATCCACGCGTACCCCCAGCGGCCCCCAGAACGCCTCAATGCCGCCACCCGGATATGCCGCAAAGTGCGTTGAAGAGCCGCCGAAGTTGTTCAGGCTGTTGGTAAAGCAGGATCCCGACCCCGCCGGCGCGTTGCAGGTGGTGCTGAAATCGATGAAGCCAGCCTTGGCTTCAAGAAACGCACGGAACGGACCCGTAGACCCGAGCTGAAACTTAGGACCGAACAGCGCGGTAATCGGACGTACTCCGCTGGTGATGGTTGTGCTCGTGCCGCCCGCGTTCCCGCCCGAAGCCGTGACATTGGTGTAGTTCTGCTCGAAATCGTAGTTCATCTCCGCCTCGAGCGCTACAAATCTCCCGGTATTGAAGCTCACCCTGCCGCCCAGGCCCAGATAGTTCGTGGCGCTGTGGCCGGTGGGGGTGACGCGAAACATATCGCCGTATGCCTCCACTTCCCCGTGGTCGTATTTCGCCTGGGCGGCCAGCATCGACGGAATTGCCAACAATGCTGCCACTCCAGCAGTAAGAAGAAGACGCCTCATCGGTTGTGCTCCCTTGATTTCGGAATTACGTGCAAGCGAACCGTATAGGACCCGCAGCGAGCCTTGATGCCAGAGGCTAAGGCTCCCAACTCTCTGGCTAGGATGCCGAGTGCCTAGCGCAGGTTGACCTTCGCACCCCGCTGCCCCAGGTTCGATTTGCCGCAATCAATCGACTTTCTCCGTCCAGAGAACCCCGTATCTCGTCTCCCCGCAAAAGGGACGCAATTGCCGCGTCCAATCCTGCAGAAGTATCCTGTGAAGTTCCAGGCAAGCCAACGCTTTGGGACCGATTCCTCAAGGGGAGACTGATTGCAGATGAACTGCAAGTTCGCAAGCCTGGTTCTGGTCGCGACGGTGGCGCTATGCAGCGTTCAAGCCCCATGCCAGACCGACGTTGCAGCCAGCGTCTATGGAGCATTCAGCCAGTCAACCACCGGAAACTTCGTTCGGCAAAGCCCTTCCAATGCCGCCGGCGTGCTGTTGGAGTTGAGACAAGTGCGCAATCCGCTGGTGGGGTACGAGGTCACTTACGCCTACAATCGGGCCAATCAGTCCTACGCCAATGCTGGCGGACCGGCTACGCCTACCTGCGGCCCCAGCTGCTACCTCAATGTTGCGGCCTCCGTTCCCAACAACGCGCACGAAATTACCGGCGACTGGGTGCTCTCGTTTCCCTTGGCTGGGCTGCGGCCCTTCGCACTCGCCGGCGGCGGCCTGCTGCTCAACGTACCCAGCCAGGGCAGCGTGCCCTTAGAGCAATGCAATCCGGTCAGCAACGTCTGCACCATGAACACGGCGTCGACCAGCACCTCGACCAAGGGCGTGTTTGTCTATGGCGCGGGACTCGATTGGACCTTGCTTCCTCACCTCGGCTTGCGCTTCCAGTACCGCGGGAATCTGTATAAAGCAGCCGCACTAACCAACGCATTCTCCTCGACCGATGCGTTCACACACACAGCAGAACCCATGATCGGCATCTTCCTCCGGTTTTGAATCATGCGGCCGCACATCCATGACGGCCGTCACCGCAGCCCGCGCGCCGTGCGGTTTCTGATGGGGAGTCTGCTGGCGCACAGGTAGGGCCGCGCCGCGGCGAGCACTGCTCCACAATCGCTCCTGCCCGTTCCGCGGCATCACGCGCGCCTTCGCCCGCGCCCGCCGGCAATACCTCACAGAACGAGGAGCATGAGGACAGTGAAAAAAATCATCATCCTTCTGGCATTGATCGCCGCATCCGCATCCATCGGCTGGTCGCAGGACGCCAGCGCCCTGTTCAAGACCAAATGCGCCATGTGCCACGGCGCAGAGGGGCAGGGCAAACCGAAGATTGCCCCGAAACTAGCCGGCATCGACAAGTCGGAGGCAGCTATTGTGACGATGCTGACCAAGGGCGGAGCCCCCAAAGGCATCCACATGAAGCCCATGGCCGGCATGGACGCCGCGCACGCCAAGGCCCTGGCCACCTTCGTCAAGAGCCTCAAATAACGAGTGCCCCACCTTCGCCGCGATCTTGTTCCTTGCGGCCAGGGTGGGGAGCCGCTCACACTCGCCAATCGTCCGCCCGCCAGGTCTTGATGCGTTCCTTAATCTGCTTGCGATTCCAATGGTGTTCGAGCGCCTGCGCCGCGAGTTCCACGACCTCGCCATCCCCGGCAAAGCGCAGCCCGATGAACTGATCTTCGCTCAACCTGTCAATCTGACTGTGCCACTCTGGCGGCGCCAGAGCCTGCAGGCGCAGCCGTTCCTCCAACCGGATCACCCGGTCCTGCACCTTCAGCGGATACAAACGCAGTTTGAACAGCAGGACAAAGGCGGCCAGGGAAAGCACGACCAGCCACGCGGAATAGAAATGCGGGTGGCGGATCAGATACACGATGGCGACGATCAGATTGGCCATCGCCAGCGGAGCCAGGAAGAAGTGGAAGAGCGGATCGAAGCGGGCGTGATTCCCGAGATTCTGCAGCTTGTGTTCACTCATCGCCAGAGGTGTGCCCCTTCTGGCCGGTGTCGGTTCCCATCGCGGTCTGCTGGGACGCCGTCGCAGAACTCACGGCCATCACGGCATCCACCCCAGCGGCGGCCGCCTGCTCGGCAGGCGCCCGCTCCGCGGGCAGCGTCAGCGCCTCCAAATCCGTCGAATCCACTACTTCAGGGTGCTTGGGAATCAAATGGTACCGGCCGCGGATAATGTAATCCACGAAGATCCCCCCAAACAAGTAGGGATTCAACAGCGTCAGCGGCACCGCATAAGCCGTCGTCGAGAAGGACTCGGCGATGTCCTTCGTCTTGCGGCTCGGCGCCCGATACCCCGGCACCTGCGGAATCTCGAAGACCGTCAGTTGAATCTCCGGATGCTTGCGCGCATACCGCACCAGTTTGTACGTAACCTGCTTGGGCGTTGTCACCCCGGCATCCGGAAAAATGCTGCGATGAAAACGGTGCGGAAAGTAGTTATTCAGGATCACCCTCGAGAAGTCCGCACAATTGCGGAATAGCATCGCGAAGTGCGACCGGTTCGGCGTCGCGTTCAGCTTCGCGATCAGCGCCTCGTCCTGCGCCCGCGTGGTATCGAAACGGAAGGCATAGATGCGTCGTTCGTAGGCCGCGCCGATCAGTTGCTTCCAGGCTTCCGGCACATAGCTTCCCCCCGACCGGTCGAGGTGCAATTCCTCGAAGTGCGTCTCCCGGTATCGGTTCCGCAGCCGCTCCACCATCTCGCGGTCCACATGCGTGGGAATCTCCCCCTGCTCTTCGACGGAATACAGATATGGAACCAGCGGGATCGCAATCCAGTCATAGCCGTTCACGCCCTCGTAGCGCGAGATCACCGCACCCAGTTCGCCCGGGCGGCACAGCCGCAGCCGGATCGGGGTCGCCGCGCAGATGTGCTCAAAGTAAACCGCATTGTGTCCGGTCGGATTGATGGCCCCGTAGAACCCATAAGGCTCTTCCATCAAAAGCGCGGCCTGCGCGTGGCCTCTCACCCCCGTCAGCGCCCACACGCTCAGAAGAAAAAGAAGAGCCGGCCATGCCGTGCCGCGCTTCAAGAGCATCGGTTCTCCCCTGTTCAGCGATAGTGCTCTCTTCGATCAAGAATGCAGGAAGCCGGCAAAAGGTTGACGGCTGCCATCTCTTTTTGCGGGACGCCGCGCTCTCGCCTTCCGCAGTGCGCACATCTGCGGATTTCTCCTCTGCCTTGGACGCACCCCGTCCGCAGAATGTTGCGGCGCCGGCTGCTCACGCGTCCCGTGCACGCTCGCCGGAATGGTAGTGCCGGGCCGGTTGCCGCGATGTGACGATCAGCACCGGGCCGGTTCCAGACTCGCCACCTTCGGCTATGCTGATTCAAAGTGAAAAATCAGATCTGGAGGGCCCCTTCGCCAATGATTCTTCCCGCCACAAACTCTTTTCGGAGACTTGCTTGCCTCTTCCTGCTGGTTGCCTTGCTGTTTGCGGTACGCGCCACCGCTCAGAACGATGCCCAGTTCGCGCAAGCCGCCCAGGCGCTCCCTGCCACCTCGCAGACGGTCGTCCATCGCCTTCTCAGCCTGCGTGAACTCCCCGCCGGCACCTGGAAGTACCACGTCGGCGACCTGCCCCACGGCGAAGATGCCACCCTCGACGACAGCAGTTGGCCCGCCATGAAAGTCGGCGACCATGCGCCCAACGACGGCGTCTGGTTCCGCCAGACCATCCAGGTGCCCGCCACCCTGCATGGCTATGACCTCACCGGCACGCGCATCTGGTTCCAGTTCCACGCCACCGCCAATGGCCCCATGCCCCAGATCATCTACTTCAACGGCCGCCGCGTGGCCCTCGGCGACGATCTTGAGCCCATCGTGCTCTTCGACAACGCCCACCCCGGCGATAAAGTCGTAGTCGCCGTCAAGCTGCTCCACACCGTCGACGTAAAGACCTTCCGCGGCGCCACCCTGCGCATCGACTTCGCGCAGAACCGCCCCAATCCCGTCGACCTGGCCGAGGAGTTTCTCTCCGCCGCGGTGCTTCTGCCCTCGCTCGCCGCCCACGACGCGCCCCAGATGGCCACCCTCAACCGCGCCGTCTCCACCGTCGATCTCTCCGCTCTCGACGCCCGCAATCAAGCCAAATTCGACGCCAGCCTCAAAGCCGCCCAAGGCAAGCTCGAGCCGCTGCGGCCGCTCCTGCAGCAGGCCACCTTCCATCTCGACGGCAATTCGCACATCGACGCCGCCTGGCTGTGGCCCTGGACCGAAACCGTCGACGTGGTCCGGCGCACCTTCTCCACCGCGCTGCAACTCATGTACGAATACCCCGGCTACACCTTCACCCAATCGGCCGCCGCTTACAACTCCTGGATGGCCGACAAATACCCCGACATCAACGACCAGATCAAACAGCGCATCAAGGAAGGCCGCTGGGAGATCGTCGGCGGCATGTGGGTCGAACCCGACCTCAACATGCCCAGCGGCGAGTCCCTCGTCCGCCAGATCCTCATCGGCAAGCGCTGGTATCAGCAGCACTACGGCGTCGACGTCCGCATCGGCTGGAACCCCGACTCCTTCGGCTATTCCTGGCAGTTGCCGCAGATCTACAAGAAGAGCGGCATCGACTACTTCGTCACCCAGAAGATGTCCTGGAATGACACCAACCAGCTTCCGTTGAAGCTCTTCTGGTGGGAGTCGCCGGACGGCTCCAAGATCCTCACCTACTTCCCCCACGGCTACGGCAACCGCACGCTCAATCCCGTGCGCCTCTCGGAAGATCTGGCCAAAGCGCGCCAGGAGGCCCCGGGCCTGAATGAGATGCTCGACCTCTACGGCGTCGGCGATCACGGCGGCGGCCCCACGCGCGCGATTCTCGATGAGGGCTTCCATTGGAAGAATCCCGGCCCTACGGCCGAAGCCGCCGACGGCGGCGCGCCGGTCACGCCCAAGTACCAGTTCGGCACCGCGCAGTCCTACTTCTCCACGGTCGAGAAACAGATCGCACCCGAGAGCCGCACCTGGAACTACCAGTCGATCGCCAAGGGCTATCAACCGCCCACGCCCGTCCCCGGCAAGGTCGCCATTCCCACCTGGGACAGCGAGCTCTATCTCGAATTCCACCGCGGCGTCTACACCACCCAGGCCGAGCACAAACACAACATGCGCATCGCGGAAGAAGAACTGCTGAACGCCGAAAAGTGGTCGTCCTTAGCGTGGCTCGACGGCCGCACCTATCCCGGCGATCAACTCACCGAGGACTGGAAGAAGGTGCTCTTCAACCAGTTTCACGACCTCGCCGCCGGCTCCGGCATCGCCGTCATCTACAAGGACGCCCAGCAGGACTATGACTGGGTCCGCATGTCAACGAATGCGATCTCCGCGCATGCGCTCCAGACGGTCGCCGAGCAAATCGATACCAATGGCCATGGAATTCCGGTGCTCGTCTACAACCCGCTCGGTTGGCAGCGCTCCGGCACCGTCACCGCCAACGTGCAGCTTGCGCAGAGCGGTCCGGCGAAGCTTTTCATCCTCGACGCTTCGTCAGGAAATCATCCCGAGCTTCCGCTCCGCTCCTCGATCGACAGCAAGACCGGCATTGCCCATCTCACCTTCTACGTCTCCTCCGTCCCGGCGCTCGGCTATAAAGTCGTCCGCGTCATGACCGGCGATCAAGGCTCCGGCTCGGGCATCTCCGCTGCCGGTTCCGCCGGGTCTCTGCAACTCAGCGACAGCGCTCTGCGCATCTCGGTAGACAAGCAATCCGGCTGCATCACCAGGCTGGAGCAAGCCGGCGTCGATGTCCTCGCCCCCAACTCCTGCGGCAACCAGCTCCAGTTCTTCAAGGACCTGCCCAAGAAATACGACGCCTGGAATATCGACCCCGGCACCTACGACGTTCCTCCGGCGACGCTCGCAAAGGCTGACTCCGTCGAGCTGATCGATCAGAACTCGCCCAGCCCTGCCGTCCGCGTCACCTATCACTGGCAGAGCTCCAAGTTCGTCCAGACCATCCGCCTCCAGGGCGGCATCGTCGACATCGACAACAACATCGACTGGCATGAGTCGCACGTGCTGCTCAAGGCTGCCTTCCCGCTCGCGGTTACCAGCAAATTCGCCACCTACGAGATCCCCTACGGAACCATCGAGCGGCCCACCACGCGCAACAACTCATGGGAAAAGGCGCAGTTCGAAGTGCCCGCCCTGCGCTGGGCCGATCTCTCCGGCAAAGGTGCCGATGGCAAGGTCTACGGCCTCAGCGTGCTCAACAAAGACAAGTACGGCTACGACGCCGTCGGCAATCTGCTGCGCATCACCCTGCTGCGCTCGCCCAAGTGGCCCGACCCCAACGCCGACATGGGCCACCAGCACTTCCACTACGCGCTCTATCCGCACGCCGGCACGTGGAAGCAGGCCGACACCGTCCGCCAGGGCTGGCAGTACGATTACCCGCTCCAGGCCGTCGTGACCACCGCGCACGCCGGCACCCTGCCCGCCGAGCACTCCTTCGCCTCGGTCGGTCCTGAAAACGTCGTCCTCACCGCCGTCAAGAAGGCCGAGGACGCCAACGCCCTCATCTTCCGCGCCTACGAGTGGGCGGGCAAGGAGACAACGGCCGAGTTCCACGTTCCGCCCGGCGCCACCGGCGCCACCGTGACGAATCTTATGGAAAAGCCCCAGGGCGCGCCGCTCACCGTCAGCGGCGACACCGTCAAGGTGCCCATCCATCCCTACGAGATCCTCACCCTTCGCGTGGATTACCCCGGCGGCGCCAAGAAATAACCGGGATACAGCAGCCGGTAGCTGCGGACTGCAAGCTACCGGCTGCTGGATCCCACCTTCCAGACCACCCCTCCGGCCTGCTACCCTGTTCGCACCAAGGAGCTTCCCTGCCCATGCACATTACATCTCCATTCTTCGTCGTCCCCGTCCTGATCGCCGTCTTCCTTGCCTGCATCCTCTACGCCACCAGCAGCAAGGAAGACAACGGCCACAATCACTCGCACTAGCGCGCGGGAACCTTTTCGCCGCCGTTCGCGTAGAGGCATATATTCGCTGCGAAGGGGGAAATTGCAATGAGCGTTCACAGCCTGATGCGGCACCCGGCGCGCCGTCTCTACCTCGGGGCCTTGTCGGCCGCGGTATTCCTGGCCATCTCACTCTCCGGCTGCCGTGTCCATACGGAGAAGGGCGTCAACGGGCAGGACCAGCAGGTCCAGGTCGACACTCCCTTTGGCGGCGTCCACGTCAATACCGGCCAGACCACCGCGGCCGACCTCGGCCTTCCCGTCTACCCCGGCGCCCAGCTCGTCGCCGATACTGACAACGACAAGTCCGCCGACGTCCACATGGGCTTCGGTCAATGGGAGCTTTGCGTCAAAGCCGTCAACTACACCAGCTCCGACAGCCAGGACAAGGTCGTGGCCTTCTACAAGAAAGCCCTCGGCCGCTACGGCAATGTGATCGCCTGCCAGGAAAATGCGCCCGTCGGCACGCCCACTTCCACCTCCCAGGGCCTCACCTGTGCCAACTCCGGCAAGGAGGGCGCTCACATCAAGGTCAACGGCAGCACTGACTTCGGCGCCTCCGACGGCGGCTACCAGCTCAAGGCCGGCTCGCCCCACCACCAGCACATCGTCGCCTTCAAGAGCTCCGCTCCCGGCCAGACTCGTTTCGTCCTCGTCTCCTTCGACCTGCCCGGCGGCGGCGGCAGTTCTTCGGGCAGCGACTAGGCTCGCAGGCCCCGCTCTTTCAGAAAGCACCGCATCGCTCAAGGTCCGCCCCCGCTGCTTGTGAACGCGCGCGGGGGCACGCTAACCTGCTGCCTTGCTCCCCATCCGCGCTCTGCGCCACCCCATCTCTTGCCGATCCAACACGCTGCCGCTCCCGTGCTCGCTCTGAAGACCGGGAAACGGCCCTGGCGTCACGTGTGCCCCCCGACACATTCCAGGCCCCGCAACGGCAACCGGACTGCACACCCCCATGTGCGCTTTACCCCCTGTGCTGTGGGAGCTATCACCGTTCCCCGTATTTGACATCACAGTTTGCCACCTGGAGCCACGCTAAAGTCTTTCCTCCATACGCCCCTTTTGCGCATTGCTTCGCGACGAAACTCCGGGCCCCTCGCTAGGCAATGCATTGTGGAACGGAACATCTTGTTGCCCCGCAGGGAAACATAGGCAACCAGATCGATTGCCTAGGAGAAGACGAATGAAAGACAGCCGCTTTATCTTTGGTGTCTGCCTATCCTGCGCTCTTCTGCTCGCCGCTGGCTCGATCCCCGCTCAAGCGCAGTCCGCAGAAGAACCTCTGCCTGTTTCTGCATGGCAGGTTGTCGTCAACAACAGTGTGGTTGTTCCCGGCGACACCCGCCCCTTCAATAGCTACAACCAGCCTTCCCTCAACGTGAACCAGCTAGTCGTCTTCCGAGGCCGCAGCAAGGCGGGCGAGGAGGGCACGGGCGAACCCGCGCACGGTATCTTCCTGCGCGATATGCTCGCCGGTACACCCGTCACCACCCTCTTCGATCGCACCACTCCCGTGCCCCAGCCCAACAACCTGCTGGCGCCCAACAGCGCGGGACCGGTGACCTTCACCGAACCGCCCGCCTTCCCGCGCATCGATATGTGGTCCAATACCGTGGCATCGCGCGGATCGCACCAGCCGGTTTGGTGTAAAAGTAACTGACTGACTGTACATATCACGCATGAGCGGAAACATAAACTTGCAATGCTCGAACGTCTCGTGAAGAAAGAGGTAA
>DAIDLI010000045.1 GCA_027449545.1 Acidobacteriaceae bacterium | reverse complement strand
ATTACGGAAAAAGGTCCATACTATCCCTTGGAGACACCAACCAGCGGTCTCCTGCGGAACCCCGGAATTGCGAGTGCCCACCCCGCTCTCTGCATCCCGTTTTGGAATGAATCGCGCAGAGTGGAACATAAGTTGTTTGTTCTCTCTCGCCTGTGAGCAAACCTTGACGCCACAATCGGTTACAACGATCGACCGCTACAAGTCTATGAAAGTAGATCACTTCTCTACAGACGTAGGGGAGGGGGTATTTGCGGGGAACCGGGTGCTGCCTGCCTACCGCATCTGCTCCGGCAGCCCCGAGGCGATGGCCGTGCGCATGGCCTCCATCAGCTCCTCGCGCGTGGCATAACGGGCAGGATCGAGCGGCGCATGGAAGACGATGTGGGCGGTTCCGGGTCGGATGGCCATGCTGCCTTTGGGCATGAGTTTTTCGGTTCCGTAGATCGACACGGGCACGCACGGCGCGCCCGTCTCCATGGCCAGGTAGAACGGCCCTTTCTTGAAGGGCAGCATGCGGCCGTCGGGGGAGCGGGTGCCCTCGACGAAGGTGGTGATGTGCAGTCCCTTGGCCAGCACCTGCCCCGCGGCGGCCACGCTCTGCTGCGCGCTCTCCACGCGCCCGGCGCGGTCCACGGGAATGAACTCGCCCAGCCGGAAGCCGTAGCCCAGCACCGGGATGTACATCAGCGAACGCTTCAGAAAGGCCGAGGTTCGCCCCGGCAGCAGCGGAAACAGCGCCGGGGGGTCGAGGTTGGAGACATGGTTCGCCATGAAGATACAGGCGGCGTTGGCGGGAATCCGCTCGCGGCCCTCGACCTCGATGCGCACCCGCGCCATGCGCAGGCCGGCGCGGGCGATGCGCATGGAGACCCGGTAGAGGGGCGTGGCGTTGCCGGTGATCAGAGCCCAGGGAAAGAAGACGACCGCCGCCGGAATGCCCAGCACGATAAACGTGGCGACCATCAGCAGAGCCCAGAGCATAGCGCGTCCTAGCGTTCTTGCGGAAAGCGATCGTGCAGCCGTGCGGGCAGCTTATCGTAGATGCCGTCGAAGCCGCCGTTGGAGAGGATGGCAACGACGTCGCCGGACGCGAGCTGCGGCGCGATTCCGGCCACGATGGCATCGGCACCGTCGAGCAGTTCGGCGGGCGTGCCCTGGCGGTTGAGCGCGGTCACGACATCCTCGGGGTGCAGCCGCTCGGCGTCGGGAATGCGCTGCTGCTGGTAGACGCCGGCCAGGACCACGCGGTCGGCGGTGGCCAGGCTGGCCGTCAGGTCGGCCTCGAGCACCTTGCGCCGCAGCGTGTTCGAGCGCGGCTCCAGCACCGCCCAGAGGCGCGCTCCAGGATAGACCGAGCGCAGCGCGCGCAGCGTCTCGCGGATGGCCGTGGGATGGTGCGCGAAGTCTTCGATGATCGTAATGCCGGCGATCTCGGCGCGCAGTTCGAGGCGGCGCTTCACGCTCTTGAAGCTGGCCAGCGCCGCGACGATTGCCTCTTTGCCGATGCCCTGGCCGAAGCTGAGCGCGGCCGCCGCGGTGGCATTGAGCGCATTGTGCTCGCCGGCCATGCGCATGGCGAGCTCCGCCCACAGCGCGCCTGCGCGCCAAACCTCCCAGCGCATCGTGCCCGACTCGTAGCGCAGGTTGCGGATGCGCCAGTCTGCGCTCTCGCTGAAGCCGTAGCGTTGCACGCGGCAGAGCGCCTTCTCCACGCATTCGCTTACGTTCTCGCTGGCGTCGTAGGCGACGATGAGTCCGCGGCGCGGCACCAGGTTCACCAGCCGCTTGAAGGCGACCTTCACCGCATCGAGATCCGCATAGATGTCGGCGTGGTCGAACTCGACGTGGGTGAGGATGAGCCCGTCGGGAAAGTAGTGCAGAAACTTGGGGCCCTTGTCGAAGAAGGCGGTGTCGTACTCGTCGCCCTCCACGATGACCGTTTTGGAGGGCCGAAGCTGAAAGCTGCTGCCGAAGTTTTCGGCCACGCCGCCGATGAGGAAGGACGGCTCCAGTTCCGACTTCTGCTGCGCCGCGGTCTGGTAGATCCAGGCCAGCATGCTGGTGGTGGTGGTCTTGCCGTGCGTGCCAGCGACGACCAGCGACTCGCGGCCCTTCAGGAACTCGTCGTGCAGCAGCGCCGCCATCGAGGTAAAGGGAATGCGCTCGTCGAGGACCCGCTCCACCTCGGGATTGCCGCGGGACAGAGCATTGCCGATCACCACCAGGTCGGGCCGGGGTTCGAGGTTCGCCTCCGCGTACGGCTCGGCCACGGGAACTTCCAGCCCGCGCAGCAGGTCGCTCATGGGCGGATACGCTGCCTTGTCGGACCCAGTGATGCGATGCCCCTGCAACTGCAACAAGCCCGCCAGCGAGGCCATGGCCGTGCCGCAGATGCCGCTCAGATGAATATGCCTGGAAACCGGAGTCAAGATGGTAGAAGCCCTTTCAGGATCGCTCGCGCGGAATGCTTGTCTCTAGTTTATTGGTCCAGGGGGGAAACTGCGGGTTCAAGGATCTCGAGCCACGCCTGCTTCCGCGCCTCCAGCTTTGCCTCGACGCCGAAGGTCAGCGTCACGTTCTGCCGCGAGACATGACCGCTGCGCAGTCCGATGGCGATCGGTCCCTTGAACCCGTCGAGCGCGCTGAGGATGGCGTCTTCGACCAGGCTGGGCGAAGCGCCGTTGGAGGTGCAGTTGAGCATCTCGCCGAAGACGATGCCGCGCAGCCCCTTGAGCTTGCCGGCCTTGCGTAACTGCCAGAGCATGCGATCCACCTGGTACGGCTTGGCGCCCACGTCTTCGAGGAAGAGCAGCTTGCCCTCGGTGCGCGGCTCCCAGGGAGTGCCCAGCAGCGAGACCAAAATGCTGAGGCAGCCGCCGTAGAGGGTGCCGCTGGCGGTGCCCGGCTGGAGCGTGCGCAGACCTTCGGCCGCGCCCACACAGTAGGGGCGGCCTTCGATCGCCGCGCGAAAGCTTTCCAGGTGCACGCCGTTTTCCAGAAAGAAATCGGCGGCGGCCATGGGGCCGTGAAAGGCGGGCAATCCGATCCGATCGAGAAGGTAGAGCTGCACGCCGGTCAAGTCACTGTAGGCAAAGAATGGCTTGGGATGCGCGGCGATGCGCGCGAGGTTGAGCCGGTCCAGCAGGTAGTTTGAGCCGTAGCCGCCGCGCAGGCACATCACCGCGCGGGTGGTTTCATCTGCGAATGCGGCGTGCAGATCGTGAACGCGCTGCTGCTGCGATCCGGCAAAGTAGAGCGGTCCGCGCTCCAGCGCGTTGCTGCAAAGCGATGGAGTAAAGCCGTGCGCGCGCAGCGCCTCCAGGCCGTTTTTCACGCGCTCGTCCAGGGCAAACGATGCGGGCGCAACGATGCTGATCGCGGCATCGGCCGCGAGCGCCGGGGGCTTATTCAGCTTGAGCGTGCGCGCGGCCACTGCTACCAGGCCTCTCCGCGGGCGATGAGCGTTGCCGGTCCGGTGAGCAGCAGTTCTGTTCCGGGCCCTTGCCATTGCACCGTCTGCGGACCGCCGGGCGAGACCACGGTCAGCGGTGAGACGCAGCCTTTGAGCGAGAGCACCGCCGTGGCCGCTGCCGAGGTTCCGGTGCCTGAGGAGGTGGTCGGTCCAACGCCGCGTTCGAAGATGCGAATCTCCACCGCCCGCTCATCCACGACGCGCACGAACTCGACGTTCGTCTGGTGGGGGAAATCCTGATGGAAGCAGATCTCGGCGCCGATGGTCTGCCAAGGCTTACCGGCCACTGTGAACTCTGGATGATCCACCACGATGACGAAGTGCGGATTGCCCATGGAGACTTCGATGCCGGTGACATCTTCGCCGCTGGCCAGGCGCACGGTGTGCGGAGCAACGCTGGGCACGCCCATGTCCGTGGAGACATCCACAGAGAACTCGCCTTCGGTGCGCACCGCGTCGATGCGGCAGATGCGCAGTCCGGCGTCGGTGGTGATCTCGAGGGTATCGCCGGGTTTGGAACCCAGGGCTTCCGCCATCCAGGCGGCAACGCAGCGGGTGCCATTGCCGCTGATCTCGGCCACGGAGCCATCGGCGTTATGCAGGCGGATGCGGCCGGCGCGCGGCCCGGTCCAGGCGAAGAACTCCACGCCATCGGCGCCGATGCCGGTGTTGCGCGCGCACAGACGCCGCGCCAGTTCGGCCTTGGAATCGATCTCAGTGAGCTTTGTCTTTTCCTGCGCCACAATCAGGAAATCGTTGCCGCAGGCATGCGCCTTGGTGAACGGAATCAAGCTTCCTCCAGGTATGGGAAGGGAACCGCCGGCGAGAGCGTGCATCGATCCTTCCTTGCCCGATGCTACCACCGCTGATTCACTGTCCGCCGCTGTTGCAGAGGGGCGTGACGTAGAGGGTTCCGGACGGCTGCTTCGGTGCCGTGAAATGCCTCACCGCGCGCAGCTTCGCCGGGTGGGCCTTGATGGCGGTATCGACCTCATCGCCATCGAAGGCCAGCACGATGGCCGCATGACCGGCCGGTGCGGCGAGCGCCTGGCGGTAGATCCAGCGATCGCTTTCGTTGATGGTCTGCCGGAGCGGGATGCCGGTAAGCGCCACCAGTTCGGGATTCACCGAGGTGTTCATCAGCACTGCGCCGCTGGGGCAAGCGGCCAGCACCGCGCGCAAGGCCGGAGGAATTTCACGATCGAAGCTGGCGCGCGCATGCTTGTTCAGCGTGCCTTCCACATAGACCAGGGGCCGCTGCCGCACCATAGCCCACGCATTCAGCGCTACCAGTACGAAGAGGGCCGCGGCTGCATAGCGGCGCAGTTGCGGCTTGAACTCGCGCGCGGCGCTCAGAAGGAACTGCGCCACGAAGCCCAGCCCCAGCGCGAAGGCGGGCAGAATCTCCATGCCGTAGCGGGTGTTGTACCAGGAGTGCGGCCACCACGCGGGAAAGAAGATCGGCACCCAGCCGTAGGCCACCGAGTAGGCGTAGAAGGGCACCGGAACCCACAGCAGCAGCGCCCAGTCGAAGGCGCGGCGGCGGTAGGCGAACCACGCTCCCAGCGTGCCCAAGGCGGTGAGCGCCAGCAGGAAGTTCCGGGCCACCGCGAAGGTGTCCATCTCCGACACCTTGAGGTAATAGGCGAGCGCCACCCAGGGATTGTGAAAGCCCGGATGCAGCGATCCCGAGCCGTGCGCGGTGCGTAGTTCAATGGCTTTGGCGGAGTAGGGGCCGCGGGCGAAGTCGAGCCAGTCGCCAAAGTAGATGGCGTTGTAGGCAAACCAGACGAGGGGCGCGGCGACGACAAACGCGCTGGCGATCCAGAAGCTGCGCGAACGCAGGCGGCCGCGGCGCAGCAGTTCGATGCCCATGGTGGTCCAGGCAAACAGCGCCATGATCCAGCCGTCGTAGCGGGTGAAGGTGGCGGCCACCAGCACCAGCGCGATCCAGCCGTGCAGGCGATCCACGCGGGCGTTGTCCTCTTCGACGAGCGCGGTGCGCCACTCCACCAGGGCGACCACCATCCAGATCATCTCGCAGAGGAACAGCGGCTCGGTCATGGCCGTGGTCTGCAAGTAGGTGAGATTTGGATTCAGCGCAAAGAAGGCGAGCGTTACTGCCGATGCAGCGGGCGAGAGCCAATGGCGGGCGAGACGGTAGATGCCGACGCACGCGGCGAGCCAGGCAATCGCGGAAGGAATGGTTCCCGCCAGGCCGTTCGCCCAGAGCGAGTACACCTGCACGAAGGGCAGCATCAGCACGTGGGGCAGGGGCAGCCACACGGAGCCGAGCTGGCTCAGGCCGGGAAAGCGGCTGTCGAAGACGCGCCGCGCGATGTGCAGGTGGGCGATGGCGTCGCCGTAGTTGAGGATGGCGTGATTGCGCCAGCTCCAGAGAATGGCCAGCAAGGAGAGCGCCGCGCAGGACGCGGAGACGATCCAGAGTTCCGTGAAGCTGGGGCGGGATGGATGACTGCCACGAGCGGAGCCGGCGGTGTTGTTGGAGGCGGGTCTAGCACCGCTCACTCCGCTGACGCTGCCGGCTCCGCTCATGGTTGGTTCAGTCAAGGTGCGTCAGATCCCGGAACTGCTGGAAGCGAGTGTCGATGTCCGCGCGGGTGAGCTGCTGGAGGCGCTCGGTGCCGAAGCGCTCGCAGGCGAAGGAGCCCATCACGCTGCCGTAGAACATGGCGCGGCGGAAGGCGCCCGGGGTGATCTCTTTCTGCGAGGCCAGGTAGCCGAAGAAGCCGCCGGCAAAGCTGTCGCCCGCGCCGGTGGGATCGACGACCTGCTCCAGCGGCAGCGCCGGCGCGCGGAACGTATGCTCGCCGCTGTTCGCCTTGGAGCCGTGGAAGAGCGTGGCGCCATACTCGCCGTGCTTGACCACCAGGAAGCGCGGCCCCAGCGACATGACGGAGCGCGCCGCCTGCACCAGGTTGTTATTGCCGGCGATCATGCGCGCCTCGCCGTCGTTGATGAGCAGGATGTCGAGTCCCTGGAGCACTTTTTCAAGCGCCGCGCGATGGTCCTTGATCCAGAAGTTCATGGTGTCGCCGGCCACCAGCTTCACGCCGGGCATGGCATCGCGCACGCGCTTTTGCAGCACCGGATCGATGTTGGCGAGGAAGAGAAAATCGGAGTCGCGATAAGCGTCGGGAATCTTGGGCTCGAAGCTGGCGAAGACGTTCAACTCGGTGTTGTGGGTCTTGGCCTCGTTCAGGTTCTCCATGTAGGAGCCTTCCCAGAAGAAGCTTTTCCCCGGGGCGCGCTCCAGGCCGCGCGTGTCGATATTGCGGTTTTTGAAGACCGATTCCTGCTCGGGGCCGAAGTCCTCGCCCACGACGGCGATCACGCGCACATCGGTGAAGAAGCTGGCAGAGAGGGAAAAGTAGGTGGCGGCTCCGCCCAGGCAGCGCTCGCGGCGTCCTGCGGGAGTCTCGATGGTGTCATAAGCAACGCTGCCGACTACGGTGATGGCCATTGGGGACTCTCGTTTCTTCTTGGATTCCTTGGTTGAGCGGAGTTAGCGGTGTTGGCGGAGTTAGCGGTGTTAGAGGAGTTAGCGGTGTTAGCGGTGTTAGCGGTATCGAAGAGGCCGCTGTATACGGCCTGGCGTTCTCTGCCGTTGAGTCATTTGCCGCCTGATGCGCACGTTGACGACTGCCGTCTCGGATGCCTTGGCCGCCGAGAACGTGATCCCCGTGTTGTTCGTGGAAATGGATTTCGCCTCCGGCTTCCTGCGCGTGCACAGCGCCGTGGGCACGATGGTGGTGGAAGGCAATAACTACACCGGCGTTGGAACCCTCGGCCAAGTGGAGACGATTGAGGAATCCACCGAGCTGCAGGCTTATGGTCTGCGCCTTGGCCTAAGTGGCATTCCGAACACGCTCATCGGCACAGCGCTTAACGAAAACTATCAAGGCCGAGCGGTGCGTGTGTTCGTCGGTGCGCTCGATGCGAATCATGTGCTGCTGGCGTCGCCGGTGTTGGTGTTCGCCGGCCGCATGGACAACATGCAAGTCCTGCTCGGCCCCGAAACCGCCAGCATCTCGATCAACGCTGAGAACCGCTTGATCGACTGGGATCGCCCGCGCATCCGTCGCTACAACAACGCCGACCAACAGGCCGAGTATCCGGGCGATCTTGGGTT
>DAIDLI010000044.1 GCA_027449545.1 Acidobacteriaceae bacterium | reverse complement strand
TCCCGTGCACAGCCAACCGCAGGTCGTGCCACCGCCGCCTCCCATCCTGTTGGGCGCGGCCTGGTACCCGGAGCAATGGCCGGAGTCCCGCTGGGAAACTGATCTGCAACTGATGCAGAAGGCCCACATACACCTGGTGCGGGTGGCGGAGTTCTGCTGGGCCTGCCTGGAGCCGAAGGAGGGGCAATACCAACTCGATTGGCTTGAGCGTGCCATTGATCTGGCCGGCAAGCATGGCATTTATGTCGTGCTGGGAACCCCCAACAAGCGGCCGCCTGAGTGGATGATCCAGAAGTATCCCGACATTCTTGCCACACCCGATGAGGTTCAGCGCCCCAACAGCGAACGAAGCGCCTTCAATTTCAGCAGTCCCCGCTACCGGCAGTTCATACGCGAGATGGACGAGCATCTTGCCCAGCGATTCGGTCACAATCCCTATGTAATCGCGTGGCAGTTGGGCAATGAGATCGCCGCGCCGTCCTACGATGCGGGCACGCAGAAGCTCTTTCAGCAGTGGCTCCAGCAGAAATACGGCACGCTCGATGCGCTGAATAAGCGCTGGCACACCCAATACCACAGCACCGTGTACTCAGACTGGAGCCAGATCCCGATCCCGAGTACCACCGGGTATCCCGCGCTGCTCATCAATTGGCATCACTTCGTCACGGATACGTGGCGGAGCTTTGAGCAGAACGAGGTGGACGCCATCCGCCGCTATGCTGACCCGCGCCAGCGCATCACCACGAACCTGATGGGATGGAATGAGCGCTTCAATCAGTACATCGTGGTGAAGCCGCTTGACTTCGCCGCATGGGACGACCCCCTGGGCAAGCGCGGCGCGTTCTACGATCCGGTTGAAAACGGCGCGCGCAACGATCTGGCCCGCAGTCTGAAGAACCAGAACTTCTGGGTCATGGAAACCACCTTTGGCTCCAACATGGCGAAAGGCGAGATGCGCGCGGCCATCTGGGCCGACATCGGCCACGGGGCGGACACCGTCAGCTATTGGCAGTGGCGTGACAGTCTCAACGGAAACGAGGAGGACCACCGTGGGCAGATTGTGAACGTCGATGGCACTCCCGCGCCCATCTACAGCGAAATGGCTCACACCGGCAGCGACTTCCAGAAAGCTGGCTCCGCACTGGCCGGGACCTCGGTCCATTCCGATATCGCCATCGTATATTCCTACGACAGCCGCTGGGCGTTGGAGTGGCAACGCAATGGCACCGAGCCTCGCTTTAACTACATCCAGGAACTCCTCAGCTTCTACAGGCCCCTTCATGCGCTCGGCAATACCATCGACCTGGTCCCGCCAGATGGAGATCTTTCGCACTACAAACTGGTCATCGCTCCGAGCTTGCAAGTCATGCCTGCGTCGGTGGCGGCCAATCTGAAGAAGTATGTCGAGAGTGGAGGGAACCTGGTTCTTGGGGACCGCTCCGGACTTCTCGACGGCGACAGCTCCCGCTGGCCCATGCTGCAGCCGGGCCCGCTCGCTCCTCTGCTTGGCGGCTCGGTGGAACAGTACTTCAACCTACCCAGCCCCATTCCGGCCTACGGCAACTGGGGAACAGCCCAGGCTAAGAGCTACGCCGAGCAACTCCAGACCAAAAGCCCGGATACGAAGGTGCTGATGCGCTTCGGCAAATACAATGGCTGGCTCGACAATCAGCCCGCCGTCCTTACCCACAAAGTGGGCTCGGGCTCCATCACCTATTTCGGCGCGTGGCTAAGCCCGGCTGCCATGAAGGCGGCCGCCAAGTGGATGATGACCGTAAGCGGCGTCGAAGCTGACCTGCCGGCTGTGCCCCAAGGCGTGGAGGTGCAGCGCCGCAGCAGCGCTGCAAAGGACATTCTTCTCTATGAGAACTTTTCGTCGAACCCCCAGACCATCGATCTTTCTTCCGCGCGCCGCGATCTGCTTTCCGGGCAGACGGTGAAATCGGTCACCCTACCTGTCTATGGCGTCGCAGTCCTGGAAGGCAGGCGCTAGCCTGTACCACTTCGAAGGTGGTCCCAAACAGAATGCGGTCTCCAGTGGGGGACCGCGTTCTGTTTCTGGGCAGCAGCCAGATACGGGGACAGAGTCAGCTTCGGTGGTCTCGCTCAGCGGGGCGGCGCAATTCCAGCGCGATGCAGGTGAGTGCTGATATGGCACATCCGGCCTCGGGAAGTTGGTCGGAATATTCGTCCCGCGGGCATTGCGTAGCCGTTATCGCCTTCGTGAGGGTCAAGGTGCTGCGGGAGGTTCCTGATGCTACTCTGTTGGTACCGTGGTCTTTTCGTCCTCACGTCTCCCGCTTTCTGAACTGAGTGAATCTTATTCAGTGTGAGGGACTGGAAGGAAAGAGTTTTCAATCGTTCCTGCAAGTTGTTGATTGAAACGTGGCCCCGTAGCTCAGGTGGATAGAGCAGCAGTTTCCTAAACTGCGTGTCGGAAGTTCGAATCTTCCCGGGGTCACCATCTGCCTGTCCTCCGGAATCTGTTTCTGTTCAGTCAAAAGCCCTTGGAGCGCCGGCTCCTTCTCGACGCATGAGATCGAACAGCCTAGGCCTGTTGTTGCAGGGCGGCTTTGACGCGTTCCGGCGTGAACGGCACGTCGCGCAGATGGATACCGGCAGCGTCGAGCACAGCGTTGGCGATCGCCGGAGGCGCCAGAGTGATGGCGGTTTCGCCGGCGCCCAGAGCCGGTACGCCGCTGGGGTCGATGAGCACCGTAGTCACGGTCGGCATGTCGTAGCTCATATCCAGGCTGTGAAAGGTGTTCCAGTCGATGGAGGTGACCTTCTCGCGGTCCCAGGTGACCTGTTCACCCAGGGTGCGGCTCATGCCTTGCAGAATGCCGCCTTCGGCCTGGTTGCGCATGCCATCGGGATTGGAGACGGGGCCGCAGTCGAGCGCGCAGAAGAAGCGGCGCGGATGGAGGATGCCGGTGTCGAGGTCAACATCCACATCCGCCACCAGCGCGGCGTAACCGTTGTGGCCTTCATAGGCGACGCAGGCTGCGCCGCGGCCGCTTACCTTACCGGCACGCGGATACGAGCGCTTGCCGGCGGGTCGTGGCTTCCAGTCGGCTGCCTTGGCAGCGGCCTGGAGCACGGCGCGCAGACGCTCGTCGCTGAGGTGTTGCAGGCGGTAGGCCACTGGATCGGCGCCGGCGTGCGCCGCCAGCTCATCCATGAAGCACTCGTTCGAGAAGGTATTTTGGATGCGGATGGGCGAGCGCAGCGGACCGGTGAAAAACGGCGAGAAGACGGTGTGTCCGAGCGCGCGCTCGCTCCGCACCGTGCCGGCACTGCCGCAGACGCCATCGATACATCCGGCCATGTAGGACGGAACGACGTTGCCGCCGTTGCGCAGCGCTCCACTAGGCCTCTTCGCAGGTCCAGGATTCAGGAGATAGGGCTCGTAGCCGAGCAGCATGCCGGAGATGACGTTGCCGGGGCGATCGTAACCAGGCCGGGTGCCGCGATCGGCGGCCCAGTCCTCGCGGTCCCACACGGCGATGCTGCCGTCGGGGCGCAGACCGGCGCGTTGCTCGATAACCATGGCGGCGCCGTAGTTCTCCCATTTCATCTCGTCCTCGCGCGAGTATTGCAGGCGCACCGGGCGGCCCACTCCCTGCGAGAGCACGGCGGCGTCGAAGGAGACTGCGTCCGCTCCATTGAGGCCGTAACAGCCTGCGCCGCGGCGGAAGATGACGCGGATCTTGTCGACAGGCATGCCGAGGATCATGGCAAGACAACTGCGCGTGGGATAGGCGGATTGAGTTGGCGACCACACAGTGGCGGAGTCGGGTTTCACGTCGGCCACGGCACACGAGGAGCCGATGGAGCCGTGCATCTGGTAGGGCCAGGTATAGCGCGCGCGGACAACTTGGCGGGAGGCGGCGAGCTGCTTCTCCACATCGCCGGAGTCGACGAAGAGCGTGTCGCGCGCGGGCTGCTTTTGCAGGTACTCCTCGAAGAAGGTGGTCTGGTCGGGCAGCGGCGGCCCGGGGTTCCAGTCGACTTTGAGCTTCTGGGCGGCCTGGATAGCGGCGTACTGGTTCTCGGCCACGACGCCCACGAAATCCTTGCGGACAACGACCTTCACCATGCCAGGAATATCGCGGACGGAGGACTCGTCCACATGCCTGACCGTCGCGCCCATGGCGGGCGGCCGCACTACGCGGCCGTGGGCCATGCCCGGCACCTGCACGTAATGCACGTATTCAAAGTGGCCGGTCATCAACTCGGGCCGGTCGAGGGAATTGACCGGTTTGCCCAGAACGACCCACTCATTGTGCGGGCGGCGCTTGGCGTTAGGGTTCAGCGGCAGGTTGAACTTATGCGCGCCGACCAGATCAGCGTAGGTGATATGCTTGCCGTTCTTTGCCGTGACCACGCCGTCTGTGACGGTCAGGTCCTCGGCCGGCAGGCTGAGCTTCTGTGCGGCCATGCCCACCAGAGCTTCGCGCGCGGTGGCGCAGGCCTGGGCCAGGTTCTTGTGGTTGAAGTTGGTGGGCGTGGACTGGCTTCCCGAAGTCGTGCCTTCATCGGGCGTGAGGTCGGTATCGCACATGATGAGCTTGACGCGCTGGAGCGGCACGCACAGCTCCTCGGCGACGAGCTGGCTCTGTGCGGTCAACTGGCCCTGCCCCATATCGCACTTGCCGGTGTAGGCGGTAACGGTCCCGTCGCTATTGACGGCAATCCAGGAGTCGAGCTTGGTGGGATCGATGTGCGACTGGTGCGCTGCGAACGGCCCTTGCGCGAATGCATCGACGCAGTCAAACGCACTGAAGCTGACTACCAGAGCGCCGCAGCCCTTGAGAAAGTCGCGCCGGGAGGTTTCAGGCATTTTCATGTTTGTTCTCCTCGGCGTATTTGCGAATGGCGCGGATCATGCGGGTGTGAGTGAAGCAGCGGCAGAGCACGCCGTTCATGGATTTCCGGATTTCATCGTCGCTCGCATTGGGGTTCGCATCGAGCGTGGCCTTGGCGGTGAGGATGACGCCGCTCAGGCAAAAGCCGCATTGCGAGGCGCCTTCTTCGATGAAGGCACGCTGAATGGGGTGCGGATTCTCGGGGGTGCCGAGGCCGTCCAGGGTAGTGATCTCGTCCGTACCCACCTCGCCCGCGGCGGTGACGCAGGAGCGAATCGCCTGGCCGTTGCGCAGGACGGTACAGGAGCCGCATTGTGCCAGGCCGCAACCGAAGCGCGGCCCGCGCAAGCCCAGTTGATCAGTTAAGACAAATAACAGTGGAGTCTCCGGATCGGCCTCCACTGCGTGTTCCCGACCATTGACACGCAGTACGATTCGCGACATGCCTTCCAGTGTGCAACGCCGATTAGACGTTTGTCCAAAACAAAATGCGGAGGATCGGGAAGGCGCCGAGGGAGGGCTCTCAAGACGTTAGCATTTCAACCGGGGCGGGAACTGCGGCGGCGGGTTGCTCGGCTGATGGAAGAGCGATCTCCACTGCGAGGCCGCGTTGCGGCAGGTTTCTGCAAGCCACCGATCCGCGGCAGGCCTCCACGCAGGACTTCACGATGGCCAGACCCAGCCCCACGCCGCCCGAAGCGCCCTCACGGGAAGTGTCGAGGCGATAGAAGGGGTCGAAGATGCGGTCGAGATCCGGGTCGGGGAGGCCCGGACCGCAATCAGCCACGCTGAGGATGATCTGCTGCTGGTGACGCGTGGCGGAGACAGTGATGGGGCCCGCCTCCCCCGCGTAGCGGATGGCATTCCGGATGACATTCGCCAGAGCGCGCTCCAGCAGATCGCGATTGGCGCGCGCCCATAGATTTTGCGGCACCGCGCTGCGAACGTCATGGCCAGGGCCGGCTTCGCGGGCAATGACCGTTGCCACCACCTGGTCCAACGAGACAGGTTCCAGTGCAATCTCTGGACCGCGCAGGGTGGCTTTGGAAAACGACAGCACGTCGTTGACAAGATTACTCATGTGCTGAAGGTCGTCGTTGAGGTCGGCGATGGTTTCGCGCAGCGATGGATCGGTGGAGCGCTCGAGGATACCCACCGCTACCTGCATGCGGGCGATGGGTGAACAGAGCTCGTGGGCCGCATCGCCGAGGAAGCGCTTTTGACCGGCGACGTAGCCGTCCAGGCGAGTGGCCATGCGGTTGATCGAGGCGCTGAGCTGGCCCAGTTCATCGCGGCGCGTGACCGGAAGCTGGATTTTGAATTGGCCTTCGGCGATCTGCCCGGTGGCGCGATTGATGCGGGAGATGGAGCGTACGAGCTGGTGGCCGAACGGGAGCCAACAGAGAAGCGAGACGAGAATCAGTGCAAACGCCACCGCGATCCACGGATTGGGGTCGAAGAGGAAGGGGGTGGTGAACAGGGACGGCGCGGCCGCGATCAGGACTCCGCGAATGTGATGGTGCGGTGTCTGCGAAGGCACCGGAATACGGATGCCGATCCAGTGCCGATCGGGGTGATCGGTGCTGCCCAGAAACAGCAGGGGACTGGTGCGGTTCTGTGCGCCGGAGTGCCGGTCGAGGCTCTGAAGGATTTCCGGCGGCAGCGGCGAGGACGGCCCGGCGATCGGGCGGCCATCGTCGTCCACCAGCCGCAGCTCAACCTGATGAGCGTCGCCGTAGCGCTGAAGCAACTGGTTCCAGGTGGAGGGGTCGGCGTCGCGCAGCTCGAGCGCGACCTGGCGGGCCGTGGAAAGAATGCGGTCCTGGGCAGGCGCGATGAGGAAGGTGCGCAAGTCGAAGCGGTATTGGAAGCGCATGAAGACAGCCAGGACGCAGGCGATCAGCAATAGGTTGAGGAGTGAGACGAGGAAGATCCTGCCGGAGAGAGTGAACCTGAGCCTGCGATCCATGCTGCTTCCTTGCATTCCATTAGAGCGCGAAGATCTGGGCGGCGCCAGCGACTTTACCCAAACTTTACAATTTAGCGCCTGCGGCACATCCAGTCTTTACAAGCCTGTGCTGAACTTTGGAGCAGTCACCGTATCCGCGCAGATAATGCAGGCTGTCCGGAAGACGGTGCTGCACGAGGACTCGATGCGAAGCTACTGTAGGAGCCTGATTCTCTTCGTTCTGGTCGCGGGATTGTTTCTGATCTTTGTTGTGCGCGCCGGCAGTGCGCAGGCGGGTGCGGCGAGCCTTACCGGGGTGGTTACGGACTCGACCGGTGCGCTGATTCCGGGTGCAACGGCGGTGCTGCGTGGAGCCGATGGCGCGGAGCAGACGATCACCACCAATGAAGCGGGGCGCTACAGCTTTTCCGGCCTGACTCCCGGACGATATGAGCTGCTGGTCTCCGCGGCGGGGTTTTCGACGGTGCAGGTGCCGGCGCTGCAACTTGCAGCGACCCAGGCGCTGATCCGTGACGTGCAACTGCAAATCGCGGTGGTGGAGCAGAGCGTGGAGGTGAACGAGAGCGCAAGCCTCAACACCGAACCCACCAGCAATGCCAGCGCAGTCACCATCAGCGGCACCGGATTGCAGGTGCTGTCGGACGATCCCGACGATCTGGCCCAGGACCTGCAGATGCTGGCCGGCCCCTCCGTAGGACCCGAGGGTGGTGAGATTTACGTGGATGGATTTTCTGGCGCAAAGCTGCCGCCCAAGTCCGCGATCCGCGAAGTGCGGGTGAACCAGAATCCCTTTTCGGCGGAGTTCGATCGCCTGGGCTACGGCCGGGTGGAGATCTTCACCAAGCCGGGAGCAGATAACCTGCACGGCGATGTGCGCATGATCTACGGCAACTCGATCTTCAACGCGCAAAATCCGTTTGCGCCAACCAAGCCGGATTATCAGCGCAAGATGTATGACGCCAACGTTGGGGGACCCCTTGGACGCAAGACCTCATTCAATTTCCAGTTTGAGCGCCGGGAGATCGGGCAGGCTGCGCTGATCAACGCCATGGTGCTGGATTCCGCGCTGAACCAGGTTCCGTACCGCGCCTCAATTCTGAATCCGCGCACGAATACCGAGATCGGCGCACGGCTCGACTATCAGCTCAGCGCCAACCACACGTTGATCGGTCGCTACGAATGGGAGAAGGACTACCGCGAGAACGATGGGCTGGACACCTTTTCGATGGCGACGCAGGCCTATAACAACGATGATCGCGAGCATGTTTTGCAGCTTACAGAAACGGCCATCCTGAGTCCGCGGGCGGTGAACGAGGTCAAGTTTCAGTACCGGCGCAGCCATGACTCGAATGTGGCGCTGAACAATGGCCCCACGATCGACGTGGCGGGCGCGTTCACGGCGGGCGGCACAGCAATGAATCTCGACAGCGTGCTCGAGAACCGCTATGAACTGCAGGAGATGCTTTCGCTTTCCGCGGGGCGGCACACGCTTAAAGTGGGCGGCCGGCTGCGCGCCATTCGCGAAGACAATGCCTCCGGCGAAAATTTCAACGGTGTGTTCACTTTCAGCTCGCTCGACGCCTACCAGATCACCGAAACCGGTCTGAAGGCGGGGCTGACGCCAGCCCAGATTCGCGCGCAGGGAGGCGGGGCGAGCCAGTTTGCGCTCTCGGCCGGGCAGCCGCTGGCGCAGGTCACGCAGTTCGATGTGGGCGTTTTCGCCCAGGATGATTGGCGGGTGCGGAACAACCTGACGGTGAGCGCGGGTCTGCGCTACGAGGCGCAGACCAATATCGATGATCTGGGCGGGTGGGGGCCGCGGCTGGGAATCGCCTGGGGCATCCCGGGGCGCACTCAGGGGCGCCCCTTTGCGGTGCTGCGCCTGGGCTATGGCGGATTTTACGACCGCATCCGGGAGACGCTGGTGCTCGACAGCCTGCGCCAGAACGGCGTGCGCGAGGTGACCTACCTGATCCCGAATCCGGATTTTTATCCCGCAGTGCCGGACGCTGCCACCTTGTCGGAGTATGTGCAGGCCCAGACAGTGCGGCAGCTTGCTCCGGCCCTGCGCGCACCGGACACCCAGCAGTTCGCGGTGAGCTTAGAGCGGCAGTTGCCGAAGAACATTCTGCTCAGCGTGAGTTATCTGAACTCGCGCGGCACCGGACTGCTGCGTTCGCGGAACATCAATGCGCCGCTGCCCGAGACCGGGTTGCGGCCCCTGCCCGGCGGCAACATTTATGCCTATGAATCCACCGGCCGCTTCCGTCAAGACCAGCTCATCATGAATGTGAATGCGCGTGTGAGCCGGCGCTACAACATGTTCGGCTACTACGTCTGGAGCAAGGCGCGCAGCGATACGGATGAGGCGAATACTTTTCCGGCATCCTCCTACAATCTGGCGGCCGAGTACTCGCGGGCGGGCTTCGATGTGCGGCACCGCTTGATGGTCGGCGGCACACTTGTGGCACCGCTGGGGGTGATGTTCAATCCCTTTGTCGTGATGCACTCCGGAGATCCCTTCAATATCGTGGTGGGGCAGGATTTGAACGGTGATTCGGTGTTCAACGACCGGCCGGCCTGGGCCACCGACCTTACGCGTTCGAGCGTGGTGCGGTCGAAGTGGGGCAACTTCGACATGCAACCGATGCCGGGACAGACGATCATCCCGCGGAACCTGGGAAGCGGACCGGGCATGGTGGCGGTGAATATGCGTGTGTCAAAGGCGTTCGGGTTGGGCGGTCACACCGGCGAGGCGCAGGCAGTGAGCGGCCCACAAGGGCCAAGCGGTCCGCAGTTGAGCAGCGGTCCGCCACGCGGGCATGGACCGGGAGGGCACGGGTTCATGGGAATGGACCCGGTGGCGGCGGGCAGCCGGTACAGCCTGACCTTCTCGGTGACTGCTCGCAATATGCTGAACACGGTGAACCTGAGCACGCCCGTGGGCAATTTGAGTTCGCCGCTGTTCGGGACCTCAACGTCGATTCACGGCTTCGGGCCGGGAGGCGCGTCGGCCAACCGGATGGTGGATCTCCAGGTGCGGTTCTCGTTTTAACAGATTCGCGAGAGTGGAAGAGGGGGATCGCAATCTACGGCGGTTCACTTCTTCTTTTACCCGATGCCGGCGTCCGCGGTCAGGGTGGCTGCAGGCTTCAGAAACCGGTAGCCCGTTCCCCGCACGGTTTCGATGAAGCGGGGACTCCGTGGATCATCACCCAGCTTGCGGCGCAGCGAGGAGATGTGGACATCGATGGCGCGGTCGAAGGCTTCGAACTCACGGTCAGCGGCTTCGAGCAGGAGCTGCTCGCGGGTGCGCACGCGGCCTGCGGCGCGGGCCAGGGTGAGCAGCAGTTCGTATTCGACCGGGGTCAGCGTAAGAGACGCGCCCTCAAGCAGAACGGTATGAGTTTCGGTATCGATCATGAGCCCGCCAAGCACGATCGGAGCGGCCTGTGAGGGTTCCTGCGAGCGCGCGGTTAGAGCAGAACGACGCAGCACGGCACGCAGCCGGGCAAGCAGTTCGCGCGTGGAGAAGGTTTTGGGCAGATAATCGTCAGCTCCCATCTCCAGCCCCACGATGCGATCGGCCTCCTCGCCCAGCGCGGTGAGCATCAGCACTGGAATTTGGGATGACTTGCGCAGCTCGCGGAGCACGTCGAATCCGCTGAGGCCGGGCAGCATTACGTCGAGCAGCACAACATCGAAAGCGCCGGTGAGTGCGCGGGTCAACCCGGCGGGCCCGGTGTGCTCCGCATCCACGGAATAGCCCAGTGGTTGCAGATAGCTTGCGATCAGCCTACAGAGCTTGGGGTCATCGTCGACCAGCAGGACGCGCGTGTTCTGAAGCGGTTCGTTCATGACGCGGGCGAGGGCAAATTCCCATTGAATCATGGATAGCGCGCCGCCCCAGTGGCAGTGATGTAGCTCACGCGCAGTGACAGGTGGTCAGATTTCGTGTTTTACCGTGCTCTGCCGACGCGGTTGCGGAGCAGCTTCCAGGCTTCAAACCAGATCAGGCTGATGATGCCTCCGGACAGGCAAATCAATATATCGAACTGATGCAGGGGACCGAAGCGGAAGAGTGCTTGAAAAAAAGGCGTGAAGATCACAACGACGAGGACGGCAAAGGCGCCGCCCGTGATCCACCAGAGATAAGGATTTGGGTCACGGATGGTCGAGAGAATGGTACGCGACCAGGAACGGTTGCTGAGGATGAGCATCAGATTGCCGATGACCAGGGTGGCGAAGGTCAGGGTGCGGGCATCGACAGAACTTTCGCCGCGGTGCAGCGCAATGGCAAAGAGCAGAATGACGACAGCGAGCACACTGGCTCCCTGAAGGCAGCTCAGCAGAATCCGGCCGCGGGATAGCAGTGGTTCGCGCGGATGGCGGGGCGGTCGGCGCATCAGCCCGGGCTCGGCGGGCTCGGCTTCGAAGGCAACCGAGCAGGCAGGGTCGATGATCAGCTCCAGAAAGACAATGTGAACCGGCATGAGGACCAGGGGCCATCCCGCCAGAACCGGAATGAGCGCCAGCCCCGCGATCGGCACATGAACGGCAAAGACAAAGGACATGGCCTTGCGCAGGTTATCGAAGATGCGGCGGCCCTGGTGAATCGCTTCCACAATGGACGTGAAAGAGTCGTCGAGCAGAACAAGATCGGCGGCCTCGCGGGCGACGTCGGTGCCACGGCCGCCCATGGCGATGCCGATCTGCGCCGACTTGAGCGCCGGCGCGTCGTTGACGCCATCGCCCGTCATGGCTACGACCTCGCCGTTGGCTTTGATTGCGTTCACCAGGCGGAGCTTCTGCTCGGGAACCACGCGTGCGAACAGGTTGGTGGCGCCGACGCGGCTGCGTAGCTCCTCGTCGCTCAGGGCGTCGAGTTCCACGCCGGTGATGACCTTGCCGGGTTCGTGGATGCCGATCTGCCGGGCGATGCTCTGGGCGGTGCCCGCGTAGTCGCCGGTAATCATCACTACGCGAATGCCGGCCTGATAGCATTCCTCGACCGCCGCGGGAACCTCGGGGCGGATGGGATCCGCGAGCCCGACCAGGCCGACGAAGCGAAAGGGAAGGTCCTGTTGGTGCGCGGGTAATTCCGGAGTGCTCCAGCGGCATTCCGCCACTCCCAGAATGCGCAGGCCTGCGGAGGCCATTTGCGCCGCGGTAGCCGCGATGGAGGCGGTTTGTTCGCCGGAAAGAGTGCACAGGCCGGCGATGGCCTCGGGAGCGCCTTTGGCCGCGAGCACGAAGTCCGCATCGGGCGCCGGCTTCCAGGCGCGGGTCATGGCCAGCAGCCGCGGCGAGAGCGGATATTCGCGCACCAGTTCCCAGGCATGGTGCAGATGCTCGGTGCGCGCCAGGCTGCGCGCACCGAACTGCTGAAAGGCAATCTCCATGGGGTCGAGGGGATTGCGCTTGCTGGCCAGGATGCTGTACTCCAGCAACTCGTGAAACTCTTCGGGAAGCGAATCCGTCTGCTCCGAAATCTCGAGGGTGCGGCCGCCACTGAAGAGCTCTTGCACCTGCATGCGGTTCTGGGTGAGCGTGCCGGTCTTGTCGACGCACAACACAGTAGCCGCGCCGAGGGTTTCGATCGCACTACCGTGACGGGTAAGCACCCTTTTTTGCGAAATACGCCATGCCCCCAACGCAAGAAAAACCGTGAGCACCACCGGGAACTCTTCGGGGAGAAGGGCCATGGCGGTGGTGATTCCGGAGAGCAGCCCATCGATCCAGTTATGGCGGCTAAGCGCGTAGACCACGGCGATAATGGCGCAGAGTGCGAGGCCTACGACGGCGAGGAAGCGTGTGAGGCGATTGACCTCGCGCTGCAGGTTGGTAGCCTCGGGCTCGATGGAGCGGAGCGCCTTGCCGATCTTGCCCAACTCGGTGGCTGCGCCGGTGGAGCGGATCTCGGCGTAGCCCTGCCCCTGGACCACCATGGTTCCCGAGTAGACGAAGGGGAGATCATCGCCGCCGGGCCGGCCCACCGTTTCTACCGGGGCTTCCGCGGCTGCCTTGCGCACGGAGACCGATTCGCCGGTGAGCAACGACTCATCGACGGAGAGATTCATGGCAGCGAGCAGCACGCCGTCGGCGGGCACGCGATCGCCTTCGGAGACCATCACAAGATCGCCGCGTACCACCTCGCGGCCGGCGATGCGCCGCTGCCGGCCGTCGCGGATGACCACCGCGCGGGGGCTGGAGAGATCGCGCAGAGCCTCCAGCGCGTGCTCGGTCTTGCGCTCCTGGTACAGGTCGATGCCGATGATGACGAAGATGAAGCTGATGAGGACGATCGCATCGCGCAGGTCGCCCAGGAGCAAATAGATGGTGCCCGCAGTCAACAGCAGCAGGATCATGGGCTGGCTCAGGATGCCGAGCGCGGTGGCAACCAGGCTGCGTGCCCGGGCGGTGGGCAACTCGTTGGGGCCGTGGGCCTTGAGCCGCGCGGCGGCCTCGGCTTCAGAGAGTCCCTGATAACCGTTGATCGAGACCGCCGCGGGCGCCGTGGAGGTTGCCATGGACGGGGATCGTAACACTGAGCCAGCAGCGCGGATGTGCGTTGGCGCACCAACGGTGGTTGTTCCAGAAGGGTGGGCAAAGACCTTCCCTCAAAATGCCGCTGGTAGGATCGGGTAGGGAGAAGGGCAGGGCATGAGAGGACGGAAGGAAAGCGGCGAGGGGAAGGTGGGCGAACGTCTCCGATGATCCTTGCGATTGCCATCTTGTCACTGGCCGCGTGGGCTTATCTCATTGGCCTGCACGGGCAGTTCTGGCGCTCGCGTCCGGAACTGCATACTGGCGATCTGCTCTCCGGCCGGGCAAAAGTCGCGGTGGTGGTTCCAGCGCGCGACGAGGCCGAGAGCATCCGCGCGAGCCTCGGTTCGCTACTGGCGCAGGATTATACGGGCGAGCTCTCCGTGATTCTGGTGGACGACAACAGCAGCGACGGCACGGGAGAGATTGCGGCTGCGCTGGGTGGCGGGGAGCGGCTGACGATTCTGAAGGGCGAGCCGCTGCCGGCTGGCTGGAGCGGGAAGCTGTGGGCGGTGCACCAGGGACTGGCACATCCGATCGCGCGGGCAGCCAATTACGTGCTGTTGACGGACGCCGATATTGTGCATGCGCCGGGCCACATCGCGGCGCTGGTGGGGAAGGCCGAGCGGGACGGCCTCGAACTGGTGTCGGAGATGGTGCGGCTGCACTGCACGACCTTTGCCGAGCGGGCGCTGATTCCAGCCTTCGTGTTCTTCTTCCAGATGCTTTATCCCTTCGCGTGGGTGGCGAACCCCAAGAGACGCACGGCGGGCGCGGCGGGGGGAACGATGCTGGTTTCGCGCGCGGCCCTCGATGGCGTTGAGGGCGTCGAGCGCATCCGCCAGCAGCTCATCGACGACTGCGCGCTGGCAAGAGAGATCAAGCGAAGCGGCGGGCGCATCTGGCTGGGGCACGCTCGAGCCGCGGTTTCCACGCGCGTCTATGGCAACTTAAGGGAGGTGGGTGAGATGATCGCCCGCACCGCATATACGCAGCTCGGCTATTCGCCGCTGCTGCTCGCCGGCTGCGTCGTGGGAATGAGCGTACTCTACTGCTGCCCTCCGATGCTGGCGTTGATGGCGCGGGGCATGCCGCAGATGCTGGGCGCGGCAGCATGGCTGCTGATGGCGCTTGCCTATCAACCGACGCTGCGGCGTTACCGGAGTTCGCCGCTATGGGGCGTGGCGCTGCCGCTGGTCGGGCTATTCTACCTGGGCGCAACTGTGGCTTCGGCGATGCGGCACTCCGCCGGGCGCGGCGGCGGCTGGAAAAACCGGGTGTATCCGGCGGGGCAGTGAGGCAGGCGCAGCGCTGTAATGGGCAGATGCTCTTTCTATCGGAACATTGCGGCATTGAGGTACATATGCGCTGCGATTCCGGCGGCGTAGCCGAGCAGAATCGCCCAGCTCCATTTCAGGTGGGAGAAGAAGGTATAGCTGGTGCGATCCACGCCCATCAGCGCTACGCCCGCCGCCGATCCGATGGAGAGGAGCGAGCCACCAATTCCGGCGGTGAGCGTGACCAGCAGCCATTGGCCGAGTGCCATCTGGGGCATCATCGTCAGCACCGCATAAGTCAGGGGGATATTGTCGATCACCGCCGAGAAGAGTCCTACCAGAACGTTGGCCGTTGTGTTTCCAAGTCCTGTATAGAGGAATGCAGACAGGCCGTGCAGGTATCCGACAGCCGCCAGGCCCCCTATGCACATCAGGATTCCGTAAAAGAACAGGAAGGTATCCCACTCGACCATGCGCAGGATGTTGAAGATGCTGAACGGCTCCCGGCGTTCAAACCGTTTGGCCAGCGCGTCATCTTCGCTCGATACGGGCAGATTCTCCGCCAGGACCTTCGCTTCATAGCGGTGCAGAAAGTAGGAGTAGACATTCAGCACGCCGAGTCCGAGCATCATGCCCACAAAGGGCGGCAGATGCAAAAGGTGATCGAGGGTTACGGTGGCGGCGATGGTGCCTAGAAACATGAGCGCCACCACGTACCCGCCCTTGCGCACGCGGACACCGTTTTGTTTGGAGGACGGACCGGTGTGGGGGAGGGTGAAGGAGATGATGGCGGCGGGAATGAGCCAGCTCACCAGGGCGGGAAAGAAGAGAACAAAGAACTGGGTGAATTGAACGACCCCCTTCTCCCAAACCATCAGTGTGGTGATGTCTCCGAAAGGGGAGAAGGCGCCGCCGGCGTTGGCGGCCACCACGATGTTGACCAGGGCTCCGACTCTGGCTTTGCGGTCATTCGCGAGTGCTGCGATGGCGACACTGCCCATCACCAGCGCTGTGGTCAGATTGTCCGCAATGGGCGACAGCAGGAAGGCCAGCGCTCCTGTGAGCCAGAAGATGCCGCGGCTCGACAGGCGCATCGAAGTCAACCGCGCGCGCAGAGTCTCGAAGACGTTCCGCTCCACCATGGCATTCACGAAACTGGTGGCGGAAAGCAGAAAGAGAAACAGTTCCGAATATTCAACGAGGATGTGACGAACGCGAACGGCTACATCGGCGTCTTGGCCCTTCACATGGAAATCGATGGCGACCAAAACCCAGATCAGCCCTGCGGCAACCACGACAGGCTTTGATTTGCGCAGCTGCAGGTACTCCTCTGCAAAGACGAATGCGTAGGCCAGGCAGAGCAGCACGAGAATGGCCGGGCCGGTCAGGGAGCTGACGAGGGACATTGGACATATCTTAGACTTTTCTTTGTAGAATGCCTGTGTTTCCCGTAGAAAAAGCAGAGCAGCCGCACGTCAGCTTGCGATTTCGCATCACCATGAAAGCAGGGAAGAGTGCAACTCGAATTTGAAGCCGGAGTGTTGTTGCTGCTCGTTGCGGTGGTGGTGGCCATGGTCACCAAGCGGCTGCACCTGCCCTACAGCGTGGGCCTGGTCAGCGCGGGAATCGCCCTGGCGGCTATCCCCTATGGTCCGCATCTGGCGCTGACCAAGAGCCTGATTTATATCGGGCTGCTGCCCCCGCTGCTCTTCGAGGCGGCCTACAACATCCATTGGGAGCGGCTGCGCCGCAATGCCCTGGTGGTGGGGATTCTGGTGACGGTGGGAGTGATGCTGTCCGGGGCCGCGACCGCGGCCGGCATGCACTTCCTGGCCCACTGGCAATGGATCGCCGCGCTCACCTTCGGCGCACTGATTGCCGCTACCGATCCGGTGTCGGTGATCGCCATCTTTCACGAGGCCAAGGCGCACGGACGGCTGCTGCTGCTGATCGAGGCCGAGAGCCTGCTCAACGACGGAACGGCTTCCGTCGCGTTTGCCGTGGTGACGGCCTTTGCGGTCGGCCACCAGCTCTCCTCCGGTGGGGTGCTGCTGATGCTGCTCGAAAGCGTGGGCGGCGGGGTAGCCTGCGGCGCCGCGGTGGGCGCGGGCGCGCTTCTCCTGACCGGCCGCACCGAAGATCACCTGGTGGAAGTGACCTGTACCACGGTGGCAGCCTATGGAGCCTTTCTGCTTGCCGATGCCTACGGCATGTCGGGCGTGCTGGCCACCATCACTGCGGGCCTGGTGATGCGCAACTTCGAGCGGCTGAACGGCATCTCGCGGCGCGGTAAGGAGGCTGTCACGAATTTCTGGCAGTATGCGGCGTTCATCGCCAATTCCATGATCTTTCTGCTGATCGGCACGCAGCAACGGAGCCAGAACTTCGCTTCGCTTTGGATCCCGATTCTTATCGCGATCGGCGTGGTGCTGGCTGCCCGTGCTCTCGCGGTGTATACGTGCAGCGGTTTCTTCCACTGGTCGGCGCTGCGGGTGGCGCCGCATCAGCAGCATATCCTGGTCTGGGGAGGATTGCGCGGTGCCGTCGCGCTGGCGCTTGCCCTGGGCCTGCCGCCGCAGTTTCCCATGCACAATGCCATCGTGACGGTAAGCTTCGCGGTGGTGGCGTTCTCGATTTTTGTTCAGGG
Source organism: Acidobacteriaceae bacterium (assembly GCA_027449545.1). GTDB lineage: Bacteria > Acidobacteriota > Terriglobia > Terriglobales > Acidobacteriaceae > Telmatobacter. The sequence continues at coordinate 12,450 of DAIDLI010000044.1, read as the reverse complement.
GCTGACGATGGCGCCGCTGCTGCGGCGAACCGGCGAGATTCCACCCAAACCCCAGCCGAGTTCCGAGGCTGGCGCGACTTCAACGCATTAGGGACGGCCAGGTGTGGTGGGAGAATCCGCGCGCGCTTCCACCTGGCGGTTGAAGCGCAGCAGCGCCACCCACAAGCCCTGGTTCTGTTCCCGCCATACCAGAGTTCCGTTGAGCCGTAGGGCGATCTGCTCCGGCGGCAGATCGTGGTGCAGTCCGAAGTAGCGCTCGTTCATCCGCTCTTCGCTCTTCGTAACCATGCTGAACAGCGAGGGCGGAGGCTCGTATTTGGTGGAGAAGACCAGTGCGGCCGAGTATTTCTCCTGCTCCTGGGTGGCTGTCTGGATTTGCTGTGCCGTGAAGTCCTCCAGCCGGATGACCTTCCAGGGCTTCTTCACGTATCCCAGTTCCGGCTTGGTGAGGTAATCGCTCATGGGCCAGGCGGTCAGCACCACTGCATCGGGATAGCGGCGCCTGAGCTGTGCGATTCCATCCATATCCATGTGGATCACATCGGCATAGGCGAGATTGTCTTCGGGCGCGAAGCCGTAGGGCGGGTTGGTGAAGAGGCCGGCGATGAATGCTCCTGCCGAAAGCACAGCCACTGCCTGCCAGTAGGGCACGCGCCGGTACATGGTCATCAGCGCCAGGAGCAGCACCAGCGGGTACATGGGCAGCAGGTAGCGCGTGAGCAGTGCGCCGCCGAGGAAGCTGAAGAATACTGCGTTGGCGAGCAGCAGCGCGAAGATGCGCACCCTGCTGAAGCCCGCAATGGAGGCGCGTTCGCGGCCTTCGGCGTCGGACCGCGGGTTGAGCAGGAGCGCGGCCAGGCCGATGAAAACCGGCACAAAGAGGTTCATGTGGACGGTGAGGTGCAGGATGCGATGGCCGAAGGCGACCAGAACGCGCAACGGCTCGAGCGTAGCTACGGCGTTGTAGCGCAAGAACTCCGGATTGCCGAAGAAGTAGCCGGTCCTGGCGTGATGGTAGAGATACCAGCCGCCCAGCGGCAGAACGCAGGCGCTCATCCAAGCAGCCTCGCGCATCAGGCGGTGACGCACCGAGCTGTGATGCCGCCAGGCCTCGGCGCTATCGACCAGCGCCAGAGTGAGAGGCAGGATAATGGCGGTTTCCTTGCACAGGGTCGCAGCAGCAAACCAGAGGGCGGCAACAGCCGGCCGGCGTCCGCGCCGGGGCAGGGCATAGACCATGCCCCACAACGCGCAGGCGGCGGCGAAGATGTCGGCATGAGCCAGTGTGCTCTGCGCGAACCAGACGGGGTAGAGCCCGGTGAGCAGTGCGGTCCAAAAGGCGACCGAGGCCACGCTGGTGAGCCGCATGGCCAGACGCCAGACCGCCAGCAGGGCGAACGCGGCCACCAGGAGAACGGCTTCGCGCGTGACCCAGGGCAGGAACCCGGAGGTTTTCCACCACAGCGCGAGGTAGAGGCTGGGCAGCGGGGGATGCGCGTTGCTGACGGTGGAGATCGGAATGACCGAGCCGGTACGGAAGAAGTCCCAGGCGGCGGGAATGTAGTAACCGGCCTCGTCCCAGTAGTAGGGCAGGTTCAGCAGCTTGAAGTGGGTGGCGTAGAGGGCTGCAAAGATGACGGGAAAGATCATCCAGAGGGGGAGAGGAGCATCGGGCCAGGGATTCAGGAGCCGTTTCAGGCGCAAGGCGATGCACCTCGTTCGGCCGCGAACACGCCGCCCGCGCTGTGCATCGTTTCGTTTTGCCCAGGCTGCTCCCCGGTCATCTCTGCCCCTTGTTCCTAAGTTCACCGGCCCGGCGGGAAAGTTCTGGGTTTGCGGCTCCAGGTTGAGGGTGCCGAAGGCCTGTTCGTACTGCGCGATGTTCTGGCCGAGAACGTTCCAGAGCGCCTTGGCCTGCTGCGGGCTGAGGAAGACAGCCTGGTGGTTCTTAATCGTGACCTGCTCGGGACTCTCGCTGGAGGCGGTACCGAAGACCAGTTGGAAGTCCCATACGCTGACGCGCACCTGCACGCTATTGGCGTAGGTTTCGCGGTAGTCGGGGCTCTGAGCGAGGGTGATCTGGGGTTGGGGTGGTGTCTGACTCATATGCACCAGCTTACCCCGCGGGCCGAAGGGTGGACCAATGGCGGAGGAGGCCGGCAGCGGGCCGGATCGAATGACTCGTTGGAGGAGCGCCGGTCGTGCGGCTGGCGGAGTGCGCATTCCTACGGATGGCCCCGACGCCCCTCCCCCGGTTCTTGCGTATGATCTTGGATCCAAAGGGGTTCTGCCGGGTCTTTGGCGCAAATTCGTTCTTATCAGCCGTTTACAGGCATCTTCGCCAGAATCAGTCATTTGTGGGCTGCTCGATGGGTGTGTCGCTGGCAACGCGGTTCCGCAGGGGGGGAGTGCGACACCCCCTCCCCTACGCCTGCAAAGAAGTGATCCGGATTCAATGAGTTGCAGAGGTTCATGCCGCGCAACCGCCTGGATCTAATGAGCTTGTTTGCATCCGGCTTGGTTTCAATAAGTTGTGGATCGCTGCCGGGCGTTGCTCCCCATGAGGCATGGAATCAGCGTAGCGGCCAGCGACAGGGCGGCACGTTGAACTCCGGAAGCAGCACTCTGAGATGAGTATGAGCAAAGCGGAGAGATATCTCGCAACCGGCGGAAGATTTCTTTATAGCTCGCGGCGAAGGGGCGCATGCGCTTCGGCGGGCAACCACAACAGAGGCACCGCACCCAATCCCGCTCGCTCATTGTCCGCCGCGGGGACGATGAGCGGGGCACAGCCACAGCTTCTCCCGACTCCGTTCGGGGTCTTATGCCTCTTGAACGGGCCAGCCCCCAGACCGTGGAAATGCCGGTCTTGTGGGAAGGGCGGAAAACGATAAAGCCGTTTCCCGCCCTTCCCACAAGACCTTGAAAATCGATGAAACCGATTTTCACATTTCCACCGCCACGACCGACGACTAACTGAATAGTCTTTCCACTTAAAAACCCGAAAGACCTGTCCGAACAACCGGGACCACCTCAATCGTCAAGGTCTTGTCGTAATCTCTTGTTCTCGCTGGAGATTCAATGTTTTCGCTGCCTGCAAATCAATCTTTGCTCGATGCCCGTGCGCGGCGAGCAGCGAAAGCAGTTCACCGCCACTCAAGAGAGTGAGCGGCTTATCTTTCGCGAATTCGTAGGCATCTGGACCGTATGTCGATGTGGTCACGAGGATGCCTTTGGTCGCACCCTCATTGTGGACAGTCCCAAAAAGGTCTCGTACTGCGGCAACCCCAACCACATTTGTGTACCGCTTAGCCTGGATGACGATCTTGCCGCCTCGAATTGGATCGGGGTCGAATGCAATTGCATCGACTCCGCCATCGCGGCTCGCCTGCGTGATTTTGACCTCACCGCCGTTCTTACTGAATTCTTTTTCGAACAGTTCTCGGATCAGGTTTTCGAAATCAAGCCAATCCATTGCCGCGAGATTCGTCCTGTCGTCTATCGAATTCGCCACCGCGTAGCCTTCGACAAACCGAGTATCTTCCTTATTGATCGTCAGAATTGGGCGCACCGGAGTCAGTTCAACCAGCTTGCTACTCGCGATCCCTTTCAGCCTCCGGAAGCAGGCTCGCGGGTCTACTTGGCTCAAATTTATCTGGAGAAATTCTTCGCGGGTTGCTTCAACCGAAAGGATGCAACCGCGGGTCTCTACTCCTGTGGCCCGGTCGATACTTCTGACCCACCCATTGAAGACGATTCCTTTGAGAACTGCGGCTTCATCCGCGGCGAAAAGCTCGTGAAGAGTTCTGAGGGCGATCTGATAGAGAACATCATCGTAGGTTTTCTTGAGCCAGCTATCCGAAACGGGCACCGAGTGAAAATCCCCGCGCGCAGCCACATACTTAACCTCCTTTATTGTCGGGAAAGCGGACAGGTTTGGGAGTTCAAAATCGACAATGAGTACGCCGCTTCCCTCATCGAAGGCGAGGATATTCCCTTGGGGAAAACTCTCTGGGTAGCCTGATTCGTTCAATACCTCCGCAAAAAAATACTCGACTGCACCTGCTTTTGCTGCGACATAGTCGCGGCGCAGAGAGTCGATTCGTTCATGTTGCGCCGCTTGGTTTTGTTTGTGTAGTTCTTTGGCACTTTCCCACGCCGCCACTTCAGTTCGGAACTTAAGGAGAGCTCTCTCATAGGTGGCCTCAAAGTCAGCGACAGCGCGCTGAAATTCGGCGTCAATCTTGCTGCAGAGCGCGGTCCATTGAGCTTTCTTTTCGCTGTACTCCCGCTCTATCTGATTTGCCACAGCGGCCCACTCGACTCTTGCCTCCTGCAGTCTTGCGTTGGCAAGATCCAGTTTCTTCCTGCGACTCCTTCGCCAAAGGTGATCGACAAGAGACAGTTGCGGAACAAAATCAATAGGAGACGGCTCTTGGGGGTGGGCAGGCTGCGATGGCTCGTCCGGGTATTTCTGTTTTGCTGGAGCGTGCGGCTTGACCGGCTCCTTCGGAAATGGCCTGTCAAATCTGGAATTGTCATTGAGAGAGGACCATTGAAAGGAAGGTCGTTTGAGCCCCGAGGTCAATACAGTCTCGATCTCTTTGCGTTCTTCTTCCAGTTCGGCTGTGCGGTCCTGAGCAGCCTGTTTGTTAGCCTCGATTCCCCAGAGCCTTTCAAACCTCTCTTGTTTAGCTTTAAGGGCGGACTGTCGCCACTCCCATCGCTCGTTCCATGCCGCGACCTGCAACTTCGCTCTGAGTTCCGCTTCTTCCTGCGTGGCACCGCGCACTACGCGATATGCTTTCAGCCCATCGTGCTGTACTCGTACTTCCCACATCCACGCTCGACCCATTGGCGGCCCCCAAAGTCTTTCGATACAGGATGCTATCACCCGCGAACAGGGAGCAGCATATTCTGTGATCGCCGAAGCAGGTACCCTTCCGCCCTAACAAGTTAGGACGGGGCACCCAAAGTGGTGGGAGGCGCAAGCGATGAGAACCTCAGGCTGGGGCGTGCGCCCCCGTCCAAGCTCTGCTGGTTTTCCACCCTAACCGCACAAGACGCAGTTAGGATGGGCACCCGGCGTGCGCGGCATGGACGTTGTGCTTTCCCAGGTCTCCAAAGCTAGACCTGGGGCACCCACGGTTGTATTTTCAGTAGGTCTGTCGAGTGTTGTGGTTTCCCACCCTAACCGCACGAGACGCGGTTAGGATGGGGCACCCGGCATAGGCGGTCTTCTTGTGTTCGATCATGCTAGAGCGACTGTAAAATTCTCGCGTTGGTCCGTATCAGTCCTGAGAAGACCGAGAGGAAAGCGTGTCCCTGATGCGTCGTTCTATAGCTGTGGCAATTGCAGCGGCAGCGCTGATTTTGTGCGGGTGCTCCAATTCGTCCTCGCCGCCAATTTCAGTGAGCCTGTCGCCTTCCACTCCGCAGGTGATCTATCAGGGGCAGTCGGTTTTCATCGTTGCCGCCGTCACGAACGACTCGCTGATTCCCAAGGGGGTCCGATGGAGTCTGAATGGCCCCGGATCGCTCAGTAACTCGAACAGCATGGAGGTAACCTACAATTCCTCGGGCACAAGTTTCACCAGTGCAGAGCAGGTTACGGTGACTGCCACGTCCGTAGCAGACGCCGCACAGAGCGCTTCGTTGGCCGTCACTGTAAACCCTAATCTGGCGATTCCCATTAACGGGACAGCGTCCCCGATGCTTCCCAATGGGATCGTGGGAACACCATACAGCCAGGCCCTTGAACTAGCCGGCGGGATTGGTCCCTTTCACTGGAGCATCTACAACGGACCAAGTGGCGGGGATGATGTGGGTGGAGCGTTACCCGACGGACTCACGCTTGATTCCAGCACCGGAACGATCAGCGGAACGCCCACCGCGCCTGGAACCTGGTATCTTGACGTGACTGTGAATGACGCACAGGGAGGAGTATTTGGCGCATTCCTGAGCATACAGATCAACCCCGCCGGTCCAACCGGGGCGAATCCAGTGCCTTTCTTGAACCAGCGGCTTGCGCCTGCGGCGGTTGCGCCAGGCGGTTCCGCGCTTACGTTGAAAGTGAGCGGAGCCAACTTCACTTCCGGCGCGACAGTCCATTGGAACGGCGCTCCGCTTACAACAACATTTCTGGATAGCGAACATTTAAGCGCCCTCGTGCCGGCAGCCAACGTGGCGACTGCGCAGACAGCTTCAGTAACAATCGTCAATCCGGCCCCTGGAGGCGGCTCATCCAACACGGCCTATTTTCAGGTGGGAGCCCCCGAAGCCGCGCCGCGTTTTGTGAATGCTCCGACTTCTCCGTTGCAAATGATCCAACCCTTTGGATTAGCAGTCGCAGACTTCAATCAAGACGGAAAGCCGGACCTTGCAGTCGCCGACGGAGGCGCAGGGCTCGATGCTCTGCTTGGAAATGGAGATGGTACATTCACTGTCGCGCCGGGTTCCCCGGAAAGAATCCAGGCTCCGCCATTCGGCCCGTTTCCTTTGCTCCCGACGCCATATATCGGGCCTATGGCATTGGGCGATTTCACAGATAGTGGTCATCTTGGTTTGGCGGCCGCAGAATTTGACACCGAAGGCGTAGAGATCTTTCTGGGGAACGGGAACGGGACCTTCGACCCATCGTCGGCGGTCTTTGCAAACGCGGAGGGGATGTACACGACCGGGTTAGCAGCGGCAGACTTCAATGCCGATGGCGATCTTGACCTCGCGATCATTAATTCCCCTAGCGGTCAGTTGGCATTTGTCGCTCTGGGATACGGGAGTGGAGCATTCAACATGGCTGGAGGTCTTTACAATCCGGGATTTCCAGTGGGCGTGGCAGTGGGCGATTTCAACGGTGACGGAAAGCTGGATGCAGCAGTCGCGAGCGAAGGATCGACGAAATCCCCAGACTCGGGAGTGGCTATTTCGCTGGGGAAAGGTGACGGGACTTTCACACAGGCAAATGGTTCACCGATTTTCCTCGGGCAAAGTCTGTCAGCGATTGTCGCGGCCGACTTCAATGGCGATGGAAAGCTCGATCTCGCTGTGACGGACTCCGGTGCAAACGCGGTATACATCCTGCTCGGGAACGGCGATGGAACTTTCCAGTCACCTATTAAGATCGCAGTCGGAAGCAATCCACAGGCAATTACCATCGGAGATTTCAATAATGACGGGAAGCTGGATCTTGCCGTAGCAAACGACGGCGATAACTCCGTGACGCTTCTCCTGGGCAAGGGTGATGGGACCTTCACAGAGGCTTCCAACTCGCCCTACATAGTGGGGAAGGGCCCCTTCGCAATTGCGGCTGCGGATTTCAATGGAGACGGAAAGCTCGATATCGCCGTAGCTAACGGTGGCGACGGCACAGTGTCCGTTCTGTTGCAGCAATAGCTGGAGTGCCCGGCAAATTCTGTACCAGTGGGAGTGGAACAAACTGGTATGGAAGGAGCATGGAATCGTGAAGGTCAGGAAGCACACGCCTGAGCAGATTGTGAACATTCTGCGGCAGATTGATGTGGCAGTGGCCCCGGTCTAACGCAAACCCAAAGGCGGGTGGCTCCGGTCCCTATGATCATTGGTAACCCCATGGGGATCGGCGCGTCCCTTCGGGACGCGCCGAATTTTCTCTTTTTGTTGGGGGCTTTTTCCCCGGATTGCGTCCGTCGCCCGCCAGGGCGGGCTCTGGACTTTATCCGGGGCTAACTTCCTGCTGCCCCTTCGGGGCGCTGTGCCGCTGCGCGGCCGGTGGTCGCGGCACCCAACGTGGTGGGAGGCGCAAGCGATGAGAACCTCAGGCTGGGACGTGCGCCCTGCGGCGGGTCGCGGAAGCCATTTGGTTGACCAGTCATTGGTCCTCCTGAAAAACTGAGGCCATGGCTTACAGCGGAAGAATTGAGTACGCCGACGAACGCAAAATTCGTCAGCGCAATAAAAAGATGTACCGGGTGGCTCACTGGCCGATCTGGATATGGGTCTTCTTTCTGGCCCCGGGGCCGTTGACCTTCAGCCTCTTCGCCCACGGCTTCAACCGCTGGAACGCCATGTGGCTGGGCGTGGTGCTGCTGGGCACCGGGATCGCCGGACTGTGCGCGCAGTTGCCGGGCGTGGAGCCGCGCCCGTACATCCTGCGCTTTGACGAAGACCGCCCCAATCCGATGTACCGCAAGGTGTGCTACACCTTTGCGTGGAATGCGCTCTTGAACTTTGCGCTGCTGAACATGGCCGGGCTGGTCGGCGCGTCGATTACCGGCAAGTGGCAGCTCAAGCAGATCTACGAGTACGGCTACTCGCCACTGTGCGCGCTGATCCTGCTGCTGGGCCTGATGGGCAAGCTGCCCCGCGTGGGGCGCTCCACCAAAGGGGAAGGCATCGAGCGGCGCTACTTCTACGGCACCGTGTGGGCGGTGACGGCGGCTCAGACCATCCTGCTGGTCCTGTGGAAGCTGATGCCGGAGAACCGCGAGACCAGCGCGATCAAACTGGTCATCTTTGTGGGCGTGCTGGGGCTGGTGGGGTCGCTGGCAGGGCGGGGCATTCTGCCGCGGACGCGGCCGATTTTGCCCGGCGAGCTGATCGTGGAATAGAGAAAAGGCAGGGAATAGGGATCAGGGAGCAGGCCAGGGAGCCGAGGAGGTTCTGGACGTGGGACAGTTCAGTACCGTGAGGCAAGCGAAGGATGATCTGGCCGCGAGTCCGCCAGGACTTGAAACTGATCGTGAAGGGGCTTCTGAAGCGCGGCTAGCGTGACTTCATCCCTGGTGTATTCCTGCATGCCCTGCGTGAGAGCCGATCGCCGGCCAGCGGACCAGGAAGACCTGGTGTCAAGCTTCGGCCGCCCCTACGGGGCTTGGATCCTATAGGCTCAATTTCCCAGGATTTCGTCCGCCGGCTGCGCGACGGACTTCATCCTGGGCTAGTATCGTGCGTCCCTCCGGGACGCCTGCCGCTGCGCGGTGGCTCGGGCGTTGCAGCGAGGCTCTCACGCAGGGCTGGAGCCCGGGCTCTTCAGGAGCACGTTTTTGGCACGGCTGAAGCCACGCCCCGATACAAAGCAACAACCATGAGATTTGCGGCGTACTGCGCCACGGACGCACTGCGCTACGGACTAAGAGGTGGCGGCGCTTTCCAGGACCTGCAGCACCTCATGCTGGCGGGCGGCCTGGGCTGCATCGAAGGCGGTGACGCCTCTCTTTGCCTTGGCGTTCACATCTGCGCCGGCAGCCAGGAGCACCTGCACCACATCCAGATGGCCGTTGCGTGCGGCGTGCATCAGCGGGGTTTGCCGCTGCTTGTCGCGCGCATTTGGGTCGGAGCGCGCGGCCAGCAGAGTGTGCACGCGGGCCAGGTCGCCCTCGGCGGCGGCCGTGAGGATGGGTTCATCCGGCCGCAGTTCCTCGTCGCCCATGAGGGCGGTGGCGCCGGATTCAGAAAAGAGCACGGTGGCGAGAGTTTTTAACCTGCGAAACATCCATTCATTCCCTGAAAGTAAATCCGGAAGCTGCTGAAGATCGGGGAAGAGCAGAACAGGCACTTCCACCTTCAAGGATACGCCGGATGCGGCTGGGGATTCAAAATATCGGCGCTTCCGTCGTGATTCAAATCACCGCTATGCACGCATCTTCCACGCTATAAGAAGTTTGCGATGTGTCTGGCAATTCCCGGAAGAATCGAAGAAATTTCCGTTGACGGCGGCCTGCGCGTGGGGCGCGTGAACTTTGGCGGGGTGGTCAAGCGCGTGTGCCTGGATTACGTGCCCGAGGCCGAGGTGGGCGATTACACCATCGTGCATGTGGGCTTTGCGATTTCCAGGATCGATGAAGAGACAGCGCGGAAGACGCTGGAGGATTTTCGCGCCATGGGACTGCTGGAAGAAGAGTTGGCCGAGGGGGACGAGGCGATGGCGCGGGCCGCGGAGAGGCCGCAGGCGCAATGTCCGGATGGGAGCTGTTGCAGCAGGCCGACGACCCAGCGGGTCGGCAAGTCAGCGGAGTAGGTTCGCCATCTCCCAGGTTGCGCGCAGAAGCAGGAACGCGCCAAACACGCGGCACCCGGCGGTATGCAGATGAAGTACCTGACCGAGTTTCGAGACAGCGAGGTGGCCCGACGGCTGGCGCGGGAGATTCGGGCTGCGGCCACGCGGCCGTGGAAGATCATGGAGGTCTGCGGCGGCCAGACGCACTCCATCCTCAAGAACGGCATCGACCAGATGCTGCCCGCGGGCATTGAGATGGTGCACGGGCCGGGCTGCCCGGTGTGCGTGACGCCGCTGGAACTCATCGACAAAGCGCTGGCCATCGCGGCGCGGCCGGAGGTCATCTTCTGCTCGTTTGGCGACATGCTGCGCGTGCCCGGGAGCGACGGCGACCTCTTCCAGGTGAAGGGACGGGGGGGCGATGTGCGGGTGGTGTACTCGCCTTTGGATGCCGTCGATCTGGCGATGCGCAATCCCGAAAAGCAGGTTGTGTTCTTTGGGGTGGGGTTTGAAACCACGGCGCCAGCCAACGCCATGGCGGTGCACACGGCGAAGCGGCGCGGCCTCAAGAATTTCTCGCTGCTGGTCTCGCATGTGCTGGTGCCGCCGGCCATTGAGGCGATTCTCAGTATGCCGGGCAACAAGATTGACGCCTTTCTGGCGGCGGGCCACGTGTGCAGCGTCATGGGCTACTGGGAATATCCGCCGCTGGCCGAGCGCTTTCATGTGCCGATCGTAGTGACCGGCTTTGAGCCGCTGGATCTGCTGGAGGGCATTCGCCGCGCGGTGCTGCAACTGGAGCGTGGCGAGGCGCACGTGGAAAACGCCTACGAGCGCATCGTGACCTACGCCGGCAACCTGGAGGCGCAGCAGCTCATGGCGCAGGTCTTCGAAGTGACGGACCGGGCCTGGCGCGGCATCGGCGTGATTCCCCGGAGCGGCTGGAAGCTGAATGCGGATTACCGCGCTTTCGATGCCGAGGAGCGATTCGCGATCAGCGGCATCCGGACGGAGGAGTCGCCGCTGTGCCATGCCGGAGAGGTTCTGCGCGGGGGCATCAAGCCCTCGCAGTGCCCGGCCTTCGGCAAGGAGTGCACGCCGCGTCATCCGCTGGGGGCAACGATGGTGTCGAGCGAAGGAGCCTGCGCGGCGTACTACAACTATGGAAGATTGCTTGCTGAGGAAGGATTGAGGACGGTTTGAAATAACGTGGATCGTGATTCATAAGAAAGCGGCCGAAGCGACCGTTCACGGACTGCGATTCACGATCCATGAACCACGACATGGCAACCCACGATACAAATGCGGCGATCGACTTCTCGCAGTGGAGCTGCCCGCTCCCTCTGCGCGACTATCCGACCATCGTGCTGGGACACGGGGGCGGGGGCAAGCTGGGGAATGAACTTGTAGAGCACCTGTTTCTGCCGGCGTTTCGCAATCCGGCGCTCGAACACCTGGGCGACGCTGCGGTTTTCGATCTGCACGGCGGGCGGCTGGCTCTGAGCACGGATTCGTTCGTGGTGCGGCCGCTGTTCTTTCCCGGCGGGTCGATTGGCGAGTTGGCGGTGAACGGCACGGTGAACGATCTTGCCGTATCCGGCGCGGAGCCACGCTTCCTGACGGCTAGCTTCATCCTTGAAGAGGGTTTGCCCCTTGCGCAGTTGGGCGCGATTGTAGAAGCGATGGCGCGAGCCGCGGCCGCGGCGGGCGTGAAGATCGTGACCGGCGATACCAAGGTGGTGGAGCGCGGACACGGCGACGGCTGCTACATCAACACCGCCGGCGTGGGTGTGGTGCGCGAGGGCATCGCCGTGGGGCCGCAGCGCGCGCAGGTGGGGGATGCGGTGATCGTCTCCGGCACACTCGGCGATCACGGCATGGCGATTATGAGCGTGCGCGAAGGGCTGGAATTCGAGAGCCCCATCCGCTCCGACTGTGCGGCCTTGAATGGGCTGATTGCCGCGGTGCTGGACGAGGCCGGTTGTGCGGTCCACGCCATGCGCGATCCCACGCGCGGTGGCTTGGCCTCTACGCTCAACGAAATTGCCACGGCCTCGGACGTGGGCATCACCATCGACGAAACCCAGGTGCCGGTGCGGGCGGAGGTGCAGTCTGCATGCGAGCTGCTGGGGCTCGATCCGGTGTATGTGGCCAACGAGGGCAAGGCGGTCTTCTTTGTCGCGCCGGAGGCTGCGGATCGCGTCCTGACGGTGCTGCGCGCGCATCCGCTGGGCCGCGAGGCGGCATGCATCGGCCAGGTGACTGGCGAACACCGCCGGATGCTGGTGGCGCGCACAGCGCTGGGCGGAAGGCGCGTGATCCCGATGCAGATCGGCGAGCAGTTGCCGCGGATCTGTTAAGCGGGAGCGATCTCAGCCCAGATTTGAGAAGGTTTGTTCGATGTGTGCCTGCGCCGACTGCGGGTGGTAGAGGTTGTAGTGGATCTCCAGTACCGCGGCGGGCGGATTGGGAAGTTG
>DAIDLI010000043.1 GCA_027449545.1 Acidobacteriaceae bacterium | reverse complement strand
CTGCCGCACGGAGAATGCGCGCATCAAGGTTCTTGCTGGGCCGGATGGATTGGACGCTCGATGCCATCAGCTCCGCACATCCTCCGCGGCCAGAGGTGGCAATATCGTCAGCCCGGAATCTGGGAACGCGCCGGCTAGTGCGGCCGGATCTTCTGCTGCGAGCCTGCCTGCAACTGCAATCAGCCCGAAGAGCAGCCAGGTGATGCGATTTTGCTCGACCGTTCCCACCAGCGAACTGATCGCCCAGACCGTCAGGGTCGTGAGAAAGGCGATCCGCAATCCTGCCTTTGTGCGGAGCGCCAGATATCCGGCGCAGAGCAGAATGCACACGGCAATCAGAACGGCCCAGAGTCCGCCCGTAACCGCAATCGAAAGCGCCGTGTTGTGCGCGGTGTCAATCTGCGCCAGATGCGCGGCCTGCACAAAAGTTCCCGCGCCCCATCCCGCCCACGGAGCCTTTGCGAACGCATCCCAGCCCGCCGCCCAGATATCCAGGCGCTGGTTTAGGTCTCCATTGCGGACCTGCTCTGGAATCGTAGCCAGGCGGGCGAGCGTCTCATAGGGCACCAGAAACCACAGAAACCCAGCCAACGCTGGGAGCGCCAACAACGCAGCGACGACCGTACCCGAACGGCCGCGGCCCAACAGAAGCAGGCATCCTGCCAGGGCCGCCGCAGCCGCAAGAAAACCGCCGCGGGAGGCCGTCAGCACCACCGCAATCAACCCCGTTGGCAGGAATCCATAACCGCAGACGCGGTCGAACCAGCCGCCGCTGCTTCGGGCCAGAAGCGCGGCCAGCGGAAAGCCGAGGTCGAGAAAGCGCGCAACGTCGTTCGGATCCTGACCGTAGGCGGCAAAGCGGTAGTCTCCCGCGGCAATGGAATCAGGCGAACTGAAATCCACATACGTTAGAACCGCTAGCACCCAGCAGCCCAGGACCATGGCGCGGATCAGAACGCGCAGATCGCGCGGCGTCTCCACCAGTTCCCAAAGCAGCCAGACAATCATCAACTCCTGAAACAATCCGCGCAGATCATGAAGTGTTACTGCCCGATCGATGCTCCAGAAAGAGGACAGGCAGAACCAGCAAAAGAGCGCCAGCACCAGCCACTGCATGGCGCCGGGACGGCGTGCGCGGCCCATCTCCAGCACAACCAAGGGAAGCACCAGCAGAAGCCCCAGTCCCAGGATGCGCGCCACATTGCCCCACGGCGGCCCCAGATCGAGCGAGTACTCCCACGGAATCGCGAACGTGAAGACAACCAGCAGTCCCCAGGCGATCCTGCGCATCAGTACCTCTGCGAAAACACCAGAGCCGAGTAGATGCTCACGCCAAGCGTGGACTGAATGGCCGACTCCAGGGTTCGGTTGAGCATGTTTTTCGGCAGCGAATCGGGAACGTAAAGAATGTCGCGGTCCTTGACCACCGGATCGGGTTCTTTGCCGGCCAGGAGCCGCTTCAGATCCACCGCGGTGACGGTGCGTCCTCCCTTCTGTTCCCGAATCCAAATCGCCTTGCCCAGAGCGGCGTTCTGCGACGGTCCCCAGGCCAGCGACAGCGCCTGCACCAGGGTCAGCTTCTGTGTCGGGTCCACCGCGAAGCCGCCTGGACGGTTCACGTCGCCGACCACGTAAACCAGCCCCGCCCGGCTCACCTGCACCGTATCCCCGGGACTCAGTTCGGGGTCGTGATCGCCGCCGGGATCGCTTGCCGCTGGATCCAGAGAGACCGGGTGGGGAGTTCGCGGATCGTTGGCATGGTAGATGTTCACCATCCGTCCCGCGGTAGGCGTCAGGCCCGATGCAGCCGAGATCAGATCCAGCAGGCGGTGGTGATACCCATAGGTGTAAACGCCCGGTCGCTGCACTTCGCCCAGAACGCTCACGTCCTGACCGACAAACCCGATCACCAGCACGTTCACCTGCGGATGCAGCAGCATACCTCGGGCTACCAGAGCTTTTTCTATCGCCCGAGCCGCTCCCTGCTCGTCCATTCCCTTCACCGCGACCTCATCCACCAGCGGGAGACTCACCGTGCCTTCGCGCGACACACGCACTTCGCTGCGAAACTCAGGCGTGTGCGACTCGCTGATCAGCAGCAGGTCGCCTGCATCGATAGCCGCTGCCATCGGCGTTGCCGCCGCGACCATGCCCGCTTGCGAAACGCTGAACGTCTCTTCCCCTCCACCCCATACCGGCGGCGCTTCCTTCGGGTTCGGAACGGGCGTGATGCGTGTATCCGGTGTCTTCGGAAATGTGGCTACGCCTGTGGGCAGCCCCGAAGTGCTGGGTGTGGGCGCCTGCGCCTGCAAGATACCCGCGCCCAAACTTAACATCACCAGAACAATCAATACCCGGTTCAGTGCGCCATCCATCCACTCGGCCATGTACGCGCCTCCCAAGGAGAGCCATAGCCCCACAAAAAATGTGATTGCCAGGTAGAGCGGCAGATTGGGCTCCGCCGGCTTCGCCGGACCCCGCGCTGCGTCCACCAGCGTGATATCGGTTCCGCCTGTGCCCGCCGCGAATCCCGCCTCCTCCAGCCGCTCCAGCACCTTCACGTACACTTCGCGGCTGGCATTCGCCTCCTGCCGCATGGCGGCGTATTGAGCCGAAACGCCATTCAACCGGAGGCCCTCCGCCGTCGCGGCGTCCAGGCTCTTCCGTACCAGTTGTTCGCGATCCTCCGTGGTCCGCAGGTTAGCCTGGAAGCGAGCCAGAATCTGAGCATCCTCGGCCGCTCGCTCCTCGCGCAGATCGGCGAGTTCTCTGCCAATTTCCACCACGCGTGGAAAGTTGGGCCCGTGCTCCGCGCTCATCTGCGCCTGCTCCTGCTCAAGCTGGACCTGCCTGCCTTGAAGCTGCTCGAGCGCCAGCGCCGACACTCCACCCCCTTGCGCCTGCAAGCGCGGATCCGCTTCCAACACGGTCTCGGGATTGCCTTCGCTTGCCGCGCGATACTCCGCTTCCGCCAGAATGCGATCGGTGGTGGCCGCAACCAGTTGCCGGTCCAGTTCATCCACCGCCGCCCCTGCTGATCCATGTTCGGTCGCCGCCGCCTCGCCGCTGGGAAGAAACTCAGGGGTGGTCACAATGTTGTGGCTGCGCTCGAACTCCGCCAGCCGTCCTTCTTCGCCCTGCATCCGCCGCTTCAATACATCAAGCTGCCCTGCCAGCCAATCCGATGCCTGGACCGTGGCTTGAATCTGCGCCTGCTTTTCGCGTTCCCCATAAGCGCCAATCAGTGCGTTCACCACTGCCGCCGAAAGCGCCGCGTCCCGCGAACGGAAGCGGACCTCGATCAGCAGCGTCCGCGGAATGGCAAACACCTCCAGCCGATCGCTGAACCGCTCCAGCAGCCAAGCCTGTGCTTCCGGCGCGGGAGATGCAGGATTAAACCCTGGAAACCGCCGCGCGAAACTGCCCCGGAACCGCGGATTCGCATAGAGCTTCAAATCCGTGATCACCTGCCAGGCTAGATCGTCTCCCCGGAGCACCCCGGCGATCGTCTCTTGAGCAAGCGGAGCCGAGAAAGCAGACAAAGAGGACGGTGTCTGCCAGGACAGATTCAGCGCCGACTCCGGCCTGGCCCGCACCTGGACGCGTCCGGTGGCCTCATACTCATTGGGCGCCACCAGGCAGTAGACAAGGCACAGCAAGAGCAACCCGCCTTCGATCCCCAGCACCAGCCGGCGTCGCCGCTTGAGCAGTGCCGCCATCTCGCGCAGCGACAACGATCGGCTGCGGCGATGAACCGCACCCTGCGGAAGTACGGATACCCCGGTGCTTGCATGTACTGACGTTGCGCTCTCCGGCAAGAGACGAAAGCCCCCACTCGCAGTTGCTCACACACACAGCTTTCCTGTGTTCACGCACGGCAAAGCTGACTGTGGAAAGACCCCGCCAGTCTGGAGCATCCTGCTCCGGCTGTTTGTGTCCTGCGTCACATAACAGAGGATGGAGGCACTGCTGATGCCCGGGTGCCTTGGAGAGCTGCTTGTCTAAGGCAGCGGAAGTTCCGCGTCGAGCCCGTGCGCAATCAGATCGTCGCGCAGCCGATCCGCGGTGGTAAACAGATGAGCGCGCAGGCCCAGCTTCTGCGCCGCCTCGATGTTCGGCCGTTTGTCATCGATAAACAGCGCCTGCTCCGGCGCCACGTCTAGCTCTTTCAGGGTGTGCTGGTAGATGGCCTCGTCCGGCTTGGCCACGCCCAGCCGATAACTCCACACAAGCACGTCAAAGCGGCCCAGCCAGTTGAAGATACGTTCCATCCGCGCGTGTACGTTATCGCCCATGTTGGAGAGGATGGCGGTGCGCAGACCGCGCTGTTTCACCTGTTGCTGCCAGGCCAGCATGGCATGGTTCTCGACGGTCCACATGCGCGCGTCCCAATCGTTGAGCGCGTAGATCTCGATCTCCGTGAGCCGCAACCCGGCTTCGCCCGCCAGCCGGCGCCAGAACTGGACGCCGCTCAGCTTGCCCTCGTCGTACGCATGCCGGAAGCTCCAGTAGGCCGAGTGCAGTTCCTCGTCACTCAGGCCGGTAATCCGTTGCATGGCGCTCCAAGCCTCCGGGGCGGGTGGGCCGGTAAGAACCATGCCGTAATCGAAGATCACTGCGCGCAGCGACAAGCTGCCTCCTGGGGCGCGATTTCTGTTCGATGGGCGCCTGTTTTATTCTGCACGATGGCGATGCCCATGCACTTTTCTGCACGTACCCAGTGGAATACCGAAGAGAGCGACCTTGCGCGGGCCCACCGCACACGTTGTGAAGCAGGCCTGCCTGTGGCCGACCTCACCGCTTCCAACCCCACCCGCTGCGGCTTCAGCTATCCCGCCGCCCTGCTCCAGGCCCTCACGGATCCGGCCGCCCTCGAATACGACCCTCAACCCCGCGGTGCGATCCACACCCGGCAGGCGGTCTGCGCCTACTACGCGGATCACGGCGCGTCCATTGATCCCTCCCAGGTCATCCTCACCACCAGCACCAGCGAGGCTTACAGCTTCCTCTTCCGTCTGCTTTGCGACCCTGGCGATGAGGTCCTGATCCTCCAACCCGGCTACCCTCTCTTCGATTTCCTCGCCGCCCTCGAGGACATTCGCCTGAAACCGGTCTCGCTGGTCTATGACCACGG
>DAIDLI010000042.1 GCA_027449545.1 Acidobacteriaceae bacterium | reverse complement strand
CAAACCCGGCTCGCGAGAATTGGGTGAAGATAAAAACTTGATAAAGGAACCGCGCCACGCGGCTGCGGTAGGCCGGCCAGCAAAACCGCCGGATGACTGCTAGCAGTCCTGTCTTTCAATTGCTAACGATAGGAGACAGCTTTCCCCTTTGTCAAGCCCCTTTTCGGGAAAATGTTAGCATTACTCACTCATATTCTCCTTAGTCCATCCATATAAGGCACGCCACGCTGCCTTCTCTGCCCCCACAGAAACGCTGTCGACGGTATATTTGTCGAACCAACTTTCCCGTCGCGGCCCTGCCCCCGCCCTGTCGGAAGAGCTGCCCATGACGTACAATCGATGCCATGCGCAGAGGTACTAGACTCCATTTCGCTGTCGTACTGGCCGGATTCTGTCTGGCTCTGAGCTGCCTGGCTCACGCCCAGAACAATCACCAGCGGCGCGGCCGCAAGTACAAGGCTCCGCCGCCGTCTTCCACCATCACCGTGACCGTGCTCAAAGCCGACAACGGCAAGCCCATCCGCAACGCCTCGGTGATCTTTCATCCCATCCAGGGCGATCACGACCAGGGCGGCATGGAACTGAAGACCGACGGGGACGGCAAGGCCACCATCGATGTCATTCCCATCGGAGACACGATCCTGTTGCAGATCATCGCCCCCGGCTTCCAGACCTACGGCGGCAAATACCAGGTCGAAAAGGCCGAGATGGCCATGACGCTGCGTCTCAACCGCCCTGTAGCCGCCTACTCGATCTATAAGGATCACAACTCCGGCTCGAACGATGCGCAAAAGAGCAAGGACGGCAACTCCGATTCCAAGAACTCCGATCCCAAGAAGTAGGTTGCTGCACACAGCAGCGAATCCCGGCAGAAGAGCCCACCCCATCGCTGCTGCCACAATCGAAGCAGAGATGGCGAAGCGGAGCGAGGATTCTCGCTCCGCTTCGTTCAGGTGCCCCCAATGAATCCTCTTTCCGGATCGACAAACTTCTCCCTCGCGGGCAAGACCGCTCTGGTCACCGGCGGGGCGCGGCGCATCGGACGCGGCATCGCGCTCGCGCTAGCCCGTTCCGGGGCAAACGTGGCCATCACCTACCGCAACTCCGGGCAGGAAGCCGATCTGACCTTGCGCGAACTGGAGTCGCTGGGCGTCGCGGCGCGCGCCCTCGAATGCGATGTGCGCTCCGAAGCCTCGGTCATCGCCGTCGTGGAAGCGGCCGTGGAGGCCTTCGGCCGCCTCGATGTTCTCATCAACAATGCCGCCGTCTTTGCCTCCACGCCGCTGGACCAGATCACGCTCGACGAGTGGGACTCCGTCTTTGCCACCAACGCCCGCGGCCCCTTCCTGGTGGCCCGCGCCGCCTTACCGCATCTGAACGCGGCCCAGGGGCGGATCATCAACCTGGGTTCGCTGGGCGGGCAGCGCCCCTGGCCCGGTCACGCCCACTATTGCAGTTCCAAAGCCGCCCTGCACATGCTCACGCAGGCAATGGCCAGATCCTTCGCGCCCCGCGTGAGTGTGAACTGCGTAGCCCCGGGCTGGATCGAGTTCGAGGATCAGGCTGGCGAGCGCGCCGTCCACTTTGCCGAGAAGACGCCCATGCGCCGCAACGGCACCGCCGCGGATGTGGCCGAAGCGGTGCTCTTCTTCGCCGCCGGACCGAGCTTCATCACCGGACAAATTCTCACTGTCGACGGCGGCCTGGGGCTCCTCTAGGCAAAGATCGGGGACCAGCACCTCTCACGCCAAGCACAGCGGAGCGCAGTCCGGCCGGCGATTCACGACTTCGAGAACAGCCGCTTCCAGAAGCTGGGCTTCGCGCCCTCGGCGCCACCGCCACTGCCCATATCGCCCCCTTGGCGGCTCAGCTTGAAGCGCAGCGGACGATCCTCCCACAATCCTTCGGGCTCGGCTTGTTGCGGCAGAGCCACGCCCTCGACGGCCGCGCGGGGATTGGTGACGAAGAGCCGCTGCGCCGTCTCCTCGCCCATGCGCTCGCGCACATAGGCAAACGCCTTCCTCATGTGCGGCGGGCGCATGGTCGGCCGGTGCGCGTCGGTGGCAATAAAGTGAATCCAGTTGCGCTCGAGCAGCTCGTTGGCCAGGGCCTCGGCGGCGCGGCCAAACCGTCCGTACAGCGAGCCGGCAGTCACCTGCACCAGGCAGTCCTGCTGCATCCACTTAGCGATCAGTTCGGGATTCTGCTGCACCACCGGATAGCGCTCCGGATGGGTGACGATCAGCGTATAGCCGGCGCTGCGCAGTTGGAACATCGCCTGCTCCATGCCCGGCGGAATCACGTGGTTGGCGAACTCGATCAACAGGTAGCCTTTGCCGTCGATCGAGTAACGCAGCGGGTGCGCGATGGCGTCCTGGATATTCTCGGCCGTCATGTGAAAGTCGCAGGCCAGGCTCAGCTCGATCTCGCCCTTCAGCTTCTCGCGCAGCTCCGCGAAGCGCTCCCGCACGACATCCTCGCGATAGGGATACGTGTCGTTGGCGTGCGGCGTGCACACAATCCGAGTTACCCCTTCGCTGGCGGCAATGCGCGCCATCTGCAGCGAAGAGTCCACATCCGGCGCGCCATCATCGACGCCGTAGATCAGGTGATGGTGAATATCAATCATGATTGCCTGAGAACAACACTGCCAGAGCGAGCGGGGATATCTGGAGCGACGCCGCGAACTCTTCTACTTGGCGGCCAGGGCGTTCAGCATCGAGGAAAAAATCTTCCAGCCATCGGCCGAACCGAGCAGCGACTCGCTGGACCGGTCGGGATGCGGCATCATGCCGAGCACATTCCGGTTTTCACTCAGGATCCCGGCGATGTTGCTCAGCGAGCCGTTGGGATTGGCTTCGGCGGTGACCTCGCCGGCCGCGGTCGCATAGCGAAAAGCAATGCGGTCCTCGGCCTCGAGCCGGGCCAGCTCCTCGGGAGAACAGAAGTAGTTGCCCTCCATGTGCCCGATCGGCACCTGCAGCACCTCACCCTTGTTGAGCTGATTGGTGAAGGGGCTGTTGGTGGTCTCGGTGCGCAGGTGCACCTGCTTGCAGATGTATTTGAGGCCTGCGTTGCGCATCAGCGCGCCCGGCAGCAGGCCGGCTTCGGTCAAAATCTGAAAGCCATTGCAGATGCCCAGCACCAGGCCGCCGCTCGCAGCGAACTTCTTGACCGACTGCATCACCGGAGAGAAATGCGCGATGGCGCCGGTGCGGAGATAATCGCCGTAGGCGAAGCCGCCCGGGACCAGCACCGCGTCCACCCCGCCCAGATCTTCCGAATCGTGCCAGAGGAACTGCACCGGCTGGTGCGCGATCTCCGCAATCACATGGTAGGTATCGTGATCACAGTTGGAGCCAGGGAAGACGAGAACGCCGAATTTCATATCTTCAGGGTATCAGTTTCAGCCGAGTTCGTTGAGCCGGAAAGGGTTGTTCCCTGCCCTGCGCGCGGAAGCTCTCCGCGCGCCGCGCGGTCGATATGCCGGATCACCGCTGCGCGTTCCCACTCGAACCAGACATCTTTTTTTCTTGCGCGTCTCTGCTAGCATAAAGATGATTGCAGCTCCAGCGGCCACCCTTCCCGGGTTGAGCGCAAAGCCGGCGGAGCCAAGTTCAAAGGAGATTCACTATGCCTCTCGTTTCCATGCGGCAGCTCCTCGATGAGGCTGCCAAAGGTGGTTATGGCGTCGGCGCGTTCAATGTCAATGACATGGAGCAGATCCAGGCCATCATGATGGCCGCCAAGCAGACCAAGTCGCCGGTCATTGTGCAAGCCAGCCGCGGTGCCCGCTCTTTCGCCGAAGACCTCTATCTCTTCCGCCTGATTGAAGCCGCCGCCGAGCTCAATCCTGAGATTCCCATCGCCATGCACCAGGATCATGGCAACAGCTTCGAGACCTGCAAAAGCGCCATCGAGCTGGGCTTCACCTCGGTGATGATGGACGGCTCCCTGAAGGAAGACGGCAAGACTCCGAGCACCTTCGAGGAGAACGTCGAGGTCACCCGCCGCGTGGTGGAATACGCGCATGAGCGCGGCGTCACCGTCGAAGGCGAGATCGGCGTGCTGGGCGGCGTTGAAGACGGCCACGGCGCCGGCGGCAGCGGCCTCGAGCACATCACCGACCCCGATCAGGCAGTCGAGTTTGCCGAGCGCACCGGCGTGGACGCGCTGGCCATCGCCATCGGCACCAGCCACGGCGCTTACAAGTTCAACAAGAAGCCCGATGGCTCCGTGCTCAAGATGGACGTGCTCATCGCCATCCACAAGCGCCTGCCCCACACCCACCTGGTCATGCACGGCAGCTCCTCGGTGCCCAAGGATCTTCAGGACATCATCAACAAGTACGGCGGCAAGCTCAAGGAGACCTGGGGCGTGCCCGTCGAAGAGATCCAGCTCGGCATCCGCAACGGCGTGCGCAAGATCAA
>DAIDLI010000041.1 GCA_027449545.1 Acidobacteriaceae bacterium | reverse complement strand
GGCGCGGCGTTCGGCGGCGCCGGTAAAGGCGCCCTTCTCGTGTCCGAAGATCTCGCTCTCGATCAGCGTCTCGGGAATCGCGGCGCAGTTCACGGCCACAAACGGCTGCGCCTTGCGCACGCTGAGCTCGTGCAGGGTGCGCGCCACCAGTTCCTTGCCCGTGCCGCTCTCGCCGGTAATGAGCACCGGCACGCTGGACGGGGCAATCTGCTCGATGAGTGCAAAGATCTCGCGCATCTTGGGCGAGTTCCCCACCAACCGCCCCAGAACACCGCTCTCGCGCAGCCGCCGCCGCGCCACTTCCAGTTCGATCGCTGTCTGCCGCTGCCGCGTGGCATTGCCCAGAATTGTGCGCAGACGAGTCGCGTCTACCGGCTTCTGCAGGAAGTCGTAGGCACCTAATTTCATGGCTTCAACGGCCTGCTCAATGGACCCCATCGCGGTGAGGACCACCACCGCAAGATTGGATTGCAGGCCCATCCCCCCTTCGGCCAGCCGGGTTAACAGTCCCATACCGTCCAGCCGTGGCATCTTCAGGTCCGTCACCACGATCGCTGGTTCCCAGGCTGATACCTTCTCTAATGCTTCGATGCCGTCTCGGGCGGTTTGGGTACGGTAGCCCCATCCGGAAATTAATTCCGCCAGTCCCATCAGGGCGTGGGGCTCGTCCTCGGCGATCAGTACCTTTACTCCGTTGTCCATAGGGGTCTTCTGCGCTCTGGGTAGTGATTCAGTCTTCGCTCTTGCAACCGGCGACTCCAGCTCATGGTTTCCAAGCTGAAAATCAACCGGGCCTGCTTCCAGGGTAATTTCTCGCCCCCCGGGCAGCAGAAGCGGCCGTCCCCTGATCTTAGACTGGAAAGATGCTGGATTACGAGATTTCCCCCTCGGAAGCCGCGGCACTTCTCAAGCAGGGCAAGGCGCGTCTGGTGGATGTGCGTGAGCCCTGGGAGTTTGCCACCGCCCGCGTCGACAACAGCCTGCACATGCCCATGGGCGAGGTTCCCGCCCGCGCCCACCAGGAGCTGGACCCGGACGAGCACCTGGTGGTGCTTTGCCACCACGGCATGCGGTCCATGAATGTCGCCGTCTGGTTGCGGAATCAGGGCTTCGAGCAGGCCCAATCGGTGCGCGGCGGCATCAACGCCTGGTCCGCCGAGGTCGATCCCCAGGTGGGCCGCTACTAGGGCCTGTTCCGCCGCATCCCGTCCCAAAACGGGCTTTGCCGGCGCGGAATCAGGCGAAGCATGCCAAAACCCATGCGCGGAAGGCTGTACTTTCGACGACCGGGCGATCGCGCATCTAATCTTTCGTGGACGTCAAAAATCCTGGATCTTTCAGCTTTCGTTCGCAGCTCAAGGAAGGTCTACACTCAGACGAGAGCGAATTCGTGAAGCATATCCTCAATGCGCGCCAGCCGGATTTCACGGGGATTGCCCTGCTCTTCCAGGGGCCCGTGGCCATCGGACGCTTCCTGCTCATGCTGGCCGCGATCTCGACCCTCACCATGCCGCTGACGCAGGACATCTGGACCTGGGATCATTTTTTGCGCGGGGGACCAGATTTTGAAACCGGGATGCTGAGCATCGTGATCTCCCTGTGCCTGGCCGTGCTGCTCTCGCAGGTCTGCAAGAGAGATCTTGACGAGGTGTTCACCGTTCATCACCGGCTGGCTTTCACCTTCACGCATGGGAAATTGCCGGGAAGCTCTCTAGGGCCGGCCTCTTTCGGCCTTCGCGGGGAAGCCCCGGGCAGCGCAGCCATCAACGCGTACAGCCTCCCGCTCCAGATCTGATCTGCAAACTCTCTCCAACACTGGTCCCGGCGGTCTGATTGCAAGCCACGGGACGATCCCAAGCGAAATCGGTTCGATGACCCGCTATGTGGAGAGGCAATGAACAAATCCGAAGTTTTGCAGGCCTGGGCCAGGATTCTGGCCGGCCATAAGCCGTCTCTTTCGATCGAGATCACCAAGGAATGCCCGTTGCGGTGCCCGGGGTGCTACGCCTTCGACGCTGCGCATCTGGGCGGGGCGACCGAACTCCGTCAACTCTCCGACTTCAAGGGCGACGATTTAGTCGCCAAGGTGCTTGCTGTCATCGACAAGCACAGGCCGCTCCACGTGTCTCTGGTGGGCGGCGATCCCATGGTGCGGTACCGCGAAGTCGACCTGCTGCTGCCCCAGATCGAGAGCAGGGGCGTGCATACGCAGGTGGTTACGAGCGCCTTCCGGCAGATTCCGGCCGCTTGGCAGAAATTCAAGAAGCTCAACGTTGTGGTGTCGATCGACGGCCTGCAACCGGAGCACGATGCCCGCCGCAAGCCGGCAACCTACGAACGGATTCTCCGCAACATCGAGGCCGCGAAGGTGACCGTTCATTGCACCATCACGGCGCAGATCGCGGATCGCCCCGGCTACCTGGACGAATTGCTCGCCTTCTGGAGCCAGCAGAGGGCGGTTGCCAAGGTGTGGTTCAGCATCTTTACGCCTCAGCGCGGAGCCGCAGACCCGGAGATCCTCTCGCCTTCGCAGAG
Source organism: Acidobacteriaceae bacterium (assembly GCA_027449545.1). GTDB lineage: Bacteria > Acidobacteriota > Terriglobia > Terriglobales > Acidobacteriaceae > Telmatobacter. The sequence goes on along the minus strand of DAIDLI010000041.1, from coordinate 8,547 downwards.
GCGCTCCGTGATCGCCGATCTGCGGCGATTGCGGCGCAAATACGCGACTTTGGATATGCCCGACGCCCTTCTTGGCGAGCTCGAGTCTCCGCCCAAAAGCCCGAACCACTGCATCTTCGCCAGAACGACGGAGACTATCTCCGCCGACCTCAGAACTGCGATTACGCCCTGCCAGTTCGGCGGAGAGCCGGATTGCGAACAATGCGGCTGCGTCGCGTCCATGGGCCTGGCCGCCGTCGGGCACCACCGCGTCCTGGGGCGGTTGACGGCCGGCCATCTCTTCATGGCATCAAGCCGCATGGGGAGCGCGTGGAGAAGTTTCAGAGAATCGATTTCGCCTCAAAGCGACGTTCAGGCAAACGTCTCTCCGTTCAAGATCCTGGAGCAGTGACCATTCCAGACGCCTGGCCTTCATCTCCGGGGGTATCCAGCACCAACCTGGGTACCCTGGAGGCTGCCTTGACTGAAGTTGGCCGGCATTCCCCTGAACTGCCGCGACATGTGCGTTCAGATTCTCGCCAGCCCCCGATGTGCAAGGAATCAAAACGAGTGCAGAGCCGTATCAACCGGGCAGGTGTCGAACAGACAAGGTCTTCGCCCACCTGCCCTGCTCCGCGCTCTGGAGTAAGCGGTCGATCAATCCTCGCGGGTGGGGAAATTGTTCCGCTTGGCGTCGCCTGTCTCCTTGTCCTCGTCGATGCCGGTGGAGTCGGCGGGATCCACCTTGCCGAGCGAGTCGTTGACGATCAGGTCTTCTTCGTTGCCCGCACCTTTGCGTCCGGCGCCGGCCTTTCCCTTCGCAGTTGGAGCTTTGGCAGTCATGAGGGTCACCTCCCGGACTTCGATGCGGGAAGTGTAGCAGCGTTTTTGTGGAAAAGCACGGGCCGGCGACACCGTACCCAAGGCCCAAACGGCAGTGGAAGGAGCGTCGGAAAACCGCCCCTTTTTCTTCCCTCGTTCCCTGCTCTTCTAATGCCGGTGCTGGTAGAAGGGCAGCACGATCATTGCCGCCAGTGCCGTAGCGGTCAGCAAGGCGATGGCCAGCAGGGTATAAAGCAGCGCAAGGCTCGGCCCCTTGGGCTGCTCATCGGCCGGCTGCCCGGTTTCCTTCTTTTCCAACTCGTCGCGATCATTCATATTTGAGGGCGTCCACCGGGTCCATCTGGGCCGCGCGGGTGGCGGGGACCGTGCCGAAGATAACTCCGACGGCGGTTGCCGAGGTCAGCGCGATCCAGATCGACCACCACGAGAAGGGCAGGCTGTAGGCGGTAAAGAATCCTACCGACAGAGGCAGCATGAGCCCGATAATTGTGCCCACGACTCCGCCGGTGAGCGAGATGATGACGGCTTCGGCCAAAAATTGCAGCTTGATCTCGCGATAGGTTGCGCCGAGCGCCTTGCGGATGCCGATCTCGCGGATGCGCGAGCGCACGTTGGCCAGCATGATATTCATGATGCCCACGCCGCCCACCGCCAGCGTGACCGCGGCCACCAGCACCAGAACCGCGGTGAGTGCATTGGCGATTTCCGCCGCCATATTCAGCAACGCCGAGAGCGTCTGCGCCTTGTAGACCGAGTTGGGGCGGTGGCGCGCGCTGACCACACGGACGATCTCCTTGGCCGCGTTGGGCACATCGTTCATGCTGCGCATGGAGAAATAAATCTGGTTTACGCGGTCGGTGCCGGTAAAGTAGCGAGCCACGGAGTAAGGAATCAGCACCGTCTCGTCCTGGATCTCCGACTGGCCGAAGTCGTTCACCGCCTCTTTGAAGACGCCGATGATGGTGAACGGAATGCCCTGGATTTGAAAGCGCTGTCCAATGGCGGAATCATAGCTGCCATAGCGCTCCTGGGCGAAGATCGTGGTGACCACGGCGCACTTGATATGCTCGGTGTCATCGGTCTGGTCGAAGAATCGGCCATCGGTGACGATCAGGTTGCGGATGTGCTGGTACTCCGGCGAGACGCCCAGCACCAGCGTGTCCTTGGTCACGCCGCCGCCAAAGCTGAGGCGCTCGTGCATCGACAACACCGGCGAGGACCACAGCACGCCAGGGACCTGCTGATCCACGGCCTTCTCGTCGAGGCGGGTCAGATAGTCGTCGTAGAGCACGCGCTCGGCGGGGGACGAACCGCCGCCGGCATACTCCAGTTCCACGGAATTGGTGCCGATCTTCTGAATCAGTTCCAGGATGTACTGTTTGCCGGTCAACCCGATGGTGACCACCAAGATCACCGAAGCGGTGCCGATGACCATGCCTAGCGCCGTCAGCGCGAACCGGGTCTTGCTGGCCTTGAAGCTGTCGATGGCGATCTTCAGGATCTCGCTCAACAGCATGGTTTCGCGGGCGCTCACCAGCGTCTGCTCGAAACCGGCGCGGCGGGTTTGGTCGGTGGTCGTGGCCATGGTTCCCTGGGAATCAAGATGCGCGCGCAGGGATCAAGGTTCCAGCCCGAAGCGAAATCTCTTCCGGCAGCCTTCACGCCAACTTGTCCTACAGTAGATTACCGCCACTGCCCCGGGGGGTACGGCTCAAAGAGCCGGCAGCGTTCCAGGGAAGGCACGGCCGCCGCTCAAGGATGGGCGCTTCGCCGCTGCGTCGCTTCGCCCGCCGAACACTGCTGCGCAGCGCTGCGCGACCATTTGGCCACGGAGACCGGCTGACCCTGCATGCAACTTGTGACGCCGCGGAAGGACGAACCGGTCATCTCAATCGCCATGCCGGCCTCCGGCCGCGCGCCGCGGATCAGAAGCTGGTAGAGCTTGCCGCTCTGCGTGTCTTTCATCAGCAGGCAGCCGGCCTCGACACCCTGCTGCACACAGCCGCTGGCGTGAACGGCGTGAACCTGGTTCGCCTGCGCGGGCTTGCTTTGCTGCGCGAGGACACAAACGGCCAGCCCGAGCAGCGCAGCCGTCAAGATCAATGCCTTCATGGGATCCTCCCTGGCGGCGAGAATACGGCGCGCGACCGGGAAGACCGGCGAGAAAATGACGCTAGCGCGCGGCCGGTTCCGTTCCCGGAATGGCTCCTCCCGAAATGAGCCGACGCCAGAGGATTGCCAGCGTCTCGATGGAGAGAGCTTCGGCCCTCGCCTGACGATCGATGCCGGCTTCAGAGAGAGCGGCGGAAGCAGCCGCGTCGTCGATGCCCGCGGCGCGCAGATTGTTCGCCAGCGTCTTGCGTTTCTGGGAGAAGGCGGCGCGCACGAAGCGGAGGAAGGGCTGCTCCTCCACCCCCAGTTCCGCAAAGCGCGGCGCCAGACGCCAGCGAAAGACGGAGGAATACACCTCGGGCGGCGGCGAAAAGGCCGAGGGTGGGAGCGTGAACAGCGGCTCAGCCGGCCCATGCGTCTGCACGGTGACGGAGAGCACGCCGTAGTCGCGCGATCCCGGGTGAGCGGTTACGCGGTCGGCCACCTCGCGCTGCACCATCAGCACCGCTGTCTCGAGCGCCGCGTGGCTGGCGGCCAGGTGCAGCAGAATCGGCGAGGTGATGTAGTACGGCAGGTTGCCGGCCACGCGCAGCTTCATGCCGGCCTTCTCTGCGGCTCTAAGAAAGTCGAACTGCAGCACGTCCTGCTCGACGACGGTCACGCGCTCGGCAGAGAAGCGCTGGCGCAGCTCCGCCGCGAGCTGGCGGTCGAACTCAATGGCAATCACGTGCGCCGCTTTCGACGCCAGCATTTCGGTGATTGCGCCGTGCCCTGGGCCGATCTCTACCACTGTGCGGTTGGAGAGATCGCCGAGCGCATGCACGATGCGCTCGGCCGCGCGCGCATCGCGCAGAAAGTTCTGGCCGAGTTTGGGCTTCTTCTGACTCATGCGAACGAGGACTGCTCTGATTATCCGATAGTAGATGAATGCGCCTGGCGCGCTTTCCTTTTGCGTCGCGCCGCAATCTCTTGTTACAATCCTGAGCAGAGACATGAATTGCGCTTCCCACAGCCGCACGTGTTGTTGCCCGTCGAGCATCTTCGGCGGGTGTACGCTCTAGTCTCTGATCCCCAGCAAAAGCGATCCAGACGACGCACCCGTAGCTGAACAGGCCGGGTCCGTTTGCGTGCGCTTCTCCGGCTTTCAGCACTCCCAATCTGAAGCCGAGAGGTCATCATGCCGGTTGCTGCAACAGAAGTTAACCCTCGATCCACGTCCTCATTTCTGAAAGATCCGCGGCGGCTGAGCCATCTGCGCCTGCTGGAAGCGGAGAGCATCCATATCCTGCGCGAGGTGGCCTCGGAGTTCGAGCGGCCGGTCATGCTCTACTCCATCGGCAAGGACTCGTCGGTGATGCTGCGCCTGGCACAGAAGGCCTTTTATCCCGCGCCGATTCCCTTTCCGCTGCTGCATATCGATACCGGGTTCAAGTTCCGCGAGATGCTGGAATTCCGCGACAACATGGCGCGGGAGATCGGCGCCGAGCTGCTGGTGTGGCGCAACGAGCCGGCCATCGCCGCCGACACCAACCCCATCGCGCTGGACACCAAGCGCTGCTGCGGGTTGCTCAAGACCCAGGCGCTGCTCGACGGTCTGCGCCACTACAACTTCGACGCGGCCTTCGGCGGCGCGCGCCGCGACGAAGAGAAATCGCGTGCCAAGGAGCGCATCTACTCGTTCCGCGACGGGGCCGGGCAGTGGGATCCCAAGAACCAGCGCCCCGAGCTGTGGAACCTGTACAACGCGCGCATCCATCCCGGCGAAAGCATCCGCGTCTTTCCGCTCTCCAACTGGACGGAGCTGGATGTCTGGCACTACATCCACGAGGAAGATATTCCCGTCGTGGATCTCTACTTCGCCAAGGAGCGGCCCATGTATGTGCGCGGCGAGATGCTGCTGCCCATCGAGCAATCCTTCGTCGCCCGCCCCGGCGAAAAACCGCAGATGGTCAAGTCCCGGCTGCGCTCGCTGGGCTGCAGCCCCTGCACCGGCGCCATTCGCTCCGACGCCGACACTATTCCCGCGATCATCGCGGAGCTGATCTCGTTCCGCTCCTCGGAGCGGGCCAACCGCGTCATCGATCACGATCAGGAAGGTTCCATGGAAATCAAGAAGCGGGAGGGCTACTTCTAAATGGCAACGCTTGCGGCTTCCCCATTTTCGATTGAAGAGTTTCTGCTGGAGGAGCGGGAGAAGGACCTGCTCCGCTTTTCGACCGCCGGCAGTGTGGACGACGGCAAGTCGACGCTGATCGGCCGCCTGCTCTACGACACGCAGTCGGTCTACGAGGACCAGGTGCGCTCCATCGAGGGCAAAGGCACCACCGCGCCCGGCCAGCTCGACTTCGCGCTACTCACCGACGGCCTGCGCGCCGAGCGCGAACAGGGCATCACCATCGATGTGGCCTATCGCTACTTCTCCACGGCGCGGCGCAAGTTCATCATCGCCGACACGCCCGGCCACGAGCAGTACACGCGCAACATGGCCACCGGCGCCTCCACCGCCGATGCCGCCATCGTGCTCATCGACGCCAGCAAGGGGGTGCAGATTCAGTCGCGCCGCCATGCCTACATCGCCTCGCTGCTGCGCGTGCGCCACGTGCTGGTGGCCGTCAACAAGATGGACCTGATCGGCTATGACGAGGCCACCTTCCGCGCGATCGTGAAGGACTTCACCGCTATCCTCGATCAGATCGCCGTGGACACCGGCACGCCGGTCGAGACCAACTTCATCCCGGTGAGCGCGCTCAAGGGCGACAACATCGTACATCACACCGCGGCGATGCCCTGGTACGAGGGCCCGTCGATTCTGGAGTTGCTGGAGTCGCTGCCCTCGGCGGCCGACACGCGCACCTCGCCGCTGCGCTTCCCCGTGCAGCGCGTGCTGCGTCCCGACCACACCTTCCGCGGCTTTGCCGGGCAGATCGCCTCGGGCACGGTTCGCCCCGGCGACATCCTCACCGCACTGCCCTCCGGGCGCACCGCCAAAGTGGAGCGCATCGTGACTTGGGACGGCGATCTGGAGGAGGCCATCGCCCCGCTCTCCGTCACCCTGGTGCTGGATCGCGAGATCGACGTCAGCCGCGGTGATCTGCTGGTCTCCACCGAGACGCAGGCCACAGTGGCGCGCGATCTGAAGGCCGCCCTGGTCTGGATGGATCAGCGTCCCCTCGACCCGGCGCGCAAATACCTGCTCAAGCACACCAGCCAGACGGTTCCGGCGACGCTTCGGGCCATCAACCACCGCACCGATCTGGCGAGCCTGTCGCATCAGCCCGCGGCAACGCTGCAGATGAACGATATCGGATCGGTCACGTTGAACCTGCTGCGGCCCATCGCCGTCGACCGCTACGCGGAGAACCGGGCGACCGGCGCCTTCATTCTGATCGACGCCGAGACCAACGCCACCGTCGCCGCGGGCATGATCCGTTCCGCCGTGGACATCTCGGCGGGCGATGACAACGAAGGCGAAGCCTGGGGCCGCGTAACCGCCGGGGAGCGCGAAGCGCGCTGGGGACATCGCGGCGGAGCACTGGCGCTTACCGGACCGGCGGCTCTGATCGACGCCATCGAGCGTTCGCTGTTCGCCGCCGGGGTAGTCACCTGCCGCATCGACACCGGCGATCCCGTCTTCGCCGACGATGCGAAGCTTGTCGAGCTGGTCACGCGCGTGGAGATGCAATCGGGGCTGCTGGCGCTGGTGGTGCGCAACGAGAACACCGATCATCTGACCGCGCGTGTTGAAGCCGCGGAGATCCACGTCGAGAGCGATGACGTCATGCACGCCATCTCAACGGTTCACCAACTGCTGCACAACGCGGGAATCTTCATCTCCGCAGAAGGGGCGGGACTTTGATGAGCACAGCAGAGATCATAAGCGAAGTGGAAAGCAAGCTGGAGACGGTGCAGGCTACCCTGGCCGGCGCGCTCAGCGAAAACGCGAATGCCTGCCTGACATGCAGCTTCCAGGCCGAAGACGTGCTGCTGGCGAAGATCGCGATTCAGCACGCGCCGCGCATCCCGGTGCTATTCCTCGACACCGGCTATCACTTTGCCGAGACTTACGCCTACCGCGACCGCATCGCGCAGGAGTGGAACCTGAATCTGATCAATTTGCTTCCTGAAAAGACGGTTGCCGAGCAGGAGGCGGAGCACGGTTTGCTCTATCAGTCTGCACCCGACCGCTGCTGCGGCCTGCGCAAGGTAGAGCCGCTGTTCAAAGCGCTCAGCAACTACGGCACATGGATCACCGGCCTGCGGCGCGAGCAGGCCAGGAGCCGCACCGCGCTGGAGGAGTCCGCCCTGTTTGGCCTTCCTGGAGGAAAGCAGATTCTCAAGCTCGCGCCGCTCGCCAACTGGACGACCCGCAACGTTTGGTACGCGTGCAGCAAGTTCGACATTCCGCTGTTGCCGCTCTACGAGCACGGGTATTCCTCGATCGGCTGCGAGCCTTGCACCTCGCTCCCACTGGACCCCAACGATCCACGCTCCGGGCGCTGGGCCGGCCGCAAAGTGGAGTGCGGCATTCACATCCAGGCAGCGCCGGGAAACTAATTCCCGCTGCGCATGCGGTCGGCTGTGCTCTCCCAGGTCTCAAAATCGAGACCTGGGGCACCCGCTCACTGTTCAGTGATCGCTACTCACTGTTCACTGTTCCCTGTTCCCTGTTCCCTATTCCCTGTTCCCTGTTCTCTGCCCCATGCCCTATCTCATCGGATTTCTGATCGCACTGTTCATTGCGCTCACCGGCGTGGGCGCCGGTACGCTCACGGTGCCGGTGCTGGTGCTGTTCCTGGGGGTGCCGGCGCCGGTCGCAGTCGGCATCGGACTGATGTTCTCCGCGGCGGTCAAGCTCATCCTGGTGCCGGCGCAGATCGCGCGCGGCAATGTCGCCTGGCGCACGCTGGGCTTCATGCTGCTGGGCGGTATTCCCGGCGTGCTGCTGGGCTCCTGCGTACTGCGCAGCCTGATGACCGCCGGCGCGGTGGTCTCGCTCGATGCCGCGCTGGGCGCGATTCTGGTCTTCACCACGGGCTGGCAAATCTATGCTTCTCTTCGGCCCTCACGCCAGCAGCAGAGCCGGCGCGATCGCAGCCCGCTGCTGGGCTTGCTGATGTTCCCTGTGGGCGCGGAGGTGGGCTTCTCCTCGGCCGGCGCGGGGGCTCTGGGCAGCGCGGCGCTGCTCGCCCTCACTGACCTGGAGCCGGCCCAGGTGGTCGGCACCGACATTGCCTTTGGGTTTCTGGTTTCTCTCGCCGGCAGCGGCGCGCACTGGTTCACGCACGCCAGCAATCCCGATCTGCTGCTGCGGCTGGTGGCCGGGGGCGCGTTTGGCGCAGTAGCCGGCACCCTGGCCAGCACGCGGGTTCCGCGCCGTCCGCTGCGCTTTGCGCTCTGGATCGGGCTGCTGCTGCTGGGCAGCCAGTTTTTGTTCAATAGCTATCACGCCTGGGCGGCAGTTCGTTAGACCGAGTGCTGGGCGCGGCTGGCCGGCGCGCAATCGCTGGGATCGCCCTGGATCTTGCCCACCGCATGCGGCACCGCGGCCCAGATGGCGGCGAGATTCTCCACCGCGCCGCCCGGGCTGCCGGGCAGATTCACGATCAGGACGCG
>DAIDLI010000040.1 GCA_027449545.1 Acidobacteriaceae bacterium | reverse complement strand
ATCTTCTCATCGCGCGGGAAGCTGGCGGGGACGTTTGACTTCAGGAAGAACACCAGGCGGCCATCGACAGGAAGATCATCCGGGCTGCCGAACTGGAGCGGAGGCAGCGCCGCCCCCTCAGGAGCCTGCACGCCCTTGCTGAGCAGCATGATCTTGGGCCGCGGCGGCAGCACCGTCACCGGCGCGTCGAAGCGGCGGCCATCTTTGAGATCTACCTGGGCCGTGTAGGGCCGGCCAGGAGCAAGTCCGGCCGTGGATCCGCCCGCTTTTAGCGCAAGTTCATCCAGGTTCTCCGCCCGGCTCAGGCCGGCGGGAGTGAACACGATGCCGTGCAGCCGCGCGTGCGCCACCTGGTCGAGCCGCGTGCCCTTCAGTGTGGCATCCGCATCGCCTGCGCTCAGCGTGAGGCTTTGCAGAGAGGCTGCCACCGCGTAGGCGGTCATGCGCAGCTGGTCGGGCTTGCTCAGGCCATATTGGTACACGTCCACGCTCACCGGCCCCGGCTGCGCGTTCTTGAGAGGAAGCTTGACCTCGATCTCATCGGAATGCAGCTTGGACCAGGTGAGATCGTCGGGAGTATCGCCGCTCGCGTGCATGGCAACTCTCTCCACACACTCGGAGTCTTCGCCCACCAGGTGCAGTGCGTCGGGACGGCCAACCACCAGCGCCGACTGATCGTCGGCCGCCACCGCCCACTTGCCGGCCCGGGGAGCATAGAGATGGAAGGTGGGCCCGGTCCAGTCATCAAAGCCCCACTTGCCCTGCAACTGCCCGGTCAGCGGGCCGCTGGGAAGGCTCGGAAGCGATTGGCTGAAAACCAGACCGCCCTGGGTGGGATCGGCCCTGACGGGCACCTCGATCACCGGTCCTGCCGGAAGGGCGGAGGATAGCCCCGGCGAACTGATCGCCGCGGTCGAGTCGGGTTTGATGCGGAGCACGAGATTATGAGCCAGTGGGGTGGCGTAGACCAGCGGCGCGCCTTCGGCGGGCAGCACCAGTCCGGGCCTGGGCGCGCAGTAGCTTGCGCCGCTGTTCACCGGATACAGGGCTTCGGCATGCGTCGGTCCGATGGGCGGCAGCGCGATCACCACAACCGATTTGGGATTGCGGAAGGAGGGAGGAATGTTGAGCCGCAGGTTAAGCGTGTCGGTGGTGGGCAGCGCCAGTGCGGGAATGTACTGGAAGTGCGCGGTGTGCAGCGAACCCAGGATCTTGATCGTGTCCACCACAGCGCCGACATAGGGGCTGTACATGCCGCCGCCGGCCATCGTGCTCCAACTGAGCTGGTTTACCAGATCGAGGGCGGAGCCATTGGCCAACTGGCTTACCAGGCTCTGTGCATTGGAGTCGTCCAGCACCATCCCTTCGGAGTTATGCGAGAGGCAGGCGGCCTGCTCGTCGGGCGGCTTGTCGAAGCAGCTTTCGTTGATCTTGATCCCCAGGCTGCGGGCCGCCATCTCTGTGCGGACTTTCAGCGACTTGAGATCCGTCTTCGAGGTGATTTTCACGTCGGCCAGGTAAGCTTCCAGGCGCAGCCGTTCCCAACTGGCCGCCTGCAGATCCTGGGCAGCGCGCACAAACGAGCCGGGCTCGCTGCGCACCGCCTTGCGCAAGGTCTTGAAGTCGCCGCTGGTCTCTGGCGCCAGGAACAACAGGGCCTGCTGCGCGCCCTGGGGCACATTCACGAACACCCCTTCGTCGTGGGCGGCGCGCGTCCAGGTCTCCACCCGCGTAAACCAGTCCGCCGGAGGTGGATTGGTGGATCCGCGCAGGAAGGCCACCACCAGAACAAAGTGCTCCGACTGGTTCTCGGGCAGGTCGGGATGTACCCAGAGCCGGTCGCCGGGCAGCAGGTTCGGAACCTCGGAGATGGGCAGGGTGATGGTGCCGCGCTTGACGTGGACATCCACCTTGGGCCCCGTGAGGTCGAACGCCGGCCCGTCTGCCCAGGCTCCGGATACATCCAGACACAGCATGAGCAGCAACAAAGGAAGCAGGGAACGGCGCATATGTACTATTGTACGGATGAAAACGGTATACGTAACCGGGGCCGTCCGGACGGGGAGAGGTAGGCGGGGCGGCTTTTTTGGCCCCCCGGCGAGGCGTTTTCAGGTAAACTACACTGGTATTAGTTCTTCCTGAGCGCGTATATTCTCGCATCGCCTTCATGTAGGGCGCAAAAATTTGTAGCCTCCTAAACGGCTTTGCAAGGTAAAGCCACTAATGAACGCCTTGTACCGGCAACCATCGGTCCGAGAAAATCCCTCGGGTAGCTCTGAGCTGACTATGAACGGGATACCTCCCGTGCGCCGAGCGATCCGGGTTCTTTCGTCTGTAGCCGGGCTGAAAGCCGCTGGCATCATGGCGCCATTTCCCGGCAATTCTGCGGTATTGAGTCGTGCGGAAGTCTCCGAAGCGCGGCTGGTGGGATTCGGGTAGTTTGTCCCTCCCGCAGCGCATGGTAAGCGGTTCCAGGCACACCGGATGATCGCCTGGGCTCCCTGGGCCCTGGCCGTACTGTATGGAGTAAACGAGATGAAGACCACAAAAGCTGCGCAGGGCAGCCTCGACGGCGGGAACCTGAGCATTCCAGCGGCCGAAGAGATTATTGAAGAGGCGCTGAGCGAGCTGGCGTTTTCGCAAAATCCGGGCCTGGCCCGCGCACTGCGCTTTCTGGCACCCCCGGGATATCAGGCCATTGTGGAACTCTGCAGCGAAAGCGGACGCAGCAAGCGGCGCAACAGTTCGGCCGACAACTGGTCCCCGGAAGAGGATGAGATCCGGATCTACTTTGAGCGGGTATCTCCGCATGAAGTGGGAACGCGGCCGGCTCGGACCCAGCACAGCGCACCGGTAGCGCCCTCTTTCGACGACGAGGACGATGACCAGGAAGCGCTTCTGCCGGCCGACATGGATGTGCGCGTGAAGGAACTCTGCGCGGCGCTGGCCGAGGCCGAGCGCGGCGGTCATGCCTTCATCGCCCTCAAGTGGTTCCGCGACTCATTTTTGCCGCGCAAGGCCTTCCGCTGGAACCAGCATCCCGATACCCGGCAGGCGGTTCTGGCTGAGGCCATTCAGCGGGGCATGGTGCTGACCAGCAAGATCGCCAACCCCAAAACCCCCGCCTATCCCACCACCACCATTCGCCTGAACCGCGCCGAGGCCGGGCTTCCCGATGAGTCGCCGCGCTTTCAGCCCGTCGCCGTCAGCGGAGAATCGCTGGCCGGCGTGCTTGAAGAGGAACGGGGGGACGAGTGAGCCTGTATTTCCTCGAGGCTACGGCGTTCGCCAAGTTGTTCGTGCGCGAACCTGGGACGGCTGTGTTGATCCGGCTTATCGAGTCGGTGGAAGACAATCGCAAGCTGATCTCGGCTGGGACGCCGCTGGAAGTGTATGCGGCCATCCGGCGTCGCGAACGGAGCGGCGATATCGCCTCGGTTGACGCCGCCGCCGCCCTGGACATTCTCCGCCTGGAGGCCGCCCGCATGGTGCAGCAGCCGCTGAATCCGGCGGTGCTGGAGATCGCGCGGCAACTGCTGGACCGTACCACCCTGCGCTGGCCCTCCACCCTGCAACTTGCCGCGGCCCTCAATGCCCGCGAGATGTTCCAGGGCACGCCGATCATCTTCGTCTCCTCCTCGCCGGAGCTGCTGGAAGCCGCTCGCAATGAAGGACTGGAGACGCTCGATCCGGTGAAGGAGCCGGTGGAAGCGGAGTAGACAGAGAACAGCTTTTAGAGAACAGAGAGCAGGGAACAGGGATCAGGCGAAACTGATGATTGGCCACGGTCCTCAATCAGCCGTTTCCTGTTCTCTGATCCCTGTTCTCTGTCTTCTGCTCTATCCCTTGGCTACGGCAAAGCGGCGATTGACCTCTTCCCAGTTCACGACATTCCACCACGCGGCCAGGTACTCGGGACGGCGGTTCTGGTATTTGAGGTAGTAGGCGTGCTCCCACACGTCGTTGCCCAGGATCGGATACAGTCCCTGCGACAGCGGTGAATCCTGGTTGGGCGTGGTCACGATCTTGAGCTTGCCGCCGGTGAAGACCAGCCAGCCCCAGCCCGAGCCGAACTGCTTGGCGGCCGCCTCGTTGAAGGCCTTTTTGAAGCTCTCAAAGTCGCCGAAGTCGGTTGCGATCTGGTTGGCGATCGTGCCGGTCGGCTCGCCACCGATGCCGGGCGTGTTGGCCGGGCCCATCAGCTTCCAGAAGGCGGTGTGATTGGAGTGCCCGCCGCCGTTGTTGCGCACCGTGGTGCGGATGTCTTCGGGGACGCGGTTCAGGTCGCGCAGCAGGTCGTCCACAGAGAGCGCCGCCAGGTCCGGATGGTTGGCCAGCGCCGCATTCACATTGTTGATGTAGGCCTGGTGATGCTTGTCGTGGTGGAGTTTCATTGTCTCGGCGTCAATGAAGGGCTCGAGAGCGGCATAGTCGTAGGGAAGAGGGGGCAGTTCGTAGGCCATAGGGAAATTCCTCCGTTTCCGATTGTAAAGGCGCAAGTTACGGCAGGGTTCTGGGTTTTGGGATCAACCGCCGGCAGGGCGGCCCAAGGAAGGTGCGTTGCGGCCGGATCTCGACTGCACTCAAAGCCGTTTAACAAGATGGATGCCGGAATACCCCGCCAGGGTGCGGGAAATCTGTGAAAAGCAAGATCATAGCTCCGGCAGTGGCGCGCTTCCATTCTGTGTGCGCCTGGGGCTCTGGCGGGTGCGAAAAAAAGAGAGGGTATGAGAGCAGAAATTACCTGGAGAGCGGCCCCGGCTGCGTGGCGGCCTGGCTCATATCGTGGGAAGCTGCGCCGGCGCCCGGGCAGTGGCAAAGCTCCAGGCGAGCGACGCTTTCGCGAAAGATTTCGCCGCAATGAGCGCATTTCACAGCGACATAGATTCCGGGCTCGAACGACGGCATGCTCTCGGAACGGAGATCGCAGACCAGGGTGCGGTGGTTACAGCCGAGCATCGGACATCGGGCAAGCAGGTACGCCATAAGTCTCTCCTTCAGTTTCTTCAGCAGCCAATCAAGCAATCCCCGTGCCGTTCTCCCTCGCACGTGCCAATACAGGGAACGGGCGTTGCCCTTCAGCCTGGATGGCAAGAATGTGTGGCCGCGCAGCTTCTGGATCGAACGAAGGGGGGCGCATTAGCGATTCAGCCGCCGGCTCGCCGCCTCGCTGACTTGCTGTCTCCTCGCTTGCATGTAACCAACCCGCCTGAAATCCATCTAAATCACTGTTCCCGCTCGATGCTTTCCCATCTCTTCGATTGGAACTGTGACCTCATTCATGAGCGATCTGCCGCTGTACCGCTGGCTTGAGCAGCAGGGCGAGGCGTTCGGCAGCCCCGGCCTGATTCCGCGTTGGACGTCGAGCGTGAAAGATGCGGTGGGCACCGCCTATTCGGCCTCGAGCCGCATTTGGTTTACCTCGTCGCACGGCATTCTCAACGAGATCTATCACCCCACCATCGATCGCGCCCAGGTGCGCGACATGGAGTTTCTCGTCACCGACGAAGAGACCTTTGTCCATGAAGAGAAGCGCCAGCTCGTCTCCAGCTTCGAATACATTGATGGCGAATCGCTGGGGGTGCGCTATGTGAATCGCGATCCGGAGGGGCGCTACACGCTCACCAAGGAGATCATCTGCGATCCGCACCACTCGGTGGTGCTGAACCGGGTGCGCCTGGAAGCCGCGCCCGACCTGCTGCCGCGCCTCAAAGTCTACGCGCTGCTGGCCCCGCACCTGGACGGCGGCGGAGCTGATAACACCGCGCGCGCCGTGGACCTGGCCGGTCGCAAGGTGCTGATGGCCTGGAAGAACGGCTGGTCGCTGGCCATGGCTGCCAGTTGCGGCTTTGCGCGCGTGAGCTGCGGCTTCGTAGGCGCCAGCGACGGCTGGCAGGACCTGATGCAGCACAAACGCATGGAGTGGGAGTTTGGCTCCGCCATCGGCGGCAACGTGGCCATTATTGGGGAGCTGGATCGCACCGAGAACGAGCGCTGGGCCGCGCTGAGCGGCAAGAACGGCGGAAAATCCCCGAAGAACGGCGCAGGCACTGCGGCAGTCGAGTTCACGCTCGCCATCGGCATCGGCGAAGGGACCCACACTGCGGCGCAAAAGACCATGGGCGCGCTTTCCATGGATTACCAGGATCTGCGCAAACGCTTCATCGAGCAGTGGCACCGCGCCGCCAACCCCGAGTGGCTGGCCGACAAGGCGCAGGACGGCGGCAAGCTGATGCGCGCCAGCCACAATGTGCTGCTGGCCCACGAGGACAAGACCTTTGCGGGCGCGTTTGTGGCTTCCGCCTCCATTCCCTGGGGCCAGGTGATGAATGACGACGATATGGGCGGCTATCATCTGGTGTGGACGCGCGATATGGTGCAGACCGCGACCGCGCTGCTGGCCTGCGGGCGCGCGGAGACGGCGCGGCGCGCGCTCGTCTACCTGGCCTGCACGCAGCAGCCGGACGGTGGATTCGCGCAGAACTTCTGGATCGATGGCACGCCCTATTGGCAGGGCAAGCAGCTCGACGAGATCGCCTTTCCGCTGATCCTCGCATGGCGGCTCTGGAAGGCCGGCGGTCTGGGCGAACTGGACATCTTTCCCTTCGTGGAGCGCGCTGCCGGTTGTTTGGTAAGGCAGGCGCCCATCACGCAGCAGGAGCGCTGGGAAGAGAATGCCGGCTACTCGCCTTCCACCCTGGCGGCAGTGATCGCCGGCCTGATCTGCGCAGCCGAGATGGCGCGCGCCTGCGAGAGCGATACCGTAGGGCAATTTTTGGAAGAGTTCGCCGACTGGATCGAAGGCCACCTGGAAGACTGGACTGTGACCAGCAACGGGGTGCTGCATCCCGAGATCAAGCGCCACTACATGCGCCTCCGGCCGCCGGAGTGTGGCGCCGCCTATGCGCACGAGAGCTGCGGCAAAGAGACCCTTACGCTCGCCAACCGTCCGCCCGGCACCCGCTATGAATTCGAAGCGCGGGAGATCATCGATGCGGGATTTCTGGAACTGGTGCGTTACGGAATCCGGCGCGCAGACGATCCCCTGATCGTCAATTCGCTGCGCGTGGTCGACGCGGTGCTGAAGCGCGATCTGCCGCAGGGCCCGGGATGGCTGCGTTACAACTTCGACGGCTACGGCCAGCGCGAGGACGGCACGCCGTACAAGGGCTGGGGACAGGGCCGCCCGTGGCCGCTGCTCACCGGCGAGCGCGCCCATTACGAACTGGCCGCCGGCCGCGACATCTCCGCACTGCTGCGCACCTATGAGGCCTTTGCGACCTCCGGCAAGATGCTGCCCGAGCAGGTGTGGGACGACGGCGATGTTCCCGCCTACGAATTGCGGAAGGGCAGCCCGGCAGGCTCGGCGGTTCCGCTGGTGTGGGCCCACGCCGAGTACCTGAAGCTGCTGCGCTCCGCACGCGACGGCAAGGTCTTCGACCGCATCGAACCCGTCTATGCGCGCTATTGCGATTCCCGGGGGCGAAAGAAGATCAGGCGCAGCATCGAAGTCTATACACGCCACCGGCCGATCCAGAAGATCGCGCCGGGGCGCGCGCTGCGGATTCTGGACGACCGGAGATTCGACGTGGTTTGGACCACCGACGGCTGGAAGACCAAAAACACCACCTCGAGCCGCGGCTATGGAAGCGCGGGATTCAGCGCCGATCTGCGCCCGGAGAAGACCACCCGGGAGATCGAGTGGACGTTGCATTGGACCGAGCCGGAGAGCTGGCTTGGATACAATGTAAAGGTTGAGGTAGAGGTAGCCTGAGCCTCACTCAATGGCGGGGGAAGTCGCAGCCGGCGCAGGCCCGGCAGAGCGCTTGTCCTGTTCTCTGCGCAAGAGCAGAGCCCGCGTTCCACGAGTCGTGAATCAGCGCAATCCAGTTGGAGGAAAGGAAGAGTTTCTACCCTTATGACTACCAGCCTCGCCGGCCTCTCACTTGACCAGCTTTCCATCGACACACTGCGGCTGCTGGCCGTGGACATGGTGGAGAAGGCGCATAGCGGCCACCCCGGTGCGCCGCTGGGTTGCGCGCCCATGGCCTACCTGCTGTTCCACAAGCAGATGAAGCACAACCCGGCCGACTCGCATTGGGCCGACCGCGATCGCTTTGTGCTCTCCAATGGCCACGCCTCCACGCTGCTGTATGCCTCGCTGCACCTGGCTGGCTATAAGCTGACCCTCGATGACCTGAAAGGCTTCCGCCAGTGGGAGTCGAAGACGCCCGGCCACCCGGAGCGCGGGGACGCCGACGGCGTGGAAGTCACGACCGGTCCCCTGGGGCAGGGCTTTGCGATGGCGGTGGGCATGGCGATGGCCGAGAAGCATCTGGCCGCCGTCTACAACAAGCCCGGCTTCAACATCGTGGACCATTACACCTACGGCATCTGCGGCGACGGCGACCTGATGGAAGGCGTCTCCCACGAAGCCGCGGCGCTGGCCGGCAAGCTGGGCCTGGGCAAGCTGATCTTCCTCTACGACGATAATCTGATCTCGCTCGATGGACCCACTGAGCTGAGCTACTCCGACAATGTGCCGGAGCGCTTCAAGTCGTACCACTGGCATGTGCAGCATGTGGCGGACGGCAACGATCTGGATGCTCTGGAGAAGGCCATCGAAGCGGCCAAGGCCGAGACCGGCAAGCCCTCGCTGATTGCTGTTCGCACAGTGATCGGTTACGGCAGCCCCAAGGCCGGCACCAACAAGGTGCACAGCGAGGCGATGGGCGCCGAAGCCGCCCCGGCCACCAAACGCTTCTTCGGCTTCCCTGAAGATAAGAGCTTCTACATCCCCGACGAGGCGCTGAAGAACTGGCGTCAGGCGGTCGATCGCGGCAATCAGGCCGAAGGCGAGTGGAAGACGCTCTTCGCCGGCTATCGCGCCAAGTATCCCGAGCTGGCCGCGGAGTTCGAGCGCACCCAAAGCCAGAAGCTGAAGGCCGGCTGGGAGAAGGCGATTCCCTCGTTCCCGGTGGACAAGCCGGTGGCCACCCGCAACGCCGGCGGCGCGGTGATGAACGCCATCGCCGAGGCGGTGCCGGAGCTCTTTGGCGGCGCTGCCGACCTCACCGCTTCCACCAAGACCATCTTCAAGCCGGGCGCGAACTTCCATGAGGACCCGGCCGGGCGCAACGTCTACTTCGGAGTGCGCGAGTTCGGGATGTGCGCGGCTGTGAACGGCATGGCTGCCCATGGCGGGCTGGTTCCGTTCGGATCCACGTTTTTCTGCTTCGCCGATTACGCCAAGCCGGCCATCCGGCTCGGCGCGCTGATGAAGGTGCACTCCATCTTCGTGTTCACGCACGACTCCATCGCGCTCGGCGAAGACGGCCCCACCCACCAGCCGGTAGAGCACCTCATGATGCTGCGCGCGGTGCCCGATCTCACCGACTTCCGCCCCGCCGACGCCAACGAGACAGCAGCCGCGTGGCGGCTGGCTCTCGAACGCAAGAGCGCGAGCTTCTTTGCCCTCAGCCGGCAGGACATTCCCGTGCTCGATCCCGCCAGGCACGACATCCTCGCGGGCGTCAGCAAGGGCGCCTACGTGGTGGAGGACGTAAAAGACCCGCAGGTGATCCTGATCGGCACCGGCGCGGAGCTGTGGACCGCACTCGACGGCGCCAAGAAACTGGCCGCCGAAGGCATCCGGGCGCGCGTGGTCAGCTTCCCAAGCTGGAAGCTGTTCGAAGAGCAATCGGCCGCGTACAAGGCCAGCGTGCTGCTCAAGGGCGTACCCCGGCTGGCCATCGAGGCCGGCGCTACCCAGGGCTGGTGGAAGTACGTAGGCGAGAACGGCGCAGTCATCGGCCTCGATCGCTTCGGCGCATCCGCCAAGGGAAGCGTGGCGCTGGAGAAACTCGGCTTCACCGGCGAAAATGTGGCGGCCAAGGCAAAAGCGCTCCTGAAGTAAGCGGAGCTGGCGGAGTCGGCCGCGCTCCGCGCGTGGTGAGCGGTGTTAGGAAGCTGTCGTCGTAGCGCGATCGCAGCCCGACACCGCGAACTCTGCTGCCACCGCCCACACCGTTCAAGAAAGGACTCTTCCCATGAAGCTGGTGATCGGTTCCGATCATGCAGGATTTGCGTTGAAAGAGCAGGTGCGCGCCTATCTGGAGGCGGCCGGCCATGAAATCATCGACCTCGGCGCTTTCAATGCCGAGCCCTCCGACTATCCCGATTTTGCAGTGCTGGTGGGCGAGGCGATCCGCCGCGGCGATGCGCCGCGCGGCATTCTCATCTGCGGCTCGGGCGTGGGCGTCTGCGTAGCAGCCAACAAAATTCCCGGCATCCGCGCCGGCATGTGTCACGACACTTACTCCGCGCACCAGGGCGTGGAGCACGACGATATGAACGTGCTGGTGATGGGCGCGCGCATCATCGGCTCCGAGCTGGCCTTTGAGCTGGCGCGTGCTTTTGTGGCCGCCAAGTTCGGCGCCAGCGAAGAGCGCTTTGTGCGCCGCTTCAAAAAAGTGCTGGCCATTGAAGCCAAGTACACCTGCGGCGATGGCTCCTCCAATCCGGCCTGAAATTGCACGGTGGTAGGCGCACACCCGGCTTTCCATGTTGCATCTAACTGATGCTGAACGACTGCTCCCCCGGAGCGGGGAATACGCGGAGATGCGCCATGCTGCTTTTCGACATAATCCTCTTTGACATAGGCGGCGTGCTGCTGACTAATAGCTGGGATGTGCGCGAGCGCGCCGAGGCCGCGCAGCGCTTCCAGTTGGAGGAGACGTCCTTTCAGGCGCGGCACGCCGAGATCGCGGAGCTGTGGGAGCGCGGCGGCATGACCATGGGCGCGTATCTGGATTTCGTCGTCTTCCACGAGCCGCGCAGCTTCTCGCGCGACGAGTTTGTGGCCTGCATGCTCGATCAATCGAAGCTGCTCGCCGACAGCGCCATGAGCATTCTCAAGGGACTGGCAGCTTCAGGCCAGTATCTGGTGGGCGCGCTCAACAACGAAGCCCGCGAGCTGAATGAGTACCGCCTCAAAGCCTTCGGCCTGCGCACCTACTTCGACGTGACGCTCACCTCCTGTTACCTGGGACTGCGCAAGCCCGATCTCGCCATCTACCAGCGCGCCATCGATATTCTGGGACGGCCTCCGGAGCGCATCCTCTTCATCGACGATCGCCCGGAGAATGTGACCGGCGCGCGCGATGCCGGCATCGTGGCTTTGCGCTATACCGGCAGCGACGCCCTGCGCAGCGATCTGGCGCGGCTGGGCGCGGTCCAGGCCGCCGACTGAATCCTCCGCAAGCAATGCCGGCCTCTCCTCCGGCTGCCGTGCGCGATGATGCCCGTGCCAGGGCCGCACCCGATTGCTACTCTAGAAAAGGCCCCGCCCCACTCCGCCTGCCGCTTCGATGGGCACGCGCACCGCTGCGCATGGCCGGGAGCTTCGAAGGAGAAGCATGCACGCAAGCAAGATCGAGTACCGGCTGCGCGGCCTGCTCATGACGATCCTCGTCGTGATCGGCTTCTGGGCCCCGTGGATCTCCGAGCTGGACTTTGGCAAGCGCGTCTCGCTGCTGGAGTGGCTGGCGCTCGAACTGAGCCGCACCGGCATGCTGCGCTTTGTCTACGCCACACCGGTAGTGATCACGGCGGGTGCTGTACTGGCGGGCCTCGGCATGGTGCTGCGCATCTGGGCAACGGCATATCTGGGTCCTGCCCGGGTCAACAGCAGCCGCATGAGGAGCGATGCGCTGCTTAGCGCCGGACCTTACCGCTACGTGCGCAATCCGCTGTTTCTGGGCAGTTGGTGCATGTTCGCTGCCATCGCCTTCCTTATGCCGCCCACCGGGGCGCTCTTCGCCCTTCCCTTGCTCACCCTCTTCCTGCTGCGCCTGGTTCTGGCCGAAGAGAAATTTCTCTCCGCCGAACTGGGCGAGAGTTACCGCATCTACGCGACGGCAACGCCCCGCCTGCTGCCGCGGCTGCGCAGCACGCTCCCGCGCACACAAGTGGAACCGCACTGGCTCATCGCCATTGCCTCGGAGCTGCTGCCCGTCACGGTCTTCGCCATTCTGGCCGGCTTCTCCTGGACCTACGACCACGAGCTGATGATCAAGGCGCTGCTGGTCGGATTCGGCCTCTCCCTCGTGGCCCGCGCGCTGGTGATCGAAAAGCCTCCGGCACAGGCCTCGGGATGCGCCGCGGATTGAGGATGCAGGCTAGCGCCAGGGCAGACGGAACGCAGCAGGGACGGAGACTGCGCGGCTTGGTGGCGCGATTCTGAAAAGAGTATGATGAGGGCTACAGCAGCCGCATTTCCTGACTTGGAGAGATGCGCAGCTGGCGCGAAGGGAACGGGATTGCCTTTCCGGCAGGCAGATTCGACCGAAAAATGGGTGGAGATGCCCGCCCCCGCTTCGAGCATGCGTTTCCTGGCGATCTTCAATGACGCCCCCTCCAATCTGCGCCGTAAGATCGTCGCGATCTACACACTCCTCTTCGCCTTCAACATCGCCGCCTGGATCTGGGCGGTTGTCGCCTTTCGCCACTACCCGCTGCTGCTCGGAACCTCGCTGCTGGCCTACAGCTTCGGCTTGCGCCACGCTGTGGACGCCGACCACATCGCCGCCATCGACAACGTCACCCGCAAGCTCATGCAGGAGGGCAAGCGCCCTGTAGGCGTGGGCCTGATGTTTTCGCTCGGCCACTCGACCATCGTGGTCATCGGCTCGGTGGCT
This sequence comes from Acidobacteriaceae bacterium, assembly GCA_027449545.1. GTDB lineage: Bacteria > Acidobacteriota > Terriglobia > Terriglobales > Acidobacteriaceae > Telmatobacter. The sequence continues at coordinate 8,086 of DAIDLI010000040.1, read as the reverse complement.
CTGGCAGCCACAGCGCTCGCCTTGCAGCACCGCATGGACGCGGCGCGCGCCATCGGCGGCGTTGTCGGCACGCTGGTCTCCTGCCTGTTTCTGTTCGCCATCGCCGTCCTCAACCTGCTGGTGCTGCGCTCCATCTATCGCGCATTCGTGCGCGTGCGCAATGGCGAGCCGTATGTGGAGGAAGATTTCGACATGCTGCTGGCCGACCGCGGCTTTCTGGCGCGCATCTTCCGGCCTATGTTCGCCATGATCCGGCGTAGCTGGCACATGTATCCGCTGGGCGTGCTCTTCGGCCTCGGCTTCGATACGGCCACGGAGATCGGCGTGCTCGGCATCTCCGCGGCAGAAGCTTCGCGGGGATTGCCGCTGTGGTCGATCCTTGCCTTCCCGGTGCTCTTTGCAGCCGGCATGTCGCTTGTTGACGCCACCGACAACATCCTCATGCTGGGCGCCTACGGCTGGGCCTTCGTGAAGCCCGTGCGCAAGCTCTACTACAACCTCACTATCACCTTCGTCTCGGCGCTGGTGGCCATTGTGGTGGGCGGCATCGAGGCACTGGGCCTGCTGGCCGGCCAACTTGGCCTCAGCGGCTTCTTCTGGGATCGGGTGCGCTGGCTCAACGAGGATTTCGGCATGCTCGGCTACTGCATCGTCGCCCTCTTCGCCTTGAGCTGGATCGGCTCGATCGTCTTTTACAAGTGGCGTCGTCTCGACGAGCTCGAGTTCGGCGACTGAGCCCGCTTGCGCCAGCAAGGCGCTTGCCAACCGCAGCCCCATCCCCTTCATCCCAACCTCCAAGGGCGCATCTGCGCTCCTGGCGGTGTCTGCGTGCGCAGCAAACTTGAGAAATCATCCTCCGATCCCGTGATCGACCGGCTAGACGTCTCCACCTTCACCGTTCCCACCGACGCGCCGGAGTCGGATGGCACTTTGTCCTGGGACCATACCACCATCGTGATCGTGACGGCTCATGCCGCAGGGCAGCAGGGCATCGGCTATACCTATGCCGACTCGGCCACGGCCGAACTGATTACCAGCCTGCTGCATAAGGCTGTGCAGGGCAAGAGCGCGCTCGCGCCGCAGGACGCCTACATGGAGATGTGGAGGAAGATCCGAAACCTCGGCCGGCCGGGCATCTGCTCCATGGGCATCTCCGCGGTGGACTGCGCCCTCTGGGACCTGAAGGCGCGGCTGCTGGGGCTGCCGCTGGTGAAACTGTTGGGGCAGGTGCATGAAGCGGCCGCCATGTACGGCAGCGGCGGCTTCACCTCCTACTCTGACCGGCAGTTGTGCAAGCAGCTCTCCGGCTGGGCGAGGGAGGGAATGGGCGCGGTGAAGATGAAGATCGGCCGCGATCCGCAGCGCGATCCGGAGCGGGTGCGCGCCGCGCGCAAGGCCATCGGTCCGGACGTGAAGCTCTACGTGGACGCCAACGGCGCCTATGCGCCGCGCCAGGCGCTGGCCCAGATGCAGGTGCTGGAGGCCTTTGATATTCGCTGGTTTGAGGAGCCGGTCTCCTCCGACGATCTGGATGGATTGCGCTTCGTGCGCGAGCACGCCGCGCCGCGCATCGACATCGCCGCCGGCGAGTACGCCTACAGCCCCTTTTACTTTCTGCGCATGCTCTCCGCAGGAGCGGTAGACGTGCTGCAAGCCGACATCACGCGCTGCGGCGGCGTGACCGCTTTCATGCAGGTGGCTGCCCTGTGCGTGGCCTACAACCTGCCCCTCTCCTCGCATACCGCGCCCATGCTGCACGTGCATCCCGCCTGCGCGGCGATTCCGTTCACCGAGGGGGAATATTTCCATGATCACGTGCGCATCGAGCGCATGTTCTTTGATGGCCTGCCGCTCTTGAAGGACGGCCGCTTGCGCCCCGATCTATCCCGCCCTGGCAACGGTCTTGAACTGCGCCGCGCCGACGCGCAGAAGTTTGCAGCCTGAGAAGACGGCCGCCCCAGGTCCCCGCGGGGACCTGGGAAACCAGCATCTCGTCAGGAAACTTTGCGTCGCCGCGCCTCGCCGTGGCTGTTGTGCGGGGTGTGGCTCGTTTCTGTCTGGTCTGTATTCGCCGCTTCCACAGAGTTGCTCTTGAGCGGCTTGCTTTGATAACGCTCGATGTTCGTGACCTTGCTGTTTGCATTCGAAGGACTGCTGTGGACCTCGTTCGAAGTCGTAGCGCGGACCGCCGGCCCCGAGGATATCACGGAGTTGTCGGGCGAGTTCCCCGCCGAGGTCGGATAGCTGATCGAAGCCGGAGTGGGGCCCGTGCGACTGGCCTTGGCCGCTTCGCTGCTGCGGCCCGAATGGCTGCGCTGATTGTCCTTGCTTTTCGAATTCACCATGGCGAAGATCATCCCTTCGACGTGCCGTATTTTCGAACTTTCCGTAAGAAGGCGTGAACCGCAACCGCGTTGCTCTGTCCCGGCTCGAATCCGGTTCCGTGTGGTCAAAAAAAAGGCGAGAACTGTGGGAGCAGTCCTCGCCTCTGGGTGCTTGTCATTCCGCCGCCTTTGCAGAGCGAGCCGCAGCGGACTTACGGCTGCGGCTCAACGACCACGTAATGGGTGGTGCCGCTGTGATTGACCAGCAGCAGAATGGGCTGGTTCGCCAGACCGGCGATCGCGCTCTGGAACTCCTGCACGTTGTGCACCGGCTTGTGATCCACTTCCTGGATGACATCGCCCTGCTGAATGCCCGCAGCCGCTGCTCCGCTGCTGGGATCCACGCCGGTCACCACCACGCCGAAGGTCCCGCCGGGCAGGCCGAGCTGCTGGCGCAGATTATCGTCCAGATTCTGCACCTGCAAGCCCTTCAGCGCCGCAGCCGCGCCGGGCGTGGGCTGGCCGGGCTGGCCCTTCTCCGGGAACGTGCCCAGCGTGACGTCGAGGTTCATGGTTTTTCCGTCGCGGAAGACCTGCATGTGCGCAACGGAACCGGGCGGCATCTCGGAGACGCGCAGGCTCAGATCGTCGGGACCGGTTACCGGCTTTCCGTTCAACTGCTGCACAATGTCGCCGCGCTTCAGGCCCGCCTTGGCTCCGGGGCCGTCGGGGCTCACATCGCCAATCAATGCGCCGCCGCCCTGGCTCAGGCCGAAGGCTTTGGCCATGTCCGGGTTCACGGCTTGGATGGTGACGCCAAGATAGCCGCGAATCACCTTGCCGTGCTCCACGATCTGGTTCATGATGTCGTGCGCCAGGTTCACGGGAATCGCGAAGCCCACGCCCTCATTGCCGCCGCCGCCGGAGAGAATCGCGGTATTGATGCCGATCAGGTCGCCATGCGCGTCGATGAGCGCGCCCCCGGAGTTGCCGGGGTTGATGGCGGCATCGGTCTGGATGAAGTCCTCGTAGTGCTCAATGGCGCCGCCCAAGGCGCGGCCCGTGGCGCTGACGATGCCCATGGTCGCGGTTTCGCCGATGCCGAACGGATCCCCGATGGCGAAGACCAGGTCGCCCACCTTCAGCTTGGAGGCATCGCCCATGCTCAGCGTGGGCAGGCCGGTGGCATCGATCTTCAGCACGGCGATGTCGGTGCGCGGATCGGTGCCGATCACCTTGGCTTTGTACTTCTTGCGATTCTGCGTGAACACCTCCACATCCGACGCCCCTGCCACCACGTGGTTATTGGTCAGGATGTAGCCGTCGGGATTCACGATCACGCCCGAGCCCAGGCTGTGTTCCTGTTCCGACTGCGGTTGCTGCTGTTGCGGAACTTGCCCGCCGAAGAACTGCCGGAAGAAGGGATCGGCGAAGATATTGGGCGCGGCCTTCTGCTTGACCACCTTCGTGGACGAGACGTTGACGACCGCAGGCAGGGCTGGGCCGATGATCGACGCGAAGCCGTTCTTGAAGTTTCCCAGTGGCACGGGTGCAGCATTCTGCACCACGTTCACTGGAACCTGGGGCGCGGCATGCACCGTGTAGCCGGGCAGGGTGATGACTCCGCTGCGCAACAAGCCTCCAAAGACCAGCGCAGCAATGATGAGCGAAGGAATCCAAAAAGGAAACCTCTTACGCGGATTGGCCATTCAAACTCTCCTCTCCCGGGGAAAAATGCAGAGACCGGCGGGCTACGCTGATAGCACGCGCAAGCCGGCAAGGTAGTGCACGATGTCTTCGCGTGAGAGCACGCCCACCACGCCGTTGCCGTCGATGACGGGAAGCTGGTCTACGCCGTCGCGGCCCATCTTTTCGAGTGCCGACCACAGGATGGCGTTGGGTTGTGTGGTGTCGAGCTTGTCGAGCGGAGTCATGATCTGCGTGGCAGGCGTCATCGGCCACTCCTGGCGCGGCACCTCGCGAATGGCGTCGACCGTGACCAGGCCGGCGGGCGCGCCGAATCGCGTCACCACCGCATAGGTCGCATGCGCGGGAGCCAGGTCATGCTCCACCAGCTCTTCCAGGCTCTCTTCGCCGGGGGCCTGCACAAAATTGCGCTGCATGGCCTCGGCTACGCGATGGCCTTCCAGCAGATTGCGGAAGGTCTCCTGCTGAACGTAACTCGAGGCGGCGCTCTCCAGGAACCAGCCGATGATGGCGATCCAAATGCCGTTGCCGATGTTGCCGGTGAAGGCCGTCCACACGCCCCAGAAGATGAGCAGGAACCCGAAGAAGCGGCCGGTGGCGCCGGCGATGATGGTTGCCCGGTGATAGCTGCGGGTGCTGCGCCAGACGATCGAGCGCAGCACCCGGCCGCCATCCAGCGGAAACCCGGGGATGAGATTGAACAGTCCCAGAAACAGATTGATCCAGGCCAGATACTGCGCGAGCGCGAGCGCAGGGCCCACGCTGAGCAAAGGCTCGATCTCCCAGCAGAGCGCAGCCAGCGCGAAGCTGGTGAGCGGGCCCACAATCGCGATCCAGAACTCCACTGCGGGCGCAGGCGGCTCAGCGCCGATCTGCGAGACGCCACCAAACAGGAAGAGCGTGATGCGCGGTACCGGGATGCCGTAGTGCTTGGCCACCAGCGAATGCGCCAGCTCGTGAATCAGTACGCTCACAAACAGCAGCACGGCGGTGATGATCCCCATCGCCCAGTACTCGCCTGTGCTCCAGCCGCGATATTGGGCGGGGAAATAGCCTACCGCCAGCATCCAGGCCAGCAGGGCCACGATCAGGAACCACGAATAGTCCAGGTCAATGGAGATGCCGAAGATACGGCCGATGGGAAGACCACGCCGGTGCATAGCGCCCCTTCTGCCCGCTTAGATGGCGTCTTATCATAGCTGGTTTCGAGATTGCCGGTGGCCATTTTGCGCCTCTCCGGTCTGCCGGGGTTGCAGCGCAAACCGGCAATCCTGATGGCTTTGCCGCATCCTAGCTTTTGTGCAGTCCGGAGGAACCTCGGGTATGCCCATCGAGATGCACGACCAAAATGGCAGCAAAGTCTTCGAAGTGAAGCTGATCGGACGGTTGCAGAAAGAGGATTACCCGCCTCTGGTGACGGAGTTTTCACGCCTGGCAAAAGCTCACGGCAAGCTGCGCGTACTGCTCGACATGACCCGCTTCGAGGGCTGGGATGCCGGCGCTCTGTGGCAGGAGATCAAATTCGACGCCAAACATTTGAACGAGATGGAGCGGCTTGCGGTGATTGGCGACACGCGCTGGCAGCAGGCGATCGCCAGCTTTGCCAAACCGTTTACCCCAGCCGAGGTGCGCTACTTCGCCGCCGGGGAGGCAGAACAGGCGGTGGCCTGGGTGAGTGGCGGATAAGCACCGTGCTTTAGCATGGAAGTACTGTGCAGACCATTCATGTCGCTACACCTTCGGCACGTTACGACGTGTTCGCCGGCAGTGGACTGCTGACGTCGTTGGCCCCACGCATGCAAAAGGTCATCGGCCGTTTGCCGCGCCGTGTGTTTGTCGTAACCTCGCCCGAGATATGGGCCTTGTGGGCCGAGCGCTTTCTGGAGTCCTTTCCCGAGGCGCCGGTAACGCTGTTTCTGGAGCCCGGCGAAAAGCACAAGACGATCGCCAGCGTTGAAAAGCTGTTGCGGCAGATGGTGCGCGCCGGCGGCGATCGCGGCTCGCTGTTGATCGCCTTTGGCGGTGGCATCGTGGGCGACGTGGGCGGCTTTGTGGCCTCGACCTTCATGCGCGGCATCCGCTACGTGCAGGTACCCACTACGTTTCTGTCGCAAGTGGACTCCAGCGTGGGCGGCAAGACCGGCGTGAACCTGCCCGAGGGCAAAAACCTGGTCGGCGCCTTCCATCATCCCAGCGCGGTGTTCGCGGACATCGGCGTGCTGGCCACTCTGCCCGAGCGCGAACTGCGCGCCGGCCTCATGGAGAGCGTCAAGGCGGGTATCATCCGCGATCGCGCCCTGGTGCGCTTCATGGAAGAGAAGGCCGACGCCATATTGCGGCGCGACCCGGCAGCGCTGGAGAAGGTCATTGCCGCCTCCATCCGCATGAAGGCGCAGGTGGTCAACAAAGATGAGCGCGAGAGCGGCCTGCGCATGATCCTCAACTTCGGCCACACCATCGGCCACGCCCTGGAGCAGGCTACCAGCTACAAGGCCATCCTGCACGGCGAGGCGGTGGCCTGGGGCATGATCGCCGCGCTTTTTCTGGCGCGCAAGCGGGGGACCATCACTGCCGGACAACAGGAGCGGCTCGAGAAGCTGATCTATCGTTACGGCCCGCTGCCGGCGCTCAGCGTTCGCCCAGCCCGCGTGCTTGCCGCAACCGGCGGCGACAAGAAGAATATCGGCGGCGTGCGGCGCTTCGTGCTGCCTATCGGCATCGGCGATGCCGGCGTGGTGGAGGACGTTACCGTTCCTGAAATTGAAGCCGCCGTAGCCTACATGCTGGGCCTCGCCAAGCCCCAGGAAAAGGAAGTCCCCCGAGCTCCTAAGCAGCGCTGAACCCATTAGGTAGCGCCGGCCAAACGTAGCGCCGACCTCCAGGTCGGCTGTGGTGTGGGCCTCCCGGCCCACACCGCTCCGCCCCTCCAGCCACCTCTCCCGAAGCCTCCAAGCGCGCAGTGGAAAACCGACCTGTCGGGCAGGTGACAAGCTGCACAGAAACAGGCAAACTGAAATCTGCGGGCTCAACGCCGGCTGTATCTGGATGCTTGCTCTTTATCAGACACTCTCGAACCCGGCTAGGTACTCGCGCCGCCCCCGCGCCCGCCGTACACTGAAGCTGCTCTGGACGTCCGCACTTCCTTCCGTGTGCCGGACTCGAAATCTCGTTGTAGCGCTTGTCTTTTCCGTTGCCGCCCTGGCCTGGGGAGCAACCGGCAGACACGTGCACGCAAGCCACAAAAGCGCAACTGCGCCCGTCGCGGTCCATCACCGCGAGCGCAAGCACGTTGTCGCCCGTGAGCGGCGTGCCACCCGGATCCATGCGGCGCCCACCACCAGGACACGCACGGCGGTCAGAACGCGCTCTGTCTCCAGAACCCATCACCGCTCCTCTTCGGCAGCCCTGCGGCGGGCAGAGGCGCGGCGGCAGGCCCGTCGCGAGTGGGCCGAGCGCGAGCGCATTCGCTACGAGCGCCGGCGCCGATTCGGCCGCGCGCATCTCTCCCGCGACACCGTGCACCTGCGCCGTTTCGCCCCCATGGAGCGCGAGCAGGTCGCCAGCCTGCCCAGCACCGCCGTTTTGAACGAGAACGCCGCCAATCTCCGGCCTTTCTCGGAGTCGGTGGCCCTGCACATCGGCTGGCGTGATATGCCGGCGCCCCTGCGCGGCTCGCTCGAATTGCTCCAGCGGCAGGATGATCGGCTGCAAGCGGCCGGACTCAAGCGCATCGAAACCGAGGCGCAGCTCTCCGCCAGTATTCAGCAAAAGCTGCTGGTTCCGATTCCGGTCTCCACCGGGCTGACCGTCAACGGCAACCTCAAGGCGAACCACCGCTATGTCCGCCCCTGGACGGCACAGTTTCTAACCGACCTGGCGCAGGCGCACGAAGCCCTCTTCCACGGTCCGCTCGAGGTCACCTCGGCAGTGCGTCCAGCCAGCTACCAGGCGCGTCTGGAGCGCATCAACGGCAACGCCGCGCCGGCTAACGGCGACATCTTCAGCCCCCACATGATGGGCGCCACCATCGACATCGGCAAGCACGGCCTCTCGCG
>DAIDLI010000039.1 GCA_027449545.1 Acidobacteriaceae bacterium | reverse complement strand
CAGCGGATAGCCCCAGAACACCCCTTTGGTGATCTCGGTGCTGATCCTGCGGCTCGTGATCTGCTGCTCCGGCGTCATCTGCGCGATGCGGTCCATGGCGCCGGGATTCATGCGCATCTGGTTGTCGATCACCTGGTCGATTCCAACGCGCGTCATCACCACCGCAGAGAAGAGATAGGCGACCACGGTCAGCACGATCAGCGGCAGCCACCAGCTCCGATTGCCGCGCTGGATATCGTGAAAGGTCCGGGAGGGCGCGGTGAAGATATCGGCCGCCCGCTGCCATTGGGTGAGAGGTGGCGAGTAGATGGGGGTAGCTTGAGCTTCACTCATGGTTGTGCCCCTTTCCTGAGAGCATGCAGAATCTGCGTGCTCTCAGCATCACCGGCGGGGGATTCCGGCAGAAATCCTTTCGCCCGCGATTCTACTGCCGCGGCGTCGCAGTCGCACAGCTTTTTTCGTGTTGCGGCAGTTCCCCGCAGCGGGTTCAGAGGGGATTCAGTTGTTGCCGCCGTAAGGCAGGGTGAAGAAGAAGGTCGAGCCCTGGTCCACAGTGCTCTCCGCCCAGATCCTGCCGCCGTGGCGCTCCACGATCCGCGAGGCGGTAGCCAGGCCGATACCGGTGCCGGGAAACTCGCTCTGCGAGTGCAGCCGCTGGAAGGGCCGGAAGAGCCGGTCCGCGTAGCGGGTATCGAAGCCCGCGCCGTTGTCGCGCACGAAGAACACCGTGCCTTCGGCTCCATCTTTCGAGCTGAATTCGATCACCGCCGGGTCCTTCTTGGACGTGTACTTCCAGGCGTTGCCGAGCAGGTTTTGCAGCACGATCCGCAGCAGGCCCTCATCGGCGAACGCGCGCGTCGGTTTGGCGATCTTGAACTGCACGCGCCGCCCTGGATCTTCCGCTTTCAGCGTGCCCGCAATCTCTTCCGCGGTGTGCCCCAGGTCGACCGCAATCCGGCGCAGCGGCGTGCTGGTGGCGCGTGACAGGTTGAGCAGATCTTCAATCAGCACCGACATTCGCTGGCTGCCCTCGAAGAGCTTGTCGACCAATTCCCGCTCCTCCGGGTTCGAGGCGGCGCTCATGCCCTGCAGCAGGAAGGCGATGTTGCTGATGTGCTGCAAGGGGCCGCGCAAGTCGTGGGCCACGGTGTAGGAGAAGGCCTCCAGCTCCTTGTTGGCCGCGCTTAACTCCGCAGTGCGTTCCTGAACGCGCTGCTCCAGAACTGCGCGCGCCTCGGCTACTTCGTGGTCGCGCAACTGGATCTGCTCCAGCATCTCGTTGAACGACCGCACCAGCAGCGCGAGCTCATCGCTGGTGCGCGGCACTGCGGCGCGCACGGAGTAGTCCTTGTCGCGGCTGACGATCTGCGCGGTCTCGGCGAGCCCGCTCAGCGGCGCAGTCACCAGGTTGCGCGTGGCCGCGGTGACCAGCAGCGCGATCACGTAGCACAGCAGCAGGATGCCCGCCGAAAGCCAGCCGAACTGCAGCGCGCTTTCCTTGAGAGCGGTCGTCTCGGCCAGCAGGTACACTGCGCCCACCGGCTTGCCTTGTAAAAAGATGCGGCTGCCAATCAGGAATTTGGTGCCGATCCTCCAGAAGTGTCGGCTCTCGCCGGGCGCCAGCGACTGCTGCAATACCGGCTTGGCTGAGGCGTCGCGCGCATACGAAGCGAACGGATTGCCGTCCTGCCCCACAACGATCGCCCACTCTACCTGGGGCGTCTCTTTGAGCGCGCTGAGCGTGCTTTCGGCTGCCTGCTGATCGTCGAACACGATCGCCGAAACGCTATTCGCTCCCACAATCGAAGCTTCAGTCCCCAGTGAGCTGAGCAAGTCGCTCCTCAGGGTGTACAGGTCATAGGCAAAGAACGCCACATAGGCAAACAACAGGGCCGTAGCGCTGACCATGAGGTTCATGCGGGTGAGCTTGCCGGCGATCGACTGCGAGTTCCAGAACCTCATCGCGCGCCTCCCCGGTTCGGTTTGCCTTCCACCGAGACGGCTACCCGCAGCAGTTCCGAGCTCAGCACAATGTGCGTGCGATCCACGGCGTTCAGATTGACGCTGAACCGCACGTGGTCCGCTTGCAAGACGAACTGGATCATGCCTCCGCGTTCGAGAAAGTCGGGCGTATCGCCCACCGTGAGCGCGTTGCTGCCTTCCAGAATGGCCAGGTCCTCGCGAAGCCGCGGAGCCTCGAAGGGGCTGATGTAGACGACCTGGCAGCTCCGGCCCTGGGTGGCGTCGCCCAGCCGTTGCACGTGAACGGCGCGGCCGTCCACGGTTTCGTTGGCCGCGATCTGGTCCATGCTGCGCCCCAGCGGGTCGCGCCCCAGAATGCAGATATTGAAAGCGCCGCCCGCCGCCTGCCCGGACCCGGCAAAACGCATGAACTTGCCGAAGTTCAGTAGGTACGCAGCCTTTACATCGTACTCGGAGGGCTTGGCCGCCTGCGCGCAGGCGCTGCCGGTCAGCAGGCACAGCCACGCCGCGACCATCCAGCGCGCCCAGGCGTAGATCAGCCCGCGACGCGCAAAGCAAGGGTCCGCGTTGGAGATTGCTGACACCATGGCCCTCCGAAAAACCCGCTCCTCTCTTATTCTCCCGTACGACAACACATTATTTCGATGGCATCCAGGTCACGCCGCCAAACACCTCGCGGCGGATGCCCACCGGATTGCCATTATTGCCGGTGAACTCCTGATGGGCCGGTTGCAGCAGATTCCGCCCCGCGACGAAGATCCGCCAGTGCTTGTGCGGTTCCCAGCTCACATGCGCGTCGGCGGTCGTGTAGTCGCGCACCGACTGCGCCGGCAGCCGGCTTACGTAGCGAACATCCAGATCCAGCTCCAGATTGCGTGCCAGCCCGAAATAGGATTGCAGCGCCGACTCGCGATGCGGACTGGAGCCGTTGTAGGTGGCGGCGTAGCTGTTGTCCACCGCCCCGGCATACGCCGGCCGCGGCTGGGTCTTGAGGTGTAGATACGAGTAGTTGCCCTTCAGGTCCCACCAGGAGGTGGGCTTCCAGTCCGGGGCAATCTCCACGCCGTCCGTGTTGCCGTCGATCGCGTTGGCGTACGGCACCGTGATCAGCAGCGCCGGCACCGGAGTGGTGATCGCCGCAACCGAGGGGTTGCCGTAGCCCTCCAGCTTCTCGTAGCGGTTGTGAAACGCCGCCACGTCGACGAACAGCTTATCGGTAAGCAGTTGTCTGTAGCCCGCCTCCTCGCCGATCAGCACCTCCGACTGGAAGAAGGGATCGCCTTCGATCCGCACCAGCAGCGGCGGATTGGACGATCCCACCCCAGTGAGCTTCAGATCCTGGTCCAGACGCCCCGGCGTGCGCACCGCGCGCTGGATGCCGGCCCACAAGGTGGCGTGCGCCGCCGGATTCCACAACAGCCGCACATCGGGCTGGTACTCGAAGCGGCTGAAGTTGTTGTACTCCAGCTTGGTTCCCAGCTCCAGGCTCAGCGTGCTTGGGATCAGGTGGATGGTGTCCTGCCCAAACAGGCTGTAGATGTAGTCCGTCTGCTGGTGGGGCAGGAAATCCACCGTGGGCTGCGTCATGATGAAGTAGCTGGGGCTCAGACGCGCCCCCGCGCCCCAGATGAAATCCTGCCGGTGCGCGGCGATGTGATGGATGAAGTCGAAATCGATGGTGTTCCGCGTCTCCCCGAACTGCGGCCCCTGCCGGTTGGTCCGGTCAAAGTACGCCTGAAACCGGGCATCCGAGCGATTCTCAAACTGATGGTCCCAGTGCAGCAGCACGTCTCCGCCGGAGACCGCCTGGGTTCCGTCCACCGAGGCCTGCATCAGCGGGTGGTAATAGCCCACTCCTACCTGCTGGCCAGAGTGGCCCATATACAGATCGCCCTGCACCGTGACCTGATTGTTGAAGGTGGGCGTCCAGTCAGCGCGGAAGCCGCCGTGCGACAGGTCCCAGTGATCGTACCCGTCCGAATGCGGGTCCAGCTCCGGCTCCCGCACCAGCCCATGCGCGAACAGGTTGTAGGTGAGATGATCGCCGTGCCGCCAGCCCGCGCGCAGCGTGCCGTTGAAGCGGTCCACACGGCCCGATAACGCGCTGGCCAGCACACCCTGCGTCTTGCTGCTGTCTTTGGTGATGATGTTGATCACACCATTGACCGCGTTTGCCCCCCAGATGGTGCCGCCCGGCCCGCGGATGATCTCGATGCGCTCAATGTCGTAGAGCGGAAAATCTTGCACGTCCCAATACACGCCTTCAAACAGCTCGGTGTAGGCGCTGCGGCCGTCGATGAGCAGCAGCACGCCGCGCGAGAACTGGCTGCCGAAGCCGCGAATCCCCACCGCCCACTGGTTGCTCTGCATCTCCGCCACCTCGACCCCAGGCACCATGCGCAGCAGGTCGGGCAGCGTGGTCGCGCCGGAGCGGCGGATGTCATCCTGCGTCAGCACATAAATCGCCGCCGGGGTCTGCCACACCTCCTCCGGTTCTTTCGAGACGGTGGTGACCTTCACGTTGCCGAGTTGTTCCAGGCTGAGCGACTTCAGATCCTGGGGAGCGGTGGAAGGAGGCTCTCCCCACGAGCTGGGAACTCCCGCAGCGCAAAGTAGCAAACTACCCGCGATTACCAGAAAACGAACAGGGGCCATGGGGAAAGTCAAAGCCGCTGGGGACGGCGAAAATCTGGGGTGTCTGTTAAGAAGGCAACTCTCCCCAATTTGGTTGCCTGAGTGTCTGTGGAAATTTCAGAAAATTACCCCGCTTCGCCGCGGGCCGGGAAATCGCCTCTCACCGGGAGGACCCGGCGTCCTCGCGTCCGCTCGAATCCCTGTCCTCTGGGCGGAGCAGATACCGGCGCAGCACCTCGAGCAATTTCGACGGGTGCCCCTTGCGCACAAACTCTGCAGCATAGGGCTCCATGTCATCGGGAAGAGACCAGACATCCGAGAGCAGGATGATGGGCGCTGCGGGATAGGCCTCCCGAATCTCCTTCGCCAGCTCCGCCGAAGTTTTGAGGGAGTTCAGGCGGTAGTCGAGCAGGACCAACCCGATCGGCTCATTTTGCGGAACCTCGAGCCCCGCGAAACGAACCAGCGCCGGAACCGGCTCCAGCCCGGCCTGCCGGATCAGAAGGCCGTAGATCTCCAGGTGTGCGGGATCGTCGTCCACGACGAGTACCTTCGCCTGAGGCGACGCCATGCTCTGCCTCCCGCTCAACGAATCCATCGCAAGCGTAGGATAGCGGGGCGCTCCGGGAGGGGTCAACAACGCAAATCGTTGCTGTGCTTGCGGAAGACCGGCTTTAACTCCCTCCGCCACTGCTCGCCCAGCGCGATCAGCTCCCACTCGACCTGCGGTGCAAGGTGCCGCAGCACCGGTTCGTTGGCCGGATGGATACGCAGCGCCGGGGCCGCCAGCAACAGGCGCGGCTCAAGGGCCGCAACCTCGGCTCCCGCAAAGTACCCTTGCCGCTCAAACGCGGACTGCAATCTACCATTGTGCATCTGCCGGTCGGCGTTGAGGGCGCGCACCCGGATCCAGTAATCGAGCGCCTGCAGCGGCAGATGCAGATCTTCGTCGGCTTTCACTTCCAGCACTGCGAGCCGGCCGCTGCTGTCGAGCGCCAGCAGGTCCAGCATGCCGCGGTCCCCGTTGGAGAGCGCCGGCACCTGCGAGTAGAGCATCTCCCCGCGCAATCCGGGAAAGACCTCCGCAATGTGGGCGCGCAGCTCCGACTCCAGCCACCGTTCCGGCTGCATGCGAAACAGCGGGTCGGTGTGCAGCCCGTCCGGATGCCGGCTGCGCAGGAGCCGCTTCAGCAACTCACGGCACAGCTCCTCGTTTTCAACCGTCAGCGGCGTCTCATTCCGGCCCGCGCCAAAGGTGATCTCTTCCTGCCGGCTGAAAGACTGGGCGCTGGCCGTCTGCCGGACCCGCGCGAACTCCAGACCGTGCAGCAGCAGCGCCACTTCGGTCGCCGAGCGGGCGCAGACCTCGATCCGCTGGCGCGCGTCTGGCGGGGTCAGCGACAGCAGCCGGGCAACGCCGTCCTGACAGCGTTCCAGCGCGGCCTCGGCCGAGAAGGCGTGCACCAGCCGCGCGTCCAGATTGCCGGTGTCGCGGAACTCCACTGCCTCCAGCTCTTCGCTCCGCTCGTCGAGCGTGTAGAGCTCAAAGCGGGCAGTGCCGTGGTTGAGCCACGCCATGCGCTCCGCGGTGGTGCGCCACGCGCCCGCCGGAACAATTACCTTGAGCCCCTCGAAGTGGCGGCGCGCATCGCCGCGCTGGCGGCAGAGATCGAGCCACAGAATCCCCAGCGTAAGAATGCCATCCACCATCGCGCCGGATTCGGCCTGGCTGATCCCGATCACCGCCTCGGCCGCCACGCCGCGCAGCAGCCGCCCGCGGACATACGCAGGACCGAAGCTGTGCTCCAGGTCCATTGCTGAGCGAAACCCCTCCACCCTGGCGCCGAGGAAGTTTCGCGTCAGCACCCGCTCCAGCAGCCGCTGGTAATTGCGCCGCGCGGTCTCCCGGCTGCTCGGCGTGCGCCGGTCCTTGTTGGCGACAAGCTCCAGCAGTTGCGGCCGCGGCGCGCCCATGCGGCGCGTGCTCAGGCGAAGAATCTGCCCCTTCTGCTGCACGCCAACTACGGTGCGCACCAGGTTGCCCTCCTCGCCCCAGAACTCCAACAGGCAGCGCCCGTGCGACTCGCTCACCGCATAGTGGGCGCGGCGCAGGTCGAAGAGCACGCGCCCGTCTTCGAGCAGCGCTGCCTCCGGGTGACCGGCAAGATACGTTTCGACACTTTCGGCCAGCTCCGCGGCGGAGGGAGCTTCAGCCGTCGCCGGCATGTCTACCAGCCCATCCTGTGCCGCAGGTGCGTAATGTGCGCGGTATGGTGGCGTGAGTGCCAGGCGTACAGGGCAACCACTGTAGACAGAGGCAGAGGGCCGGAGTCAGGATGGCGGTAGCCGCGCTGAAACTCCGCTTCTGTCAGAGACTCCAGCAGCGCCGTCCAGCGCGCGTGCAGCCCCTCCAGAAACTGCACGGAGACTTGCGCCGGCAGGGCATTGTCGGGCAGCCGCGCCCACGCGCCTTCATCGTAGGGCTTGATCGTCGGCCACTCCTCGGTCAGCGCCAGCTTGCAGCGGACGTACGAGTTCGCGTGGCTATCGGCCAGGTGATGCACCACCTGGCGCACCGTCCAGCCACCCTCGCGGTACGGAGTGTCGAACTGCTTCTCGTTCAGGCCGGCAATGGCCCGGCGCAAGTGCGCCGGCAGTTGTCGAATCGTCTCGATCTGCTCTGCGCGTAACTCAGGCGTGCTGATGGCAGGCGCTGTAAAGTGCCCCACTGGAAAGCGAAGTTCTTCGAGTTCGGACATAGACGTTCTCTCCGCACCTAAAGAAGGTGATGACGAGGATGCGCCCGATGCGGCCGGGCGTTGTGGGCGGGCAAGTGCCGTTGCCGCGGACGGTGAAGCTGCCTGTGTTGCGACGGCTTCAGGTGCAACTGCCGCGCAGAGGCGCTGTGCTGGCGCGCGTGATGTTTCCTCGCCCAGCCGGGCGCGGAGCACACCAGCATCAGCAGGGCGCAAGCCAGAATTTTCCTCATGGCCGGAATCCTACCACGCGCCGGCGAAAACCTCCGAGAACCCCGCGATCCGCCCCGGAATCGTCCCGCGCCCTCGGGAATCTAAACAGGAGACGATGCCCGGCGATTCCGGCGCAAAATCCCGCCAAGCGTAGACTGGACACATGATGAGCGAAGCAGCCACTTCCCCAGCCAACGGCCACAAACGATACTTTTTCGAGAAGTTTGGCATCACCGAGCGGCTGCTGGAGCGCTGCCTGGGCGAGGCGCTCTCTGCCGGCGGCGACTACGCCGACCTCTACTTCGAGTCGGTTACGGCCACCGCGCTGGGCGTCGATGAGCAGATCGTCAAATCCGCCAGCCAGGGGGTCAGCGCTGGCTGCGGCATCCGCGTGCTCAGCGGCGAGCGCACCGGCTACGCCTACACCGACAATCTCAGTCCCGAGCGCCTGCTCCACGCCGCGCGCACCGCCGCGCTCATTGCTTCGGGACCGGCGAAGCAGCCGGTGCAGGGCTTCACCGAAGCCCGCTCCGCCGATCTCTATCCCGTCCCGCTGGGCGGCTACGACCTCGATCTAGCGGCTCGCATGGAGCTGATCCTGCGCGCCGATCGCGCCGCCCGCGCCTTCGACTCCCGCATCGTCCAGGTGCGCGCCAGCTACGCCGAGGAACTGCGCCGCATTCTCATCGCCGGCTCCGATGGCGCCTTCGCCAGCGATACCCAGCCGCTCTGCCGCCTCAACGTCTTCGTCATCGCCAAAGACGGCGACGTGACCACCAAGGGCGGAGCCGGCGGCGGCGGCAGAGCCGGATTGGAGCAATTCACTCAGTCCAAGAGCCCGGAAGCGTTGGCCAGCGAGGCCGCTCGCGGCGCCATCCTGCAACTGGGCGCCGTTCCCGCCCCGGCCGGCGAAATGGAAGTGGTGCTCGGCCCCGGCTGGCCCGGCATTCTGCTGCACGAAGCCGTAGGTCACGGCCTCGAAGCCGACTTCAACCGCAAGAAAACTTCAGCCTTCAGCGGCCGCATCGGCCAGCAGGTCGCCAGCGCCAAGGTGACGGTCGTGGATAACGGCACCATCGCCGGCCGCCGCGGCTCGCTCAACGTCGATGACGAGGGCTCGCCCACCCAGGAGACGGTGCTCATCGAAGGCGGTGTGCTCAAGGGCTACCTCTCCGACAAGCTCTCGGCGCGCCTCATGGGGATGCCCAACACCGGCTCCGGCCGCCGCGAAAGCTACCAGGCCATCCCCATGCCGCGCATGACCAACACCTACATGCTGGCCGGCGACGACAACCCCGAAGACATCCTGCGCAGCGTGAAGAAGGGCCTCTACGCCGTCAACTTCGGCGGCGGCCAGGTGGACATCACCAACGGCAAATTCGTCTTCTCGGCCTCCGAGGCCTATCTCATCGAGGACGGCAAGATCACCGCCCCGGTGCGCGACGCCACCCTCATCGGCAACGGTCCCGAGGCGCTCAAGTACGTGTCGATGGTTGGAAACGACTTAAAGCTCGACGAAGGCATCGGCACCTGCGGCAAAGACGGGCAGAGCGTGCCGGTGGGCGTCGGCATGCCCACCATCAAGCTCGACCGCATGACGGTGGGCGGCACCGGGCGATAAGAATCTTCGAGCGTAGCGAAACATCTGCGCTTGCTTCTAACGGTGTCTCCCGCCCAGCAATCTCGTCTGTCCCCATTGCAGCGATAGGCCCAATAGCCTGCTCTGTGTCACGACTTCAGTCGTGCCGTAAACGTAGCAGAGAGAAACGCGGGCTTTAGCCCTGAGCGAGGCTTTTGGGCGTCGTCTTCCCCTTGCCGTGATACACCCAGATCGATCAAATAGCTGGGCTAGCCTCAGATGAGCTTGGGAATTCAGGGCGAATCCGATAGTTCAGATACCAAACGCCGAAGATGAGTGTGCACGCTAGGCTCAATCTAAACTCTGAGCCTTCTCGTAACGTGTAATATCGCCCGATCTGATAACGAGCGATCAAAGCTCCAGCGAACCAAAGTACGAGAACACACAGGCCAAGCGCGTCCGCCCATTTCTGGCCCGTCATTGAGCCAGGCAGAAACAAGAGTACGCATGTCCCTGACAAAAGCACGTAGATGCCCAGCACGACGGCGGACCGTGTCTTTGCCCTAATCCATGCCCCAAGACTCAAAGCGATGGGGAGGGCTGCCAGTCCTCCGGTGACGGCAAACATAAAGATAATCCAGCCCAGGCTCAGACGCGTTGTCCATGGCAATCCGCTTGAGTCGTACAGAGAGATTCGCCGAGGTTGCTGTTGTGGCTGCATGATCAGAGCCTCGCCCATCGGAGCTCGTTGAAGAATAAGTTTTGAAGTGCGTTGGGGGAGTGTGTCACCGATGTTCCCGAGTGGTCGGCCACCCGGAGATTACCTGAAGAACTAGCCGGCAGGTGGCCGTGCGCCCGCCCAAACCTCCAGGCCACTGCTCCTCACGCCGCATCTTCGAGGCTCACCTTCACCTTGCGCCCCAGCGCCGCCGCGATATTGACCAGCGCATCGAGCGAAAACCGCGCGATGCGCCCGCGCAGCAGGTCATTCATGCGCGGCTGCGATACGCCGCACCGCTTCGCCGCCTCTGCCTGAGTCCATCCCTGCGCCTTGACGATCAACTCGATCTCATCCATCAGATCCGAGCGCAAGGTCAGATTGGCCGCTTCTTCCGGGGTCTCGGCCAGCGCATCCCAGACGTTGGCAAATCTCGTTCTGGTCCTCTTGCTCATTCGCCACCTCGCATTAGCTGTTGAAAGCGCCGCTTGGCGATTTCGAGGTCCTGCTTGGAAGTACGCATCGTCTTCTTTTGAAATGCATGCAGGACATAAATTGCATCTGCCAAACGCGCCGTATAAATCACTCGATAAATCCCCGACTGTTCCCGGATCCGGATCTCCTCGACGCCTTTGCCAATCTCAGGCATTGGCTTGAAGTCGTCCGGTTGATTCCCCTTTTGCACTCTGGCAAGCTGACGTCCGGCAGCTTGGCGAGCATTCTTGGGGAATTCGCTGATTGCTTTCAGCGAATCGCCGAGGAACTCGACTTCTTTCATGATCCTAGTATATCCAAACGTATATAGAGAGTTCAAAGGGAGAATTTAAGCATTCGAGCCGCGAATCCAAAAATCACGCTCCATCCCCCTCCACCGCCCGCCGCAGCCACTCCAGGTAGCGGCGGCTGCCGGACTCCACATCCAGCACCAGGAACTCCGGCACCTCATAGCTGTGCAGCTCCTGCAACCGGGCCTGGAGCGCGTCGATCTTATCGGGAGCGGTCTTGAGCAGCATCAGCGTCTCGGCCGACTCCTCGACCACGCCCTTCCAATGGAAGATGGAGTGCGCGCCGGGAAGCAGCGTGGCGCAGGCGGCCAATTGCTCCTCCACCAGGGTGCGGCAGATGCGCGCCGCCTCCTCGGGGCTGGCGGCGGCGGAGAGAGCGATGCGGGCGGTCAGCGTGGGCTCGGACATAAGGCACCTCCGGGAGGCGAGGATGCACCCACTGTACCGCGCGCCGGCCTGGAGTGCATGGCTCGCCATCACAGTTCGCGGGTCATTGCACCGCTCGCGCGTTCTTTCCCCGCCAAAACGGCAGATACAGCAGCAGGAACAGCGCCAGCGCCACCAGCTCGGCGCCGGCGATGTACCACGGCCAGCGGCCGAGAACGCTCAGCAGCGAGGCATTCTGCGGCTTCTGAGCCAGATACATGTAGTTGGTGTGGAAGGTCGCGTTGAATGCGCCGTCGAAGACTGCGCAGACATTCACGCCGATCATCGCCCGCCGGACCGAGCCGCGTCGCGGCCGCATCTCGCCCGACCAAACCAGATAGAGCACCGCCGCCACCACCAGGCCGTGGGCAAAGAAGAACTGGCAGGTGGCGAGAGAAGGGAACTGCTCCCACAGGTCCGGCGTGAGCAGCGCCATGGAGGTGCCTGCCAGCGCCCAGTAATACACCAGATCGAAGAGCAACGCGCTTCGCCACAGAAGCACGGCGATGGTGAGGAACAGGGTGATATCGCAGAGCTCCAGCGGCAGGTTGCGCGGAAAGATCGGCTGATGAATCCAGATCTGGTACGCGTACCAGGCGGCGGTGTCGGCCAGCAGCACCAGCCCCACGCCAACGCTCAAACCTCGCGAACCGCGCGCCCAGGCGCGCTGCGCAACCGCCAGCAGGGCGCCCAGCACCACCACGCCGCCGAGGATGGCGAAGTGCGCCGCGCCCAGCAGCGGCAGATCGGGAGACGGGCTGGCAAGGAGCAGGAGACCCATGGCTAGTGAGCGCCGCGGCACAGCAGGCGGCCGCATTCAGATTACTCCGCGGTTTTGTGGCCCGCGGGGCTCGCGCAGTAGGATGGCCCAATGCGCCCATCGATTCGGATTCCTGCGTCGATCTTCCTCGGCCTGAGTCTTTCCCTGGCCGCGCCGCTGCGCGCGCAACAAACCGGGCAGAAGCCCGCGCCGCCGGCGGCCAAGGCCCATTCGCAGCGGCCTCCCGACCCCAACGATGTGAGCTCGCCGGTGCCCACGCGCGCTGAGATGCTGCGCGGCGCCTACGGCCCGTTCCGCGCCAACAACGACTTGCTCTACTACCATCTGACCGTGCGCGTCGATCCCGTGACGCACCTGATCCGCGGCAAGAACACGATCCGCTTCCGAATGCTCGCCGACGGCAGCCGCATTCAGCTCGACCTCACCCGGCAACTGCACATCGACAAGATCGTCTACGGCGCGACGGAGCTCAAGTACACGCGCGACGAGCGCGCGGTCTTCCTCGATTTTCCGGAGACGCTCAAGTCCGGGCAGGTCTACTCCATCGACTTCTACTACTCCGGCCATCCGCCCGAGGAGGGCCGCTTCGGCTGCTTCACCTTCAAGCAGGACGCCAGCGGCCATCCCTGGATCAATACCGCCTGCGAGGGAACCGGGGCCAGCACCTGGTGGCCCAACAAGGACCAGTGGCGCGACGAGCCCGACAGCATGGACATCAGCATCGAGGCGCCGAATGGCCTGATGGACGTGTCGAACGGCCGGTTCGCCGGCAAGAAGGACTTGGGCGACGGCTATACGCGCTGGAACTGGCACGTGAGCTACCCGATCAACAACTACGACGTGGCCGTGAACATCGGTAACTACGTTCACTGGGGCCAGAAGCTCGGCGATCTGGCGATGGACTATTATGTGCTGCCCGAGGATCTGGCAAAGGCCAAACAACAATTCGCGCAGGCCCCCGGCATGATCGAGGCCTTCACCCATTACTTCGGTCCTTATCCGTTCCTGCGCGACGGCTACAAGCTGATCGAGGTGCCCTACCTGGGGATGGAGCACCAGAGCGCGGTCGGCTATGGCAACCACTTCGAGAACGGCTATCTGGGCCGCGACTGGACCGGCACCGGCATCAGCATGCGCTTCGACTTCATCATCATCCACGAGAGCGGGCACGAGTGGTTCGGCAATAGCATCACCGCCGCCGACCCTTCGGACATGTGGATCCACGAGGGCTGGACGACGTACATGGAGAGCCTCTACGTGGAATACCGCTGGGGCAAGGCTGACGCCATTCGCTATCTGAACGGGCTCAAGCCCAAGCTCTACAACCGACGGCCCATTGTGGCCGAGCGGGGAGTGAACGCAGACCCCACCGAGGACCAGTACTTCAAGGGCGCGCTGATGCTCAACACGCTGCGCAGCGTGGTCAATGACGATCCGAAGTGGTTCGAGCTGATCTACGACTTCTACCAGCAGTTCAAGTACCGCAACATCATGACCGGCGATGTGATCACCTGGTTCAACCAGCACACCGGCATGAACCTGACGCCGATCTTCGACCAGTATCTGCGCCACCGCCAGCCGCCGCGGCTGGAGCTGCTCTTCGGTGAAGCGCCGGGGATGGTGATGTACAAGTGGGACGCTGCCGAGGATGACTTCGCGATGCCGGTGCGCGTGGGCACGCCCGATCACTGGCAGATCATCCATCCGACGACCAAATGGCAGTGGATGCAGACGCCGCTGACGAAAGACCAGTTCCAGGTAGCAACGGATCTCTACTACGTGGATGTGAACAAGCAGTGATTTTGCGTTTTCCGCTCCAGACCCCCTCCCCTACGTCTGCGGGGAAGTTCGTTGCTTTCAGCGGGTTGTGGCGGTGTATCGTTGTAACTCGGTGTGCCGCAAAGGTTTGTTTATAAGTGTGCCCTCATCAAGGACTTACGGGTGCCCCTCAGAGGCTAAAGCCACCACATTTCAGCGGCATCTATTGGCACGGCTGAAGCCGTGCCCTTTCAAAACGCTTCCGGCAAGTAGCTGGTGGGTGAACGCCAGGCACAGTATGGACCTTTTCCGGTAATTGCCCGCAAGGTGGAGGGGTTGGTTGGATGGCTGGGCTGTCGGGGCGGGAGTGCGCCTTCGTTCGGGAGCCTGTTGCGGTGCGGAGCGCTTGCAACTCGGCGCAGGCCGGCACGCGGGGCAGCGGCTATTCTCGCTTCGTACCTGCGGGGTGCTACGGACGCGCCTCCGCACGCGGGGCGTAGCGCCTTGCCTCTTCTTCGCCGTCGAGGACGCGGAAGACGCCGTCGGCGAGGGCGCGCAGTTCGTCTTCCCCGGGATAGATGGTGAGGGGCGCGATCCAGTCGATCTGCGGGCGCAGCACGCTCAGCAGCCGCTCGGAGTAGGCCATGCCGCCGGTCAGCAGCACGGCATCCACGTGGCCGCGCAGCACGGCCGTCATCGCGCCCGCTTCCTTGGCGATCTGGTAGATCATGGCCTGGTAAACCGCCGCGGCCCGGGCATCGCCTGCATCCATGCGGCGCTCGACCTCGGTCAGTTCGCGCGTGCCCAGGTAGGCGAAGAGGCCGCCGTCGCCGAAGAGATGGCGATCGAGCTCGGCGGCGCTCATCTTGCAGCTGCCGCAGAGCCGGGCCAGCGCCCGCGCCGGCAGCGAGCCGGTGCGATCGGGGCCGAAGGGACCCTCTTCGATGGAGTTGCTGTCGAGCACGCGTCCGCCGCAGTGCGCGGAGACGGTGATGCCGCTGCCCATGTGCGCCACGATGAGGCGCAGCTCCTTGTAGGCGCGGCGCTGCTCGCGCGCGTAGCGCTTGGCGACTGCTTTGGTGTTGAGCCAATGGCCGATCGAGGTGCGCTCCACCAGCGGCGAGCCTGTGAAGCGCGCGCAGGGCTGCCACTCGTCCACGGTGACGGGATCGACGACATAGGCGCAGACGCCGGCCGCGCGTGCGAAGCGCAGCGCCAGCGGCGCGCCCAGGTTGGAGGCATGGTCGCCGCCGCGCGCGTGGCGCAGCTCTGCCAGCATGGTCTCGTCCACCAGATAGGTGCCGCATTCCATCGGCCCCAGAAAACCTCCGCGGCCGGCGATGCCCTGGAAGGCGCAATCGCCCGGCTGGAATCCCGCTTCGCGCAGAGCCGTTTCCATCAGGCCTGCGCGGTACTCGAGCCGGTCGATCATCGGCCGGCCTTTGAAGCGCAGCAACTCGTCGTCGCCGTGGCGGATGGTCTTCGCAAACACTTCGGTTGTGCGGGTGTAGATGCCAAATTTGGTGGAAGTTGTGCCCGGATTGATGGCCAGCACGCACGCCGCGTCGCCGGCATAACGATCGATGCCGCTCAAGCGTCTTCTCCGATGCTTCGGTAAGCCGTTCTCGAGTGTACGCTGGCACGGCGAAGTTGTCAGCGAGAGGGACGTGGCCTCTTGCTTTCGCGCTGAAACCGGACTGGCGGGCGAACGTCCCAAATTGGACTTACTTGCACCAGCGCTGGTGAAATCCACAAATTAAATTGGCTTTTGCACTTGTATCCACAGATCGAACGGGGGTAGTGTCTCTCCAACTGATGATCCAGCAGGGATGCGCACTGGATCGCCGGATGAGCTGAGGGGTATGACGGCCGGTGAAGGCCGGAGATGCAGCCATCAGCCCAGCCAGACAGTGCAACCGAAGGCGCGAGCCGGAGGTTGAGGACACTGGCACGGCCAGGGGAAACGAGGCCGGCGCGAGCCGGAGAGTTCGATTCTTTGGTGCAGTTCCGGAGGCGAGGGGAAGGCGGATCGCGGATACTCACCGTCGGCGCGAGCCGGCGGCAGAAGTCCGGGAGAGGCCGGAAGCTCGCCACAGGCCTGGCCGGAAGATGGATCTTCGACGCAAGCCGAAGAGTGCCAGCCGGCCGATGATGGAGGGTGGGACCGAGGCGCAAGCTCAGGTCGGCCGCCGCATCGGGAGCCGAAGGATCGGTCCCCCGGCGCAAGCCAGGGAACCGCTCAGACAGGCCCAGCCGGAAGATGGACCCCCGGGCGCGAGCCCAGGGGCTGCCAGCCGGTCGTTCTGGAGCAAAGGCGTGTGGCGCAAGCCATGCATCCGAGCTCTGAGCGAGCTGAAAGGATTTGGGTGCAATGAGAAGCGGAGATGCGCCAAAGGCTCTGCCTGAGGCTGGCTCTTCGCGGAGGCCTGGAGGTTGACCGCCGGCGCAAGCCAGGGGCTCAATCTCGGGCGACCTGCGGATGATCACGATGTGAAGACGCCAGGGGCTTCGGCCTCTGGCGTTTTCATTTGTGCGCTGGTCGTGGTTCCGAGAGACAGCGGGGGAACTGCACCGGCCCGATGGTGGCCGCGGCAGTTCCCCCGTTGGCGCGCCGATTCGCGATGAGTTATA
>DAIDLI010000038.1 GCA_027449545.1 Acidobacteriaceae bacterium | reverse complement strand
GCCGCCGGGTCCATCGGCTCACGTCTTTGCCTCGGCAGCTTTCGGAACGATGCACCTTGCTGTGGCCTCTCCTCCGTCAGGATGTGAATGGGGCTTCCATTCCGAACTTGTTCAAGGTGTTTGACAAGCGAGAAAGGGCCGGAACGCTTTGCGTTCCGGCCCTTTCTGTTGGTGCGTTTGGTTTTGCCTACCTCACTGGCATTGCACAAAGCCCAGTACGGCGATATTAGCCGTATACGGACCGGTGCCGGCCAGGGTGGTAACTGCCGACTTGACCTCGGTCGGGTTGCAGTCGGCGGTGCCGCCGGAACCGGGGACGAAGGCGTTTCCATCCACGGTGTAGCTGGCCAGGGCGGCGCCTGCGGTCAGGCTGACACCCGCCGAGCTCCACGCGCCGACATAGGCGCCGCCGGAAGGCAGCGTCATGGAGTAGTTGGCGCAGTCGGTGCCTGCCGGGCAGGTCAGAGTCCCGGTGGAAGCCGCAGTTTCAATCGCCAGCGAATCCGAGCTCTGGGTTGAGGTCGGAGGCAGCGGAATGGTGTAGTTGGTGGAGTTGATGGTTTCGAGCGCGCTGACCTGGATATCGGCAGCCGTTCCTGCCGAAGCGGTGCTTTGCGAGGTCACGGTTCCGCTCAGCGTGGCGGTGCTGGTGGCGGTCTGAGCCGGGAGCGCCAGAGAGATGGTCCCCGCGGTGTCGCCGACCGAAACGCCGGTCTCAATGGCAGGCTGGTACATCACACCATCGTTCCGCGTGCCCACGATCACCACGTCATAGGTGCCAGCCGGCAGCGGGCAAAAGACAAAGCTGCCGTCCGCCGCGGCGTCGGTGGACATCACGATGCGATCCACGCCAGTCGAATCTTTCTGTTCCAGAGCTACGGTGACCTTGCCGCTGACCGGATTGCCGGTGGCCTTATCCATGACCTTGCCGTTGATCGAGCTGGAGGTGGTGCTGACCTCTCCGGCATGGAGCACGGGCTTCAGACGGTATTGGCCGTTGCCCTGCACCACAATCGAATCGCAGGTATTGAAGTCAATATCGAGATCCTTGGTCTGCCCCGACGAGATATTGAAGCCACCCGAAGCGATCTGGCCGGAGGGAATCTTGATGCCGGTCTGAGCCTCGCTCGAGAGCTGCAGCGCGTGCACGCTGCCGTCGGCGGAGAGCACGACGCAGTTGGCGGCAGAACCGCAGGCGTTGTTGGAGACCGAGGCGGAGTTGGAGGCCAGCATCAACCGGATCTGCTGATAGTTGCCGGCCTGGAGCTGCATATTATCGCCCAGAGAGGCAAGGAAGCACTGGTTATTGGCCTGGCCAAGCAGATCGATCTGCTTGGGAGCGGTGGACAGACCCGGGGTCAGGTCGACCCAGCCGCTGGCGGTGGCCGAAGCGGTAGCGCTGGTGTTCGCCTGCACGTCGGTGACCGTGACGTACACGTGCGAATATGGACCATCAGGCGCCTGGCACGTGGCCGGGTCGCTGAGCATCACATTGACGGTGCTCGCGCCTGAGCTTGTAGAACCGGAGCCGCTACTGCAGGCGGCTACCACAATGGCTGCGGCAAAGATGCAGCCGAACGCAGTCAGCAAATACCAGGTACGTCGCATGAACTTTCTCCTCTTGCAGACAGGGGTTTCCCGCCGGCACATGCTCGCACCGGAAGAGAACCGAGGCGCAACGCAGGGGGAAACTAGCCTCTTTTTTGATAGAAGCAACAGAGGTTTATGTTGCAGAGGTAGGGAGAAAGGTTGCCTGTTTGAACTTTTCTGCGGCTACTGAAGTGGAGCCACTCTATTTCTACCCCTTTTCAGGGATTCAGTTGCTAGAGCCAAGAGTTATTCTCGGATGATTTTAACAAAAACACCCTCCGGAAGCTCCCCCTCCAGAATGTGGACCACGCCGTTCTTTACGTATCCCTCGAGAACCTGGCGCGGTTTGGTGGCCGGCTGCGGCCTTCCGGCCCCCGAGACCGGACCCTGCGGCGCCGCCACCCGAGGCTGGCTTGCCGGCCCGCCGACTCGCTGGGTCGCCGGGCTTCCGGCGGGGCTTTTGCCCATCCCTTTATCCATGGCTTCGTTGGCCAGGCGGTCGGCTTCCTTGTTGCCCCCGCGCAGGGTGTGGGCCATCTCGAAACGATCCAGGCGGGCGGCCCGACGGCGGGCCTCTTCCCAAAGTGGGCGCAGCGTGGGGCTGGCCACCTTATAGCGGCCCTTCATCTGGTTGACCATCAACTCGGAGTCGGCGACCACCCGTAACTGCCGGATGTTGTTGGCCAGAGCCCACTCCAAGACAGCGAGCAGCCCCTGGTACTCGGCGTAGTTATTGGTCTGAATGCCGAGAAACTGGCTCAGCCGGGCGACGATCTGCCCCTGCGGATCTTCAATCACGGCGCCGTAGCCGGCCGGGCCGGGATTGCCGCGCGAACCGCCATCGCAGTGGGCGGTGTGCCAGGCTGCGGGCGCGGAGGGGGGAGCGAAAAGAGAGGAGGTCATCCGTCTCAGTGTAGCGATCAGGGGGGAACTGCGCCTGTGGAAGTGGGGAGGACGAGAAGGGACGAACCGGCGGGCTCGGTGAGTGGGAAACCAGGACAGAGGACGAGCAACTAAGGAATCCGTTGCTGCGAGGGACTTTTTTGTGCGCCTGGACATCGTCGCTGCCGATGACCAATCAGCAGGGCCGCCGTCTATAAGCCCTAGAAAGGGCAGGGGGCGGAGTTTTCGGATGACGGCAGACGCAGCGAGTTTGGCGGTAGATCCGGGGGCAATCGCGAGCATCGGCGCATTGCCGGGCGCGCAGAGGGTAAAATCCTCAGCAGGCATGGCTCTTTCCAAGGCAAGGACCGGCGCGACCCGGGACAAGGCAGAGCGAGAACAAGATCGCCTGCAGAGCCGCGCGGAAGAAACCGATCTGATTCGCGAAGCCCAGGCGGGCTCACGGGCCGCCTTCGACGCGCTGGTGCGGCAATATGAGCACCAAGTGCTGCGGCTTGCCCTCCATCTCACGGGTTCGGAGCACGATGCCGAGGACATCTACCAGGAGGCGTTTTTCAAGGCCTACCGGTACATCGGCAACTTCCGTTTCGAGTGCTCCTTTTACACCTGGATCTACCGGATTGTCACCAACCTATGCCTGGACCAGTTGCGGCGGCGCAAGACGCGGCGCGAAGACAACGCCGTGGTTATGGACCGCAGCGGCGAAGAGATCGACATGCTGGCGACGGTGAGCGATAATCGCTCGTTTTCCAATCCTGCGCGCGAGCTGGATCGCAAGGTGCTTGGGGAGCGAATCCAGGCGGCGCTGGACAAGTTGACGCCCCGCGAGCGCATGGTGTTTGAGCTGAAACATTACCAAGGCCTGCGCCTGCGCACCATCGGGGAGATGCTGAACACAACGGAAGAAACCGCCAAGAATACGCTCTTCAGGGCGACCAAGAAACTGCGTGCGCAGTTGGCGGAGTTGCGGTGACCTTCAGCTTGCAACCAGCCGGTTACAAGCTGTTTTTTTCGATAGAAAGAAGCTCATCCACTTAACGAGATGAGCGGTTCGCGGAGAACTGTGAACTGGGAAATGTTTTGAGGCTGAAGGACGTGCTATGAATTGCGAAGTTGCACATGAGCGGATTGTGACGGCGGCTTATGGCGAATTGCCGGACGATGAGGTGCATGAGTTGGAACGGCACCTGCAGGATTGCGAGGATTGCCGGCAGGAGCGCGAGCAGGTACAGGCTCTGCAGGTAATCACCAATGCCCTGCCCGTCCTGGAACCGGACGCGAACCTGATCGCTCGCGCGCGGATGCGGCTGGACGAGGCGCTGGACGCGCTGCCGCCGCAGCGCTGGTACGAGCGCTGGGGACAACGGATCCGGAAGAATTTTGCAGGGCTGACGTCGGTACCGGTGGCCGCGCTGCTGGTGGCGGCGGTGAGCCTGGGGGCTGGAGGCTACGGCGGGTTCCGGCTGGCGCAACGGCAGGGCGCGGCTGCGCAGAAGGCGACGGTGCTGGCTGCAATCGGTGCGGCAAGTGCGCTGCCCCACGCGGCCTCTGCGGCTTTGCCCGCTGCGCAAGTCAAGCCGAACCTGGCCGACGTGGCCACGGTGACGGCGATCAAGCGGCGTCCGGGCACGGAGATGGTGGACGTGAGCTACAACGAGCTGGTGCCGCAGCACGTGACCGGCTCACTCGACGATCCGCAGATCCGCGAGCTTTTGATGATGGCCAGCGAGAACCAGACCTCGGCGCGGGTGCGGGGCGACTCCGTAAGCCTGCTGGCGCTCGAATGTAAGCGGGGGCACAGTTGCCAGCCCTCGGGGATTCGCGATGCGCTGATGGTGGCCTTGCGCTACGACGCTAATCCGACGGTGCGGCAGGAGGCGCTGGTGGGGCTGGAACCCTATGTGGCTACGGATATGCGGGTTCGGGATGCGGTGCTGGAGGCGCTGATGACCGACAGCGATCCGGTGGTGCGCAGCGCGAGCATACGGATGCTGGCGCCCGTAGAAGCCGATACCAGCGTGCGCCAGGTTCTGAGCACGGTCTCGACGACCGACAACAATCCCCACATCCGGTATGTGTCCCGGCAGATCCTGGACCAGGTGCCGGAGATTCAGTAGTGACAATTCGTACCTGTCCGGTCACCGCGCCGTTCGAGAGCATGCGGGCCGGACAGGGAAAATGCTTGGAGATGGACCCATGGATTGCTTTTTGAGGCCGAGGTGCTGGAGTGGGTTGATTGCCGCGGCAGCAATTGCTGCCCTGTTGCTGCTGGGGCCGAAGTGGAGTCCGGCTCAGGCGCACCGCATGATTGCGCTGATGCAGATGAATGGCCCACTCGCTGCTCGAGCCGTCCAGGGCTACCTGGGAATCGATTTTGCGAATGTGGATCCTACCAAAGCTGCGGAATTGAAGCTGAAACCTGCTCACGGGGCAATCATCACGCTCATCGACCACGATGCCCCGGCCGGCCAGATCGGGCTCAAGGTCAACGATGTCGTGCTGCAGATGAACGGGCAGGAGGTTCAGAGCGCGCAGCAGTTGCGGAGCATGCTCAAGGCGCTTCCGCCGGGTAGCAAGGTGTCGCTTCAGATCAACCGGGACGGAACGCTGCAGACGTTGAATGCCAAGCTCGTCGACCGCGAAAGCATGGAGAAGCGCATCTGGAACCGGCTCAGCTCGATCGGGGACATCCCGGAGATGGGGTTGTTCTCAGGCAATTCGATGCCGAGCGGGTTTCATCTGCCATCCTTTGGCAGCACGCTGAAGGTGGGAGCGCTGGTGGAACCGCTGACTTCGCAGATGGCCGCGTACCTTGGCGTGCCAAGCGGGCTCATGGTGAAGCAGGTGGCGCATAAGAGCGCAGCCGAAGCCGCCGGGCTGCGGGCGTTCGACGTGATCCTGAAGGTAGGCGATGAATCGATTGCCACCTCGGCGGATTGGGACCGGGCACTGCGCGCCAGTCAGGGACAACCCGTACCGGTAGTGATTCTTCGTGACAAGAAGCAGCAGACGCTTACCATGCAGGTGACGAAGAAACATCGCGCAAGCTGAGAGCGCTCGCGCCTGAGCTAAAGTCAGGCAGCCTATGAAATTCTCCAGGTCTGCACTCCCCTTCCGGTAAAGTGACAGCCGTAGGCGGTGCCCCCGTTGTGGTGCGCATGCAAGGCGGCCGCGACTTTGTCCTTCTGGATGGGGTCGGTCAGAAACATCATGAAGCCTCCGCCGCCCGCGCCCGAGATCTTGGCGCATTGCGCTCCGGCCTCCATTGCGCACGCATACAACTGCTCAATGTGCGGGTTCGTGATCTGGCTGGCCATGCGTTTCTTCGATTCCCAGCTATGCCGCATCACCTCGTAGAGGAGCTGAAAATCTCCGCGCAGGAGAGATTCCTTCATGTGGAAGGCCTCTTCCTTGACGGCGTGCATGGCCGTGAGAGCTTGCTCGTTGCGAGCCCGCACGTTCTGCGACTGCTCATGAATGATGTTGGCCGAGCTGCGGGCATTTCCGGTGAAGTAGAGCAGCAGAGAGGCCTCAAGTTCTGAAACCACCCAGTCCTTGATGCGCAGTGGATTCACCAAGACCCGTCCGTCGCGCCCGAACTCCATGAAGTTGAACCCGCCGAAGGTGGCCGCATATTGATCCTGCTTCCCGCCGTGGAGGCCCGCTTCCTCACGCTCGATCACATAGGCGACCTGGGCCAACTCATAGTCGCTCAGCGGCAGGTTGAGCCAATCTGCAAAGGTGGCCAGCATCGCCACGACCAGGGTGGACGAGGAGCCCAGGCCCGAGCCAGCCGGCACATCGACCCGCGTGCTCAGGCGCAGGCTGAGCGGATTGCCGTGGTTGTAGTTTTTGACGATGTGGTTATAGACGGCCTTGAAGAGGTCGAGCGTGCCGTCCATCTGCAGCTCCGGCGCAGCCTTGTACCGGGCGCGCTGCTGCAGGTCGGCGGAGACGAATTCGATCTCGCCGTTATTGAGCGGCTCGAGGCCGGCGTAGGCGTAGTAGCCGATGGTGGCGTTCAGAATTGCGCCGCCGAACTCATCGCAATACGGAGAGACATCGGTTCCGCCGCCGGCCAAGCCAAGGCGCAGAGGGGCTCGCGATCGGATGAACATTGTTACCAATGAACCACATCGGAAGCATTACATGCAAGCATGTTTCGCGATGATGCCAAATTTCAGCTTAGGGAAGGTAAACATGTTGGTTTGATCCGCGAGTGGGCGGATCACTCGCGCACGAAGGGATATGCCCTTTAACACTCATACAGAGGCTGAGCCGGAAACAGACTCGCGGCTTATTGACGAATTCTAATGCCATCTATCTATAGGGCCAGTGTCCCGATTCGTTCGGGCGCCCACAGCGGGGTGCCCCGATGGTTTTGCGCAATTGCATTTTTTCCGCTGTCTGCTTCGTTGTCGTCGCTCTGCTCTCCGGGCAGGAGGCCGGTCTGATTAGCAGCGTTCGTTCTCTTGCTCTGCCCGATGCCCCGTCGCCTAACAGCAGCAATCCAGTTGGATCGACAGGGGGGAGCCGCTGCTCTTGCCCCACCTCTGCGTACTCCTCTCAGAGTCGGGACAACCATTAACGTGATTTCGACTGAGTCAGGCTTTGGCAGTGAGACATCTCCCGAACCCTTCCACGTAACCTCTGACGAGATCCTCTCCTCTGCTGGGGACATACGGAGATTTCGTGCACTACCTGCAAACACTTCCCGGGGTGGTAATATCGCGCGTTAGCTTCCAGTTCCAGCGAAGATAACCCGGATTGTGCGGAGAATGATCTTAAAATCGAGCCATATGCTCCAGTTGTCGATGTAGGTCACATCCAGCGAGACGTAGCTGGCAAAGGACGGATCACGACGCCCCTGCACCTGCCACAGGCCGGTAATTCCAGGGGTAACATCCAGGCGGCGCAGGTGGTTGAGGGTGTACTCCTTGACTTCGCTGGCCAGTGGGGGGCGCGGACCGACCACGCTCATTTCGCCCTTCAGCACGTTCCAGAACTGCGGCAGTTCATCGATTGAGTACTTGCGCAGGAAGCGACCGAGCCGGGTCACGCGGGGATCGTTTGAAACCTTGAAGAGCACGCCGTCCCGCTCGTTCATGTGCAGCAGTTCGGCCTTACGCCGCTCGGCGTCCACCCCCATGGTACGAAACTTGGTGCAGCGAAAGACCCTTCCCTTTTTGCCAATCCGTTCCGAGCAGTAGAACACCGGACCCGGCGAGTCTAATTTGATCGCGATGGCCACCACCAGGAACAAGGGGGACAGAATCAGCAGGGCCAAAGCCGAGAGAAGCAGGTCAATGATGCGCTTGACGCCCAAGGCCAACTCGGGAACGCGACCGCAGTGCAGGGGAATCGTGGGAAATTGGCCGATATACTCCACGGGGCTGTTCCAGGCCAGCCCTTCATAGAGGTCGGGCACAAGGCGCAGGTCGATGCCCTGAGCGCGTGAGGTTTCAAGCACCCCCTGCACGGTCTTACGGTCGCAGCGGGTGGTGAAGAAGATCTCGTCGACGAAGAACCGCCGCGCGCTCTGGAAGAGGGTCTCCAACGTGCCGACGACCTCGCCTTCCTCGCCGGGCCCGTCGCCCGGGGCAGCGATGTACCCCTTGAAGCTATAGCCCAGGTAGCGCAGGGTATCCAGGTGGTGACGCAGCGCATAAGCCTCAGGCCCGGTCCCCACGATCAGCACATTGCGCGTGCCCACGCCGCGGGCAAACTGCCGGTAGAGCGTCAGTCGGTAGAGCAGGCGCCGCAACCCGAGCAGCAACATGACCAAAACGACCGTGGTGAGGACGATGCTGCGCGGAATATCCCAGGCGCGGGCCAGATAGAGAGCGCCGGTCAACAACAGCCCAGAGGTCAAGCAGGCTTGTGCGTTCCTGCGCTGCTCGTGCAGAATGCTGGCAATGCGTAACGGCGTATAGAGATGAAGGCGCCGGCTGACCACCACCAGGACGATGGTGAAGCCGAGCAAAAATCCCAGCAGGATCCAGATCGACTGCCCGCGGATCAGGGTTCCGGCCCAGAGATCCCTGGCTCCCGTTACCGGACCGGTGTGCAGCCGATAGAACGTGGTAGCGACCGCCACGGCCAGCACGGTTGCCACGTCGGCGGCCATCCACATCTTGGATGGCGCAGTACTGCCCTGATGGACAGAGCCGCCTGCGGTGCTCTCTTGCTCGCCCGAAGTGTGACTCGATAGCTGTTGCCAAAACTCCGAACTC
>DAIDLI010000037.1 GCA_027449545.1 Acidobacteriaceae bacterium | reverse complement strand
TACCCCAATTACCTTCCCGATCGACTGGCACAACTCGAAGATTCCGGGCTATGCACTCCATGCCAATGTCGCCAGCTTCCACAACTTCACGGCGTATATGGACGCCTCTTCAGTGGCGGCGCGGTTCTTTCCGCCGCAGGTAGCCGGCGCCGGTGCTACGGTCGGCCAGGTGGGCCTTCCCTTCCGCATCGATCACGATGAGAAGTTCAACGAGAACAGCCATCTGCAGTACACGCTGCCGCGAGGCGGCAAGTTCCTCAAAGGCATCTGGGGAGGATTGAACTGGCACTTCGACTCCGGCATGGTAGCGGGCTCAACGCCCTGCTACGGCCTCTCGTCGCTCGACCCGAATACGCCGTGCATCAACAGCACCACGACTCTGGGCGGGCAGCCGGCGGTCGCCATGCTCGACAACAACATTCCTGCCACCGCAAATCCCGTTACCGGAGCGCCCGTGGCACTGCCCTTTACAGCCGACGAAGAGTTTGAAGCGGGGCTGATGTGTAATGGGCAGAGGGCGACGCCGACGATGGCGTTGCCGGCAGTTTGCCCCGCGAACCAGCTCAGTTCAACGCTGCTCAACATCCCCGCGCCGAATACCGGGGACAACGACCGCAATCCGCCGCGCATGCAGCCGCGCAGCCTGTTCGACGTGGACCTGGGAAAGAACAATATCTTCGATGCCGACCACTACAAGATCGACCTAGATGTGACGGCCATCAACATGACGAACAAGTACGCGCTCTACAACTTCCTTTCGACGTTCAGCGGCACGCATTACGTGACGCCGCGGACGCTGACGGCGAAGATGACGCTGCATTTCTAGCCCCCCGCTGGATCGGAAGCTGACGGGGAGCGTGACGCTACGCGGGCAGTCCGCAGCCTGGGTCCGGAGAGCCGCGCTACGGCTGGTCAGAAGACCGGCGCTCCGGGCGTGCTAGTCTTCGCTGTCGCGCATGCAAGGCAGCGGCAGCTCCGGGCAAGATGGCGGAAAACGGCGGGGGTCCAGCCGGCTGCCGAGTCGGCACGACTGTGCGAAAATCAGGGTTTGCACACGCATGTTCCATTCCGTCTGCTCGTGGTGCGGCTGGGCGCCATGGGCGATATCCTCCATGCCCTGCCGGCGATAACCGCGCTGCGTGCCGCGCACCCCGAGTGGCAGATCGGCTGGGTCGTCGATCCGCGCTGGCGGGCGCTGCTAAGGGCTGGGAACGAGGCGACGAGGGAACAGGGAAACAAGGGAGAAGAGGGCCGGCCGGCAGAGCAGCCGCTTGTCGACAGGCTGCACTTCGCTCCCGTGAAGGAGTGGGGACGTCGGCCGCTGACGGTGCAGACCGCGCGCGAACTCGCCGCCCTGCGCCGCGAGCTTCGCGGGGGCGGCTATCAGGCCGTCATCGATCTGCAAGGCGCGATCCGCTCCGCGATCATCGCCCGCATGGCCGGAGCCAAGCGTGTGATTGGCGAGATGCACCCCCGCGAGCGGGCCGCACGCAGACTTTTTACGGAGCGCATCCGGACCCACGGCGCCCACGTGATCGAGCAGGACATCGAGTTGGCCTCCGCCATCGCCGGCGATGCGCTTCCCTGCTCTGCTCCACTGCTGCCCGTGAACCCCGCAGCCGAGGCATGGGCCGATGTTCTGCAGCGCTCCGCCGCCGGACGGCCGGTAGCGCTGCTCACCCCAGGCGCCGGCTGGGGCGCCAAGCGCTGGCCGGCGGAACGCTATGCCGAGGTGGCGAGGAATCTGACCGCCCGGGGTATGTTCGTGCTGGTGAACAGCGGCCCTGGTGAGGAGTCGCTGGCCCGCTCCATTGCGGAAGGCAGCGGCGGGGCAGCCCAGCCGGTCAATGCCTCGCTGGATGAACTGATCGCGCTCACCCGCCGCATCGCGCTGTGCATCGGCGGCGATACCGGGCCACTGCACCTGGCCTGCGCGCTCGCCCGGCCGGTGGTGGGGATCTACGGCCCCACAGATCCCAGCCGCAATGGCCCGTATGGAACCCGGTTCATTGTGCTGCGCAGTCCGCTGAGCCGCCGCGACCACACCCGGCGGGCCGAACCCGAAGCTGGCCTGCTGACCATCTCACCCGAGGACGTGCTGCGCTCGGCAGAGTCGCTGCTGGCAGGAGAAAATAGCCAGAGATGAGCGAAACAACTCCTCCCGGCCAGATCTCCGCAACCCGGCCCTCCTTCATGGAGCGCTGGCGCGCCGTCGCGCGCCGCATCCGCGTCCCTCTGGGCTTCGTGACCGCCGCGCTATACCTAGCCGAATTGTGGCGGCAGGCCCCACCCACGGCGGCAATTCTGGGCAGCCTGGCGCTGGTGCTTCCCGGGCTCGCCTTGCGCGGCTACGCCTCCGGCTATGTGAAGAAGAATCGCGAGCTGACCCAGACCGGCCCCTATGCGCACACCCGCAACCCGCTCTATCTTGGCTCGATGCTGATTGCCGCGGGCTTCGCTGTCGCCCTGGAGAGCTGGATTTTCGCCCTGGTGCTGGCCGCGGGATTTGCCATCATCTATATTCCGGTGATCGCCTCGGAGGAGCAGTTTTTGCGCGCCACCTTCCCCGGCTTTGACGAGTACTGCCGCCGGGTTCCGCGCCTCCTGCCGAGGCTCACCCCAGCCCGGCCTCCGGCGCAGACCTCTCTGCCCGGCGAGGAGAGCTCCGGTGGATTCTCGCTCGCGCTCTATCTGCGCCACCGCGAGTACAATGCTCTTTTAGGGGCTGCACTGCTTTACTTAAGTCTGCTCTTCCTTCGGCCGGCCATGGCAGCGATCCTGCACCGGGCATGGTGAGCACGCCCAGCCGCTTTGCCTGATTGATGCACCAAAGGAGCGATACCTAAGTTGTTGAAGATGCGCCCCCTAGCAGCCCTGCTTTTTTGCGCTGCCGCTCTCGGAGCCTTTGCCCAGAGCACGCAGCCGGACCAGATTCCGCCGCCTCGGCCGGGCTACAGTTTTCCCGACAAGCAGACGCTGACCTACTCGGTGGACTGGCGCGTGTTTCCTGCCGGCACCGCCGTCATCCACTTCAGCTCCGACGGCGACCGCGAGCAGATCACCGCCACGGCGGATACGATAGGCGCCATCAACCTGCTCTTCCACGTCAGCGACCGCTTCCAGTCCACCTTTGACCGCCAGAAGGGCTGCAGCTACGGGCTCGACAAGCAGACGGTCGAGGGCCGTCGCCAGGTAAACGCCACGCTGCGCCTCGATTATGCGCAATCGAAGGCCATCTACGATCAGAAGAACTTGGTCAAAGGCCAGAGCCAGCACATCGAATCACCCATCCACGGGTGCATGACCGATCTGCTCTCGGGCATCTTCTATCCCTCGTCGCTGCCCCTGGAGATTGGACACAACTTCGTGCTGCCGGTCTTCGACGCCCAGCACATCGTGCAGGTCACGATGAAGGTTGAGGCGCACGAGGTGGTTCGCACCCCGCTTGGCACCTACAACACCATCCGCGTGCAACCCACGGCCGATGCCGGCGTAGTCAAGAACCGCGGCGATATCTGGATCTGGTACACGGATGATGCTCGCCACCTGCCGGTGCAGATGCGCGCTCGCCTCTTCTGGGGAACCATCACCTTCCGCCTGACGGGACTTGAAAACAAGTAAAACCGGCGGCCCGCCCCAGAGATCAGCGAAAGGTCAGTCGACTGCGGAGATGGCGGCGAAGGTCAGGTCTTCGGCGGCGCCGGGGTGGTCCTGACGCCACTGGTCAAAGAGCCGTCCGTAGCTGAGGGTCAGGTACTGCGCGTGATCGACGCCCAGCGTGGCGGAGATCCGCTCGATCCACTCGGGCGAGCCCTCCAGTTCCGCATAATTTCCGATGGGAGTCTCATCGATCACGCAGTGGCCTTCGCCGTCGGTCCATTCAGCGCGCCACTTCTCGTAACGAAAGGCCGGAACCAGACCCAGGGCGGAGAAGACCTCGGCGAGCGCTTCGCCGTCAGAGACCGCGGTCTCGGTCTCCATGCGGTGCTTATGCACATCCTCGCCAGGGCCGGAGTCGGGCAGCCGTTTGTGGGTCAGCAGCCAGCGGCCTCCATAGTTGCGAATGCGCAGAATCTCGGTGCGAGCGCGCATCTGGCGGTCCGGCGTGTCATAGAGGACATTGCTCTCGAAGGTACGCGGCGTCTCCAGCCGGAAGCCGGCATCACGCAGGTTCTGTTCGAGCGCGTGAAGATCGGCAATGCGGAATTTGATCTCGGTTTCGACAGGCATGGCAACCTGTGAGTATACCGCCGCAGCGGGGTTGCTGTTGATTGGTTCCGGGGAGCGTGGTGCCGGATTGCAAGGCAGCACAATACCGCATCCGGAGCTCAGTCGTAGCGCTCGAAGACGATCTGTTTTCTGTGCCAGCCGTACTGGGTCAGCAGTTCGCGCACGCCGGAGACCATGTTGTTCAGGCCGCAGATATAGGCGTAGATGTCGAAGCGCAGATCTTTGGCGGGAATGGCAGGATCGGCGGGGGGCTGCGGCAGGGTCAGGCCAAGGCGAGCGGCGCGCTCTTCCACAATGCGGGCCACATGATCCTGCACGTACCCGCGCAGGCCGGTCCAGGAATCCTGTGCGCGGCTGAGCGTGGCGAGATAGTGGAAGTTGGGCTTGCGGGCGGCCAGCGCCTCGAACTCCTGGTGATAATAAATGTCCGTCTCATAGCGGGTGCCGTAGACCAGCCAGATGTCCTTGCCCTGACTGCGGTCTTCGCCGTTCTCGGGAAAGAGCCATTGCGCGTAGGCGCGCATGGGAGCAATGCCGGTTCCGGTCGCCACGAAGATGGAGTCGGTGATGGGCTCCTGGAGCACGAAATGGCCGTGCGGACCGTGCAACTGAATGCTGCCGCCGACGGGCAGATCGGGCAGATCGGCCAGGTGATTGGAGAAGAAGCCATTCTCCACGCGGTTCACACAGAGGTCAAAGCGGTTTTCGCGAGCCGCCGAAGCGATGGAGTAGGCGCGCGTCTGCTGCTTGCCGTTCTGGTCGTGGGCCACTGCGGAGACGAACTGACCGGGCGCGAAGGAAAAGCTCTCGAGCCCGTCGATGACGAATTCGAAGTGGTAGCATTGGGCCACTTCAGAAATGCAATCTTTCCGCGCCAAACGCGCGGTAAAAAGCTCTCGAGCCAAGGAGTTTCTCGCTTCAGGGAAGAATAGGGGCTGGATTGCTCCGGCCTTGGCACGAATTATAGTGCCCCGGGCCGCAGGGCTGTCACGCGGCAGGCCAAGGCAGCCTTGCCACGCACCCACACCACGGAAAGAATCTGCGCGAGGATGCGATGGTGGGCCCGGAGGGATTTGAACCCCCAACCAAGGGATTATGAGTCCCCTGCTCTAACCGTTGAGCTACAGGCCCGGAGGATTTGTGTGTTCCATACCGCAGATTGTGAAAGTCGATGAGGGCAAGCCCTACCCCAGCAGCAAGCATCTCTCGATGCCTCTATGATTGCACACTCGCAAGCGCGCCCCAGTGGCTGCGGAGGTCGAGACGATGTGGCAGAGAATGCTCCGCTAGGGGATCGGGTAGAGCGCCTCGTAGGTCTGGAAGCCTCCGGAGAGAACGCTGGCGCGGAATCCATGCTGCACGAGAATGCGGACGGCGTAGTAGGCACGCTGGCCGATGCCGCAGCTGACCCAGATTTCGCCGGAGCGGGGCAGTTCGTGCATTCTGGATCGAAGTTGACCCAGCGGGATATTCCGCGAACCCGGAATAGCGTCGGCGCGATACTCCTGCGGCTCGCGCACATCCAGAAGAAAGGCGCGGGGGGATTCCACCTCTCTCCAGGGCGCAAGCTCCACGTCTCCGCGCAGAACATTCGCGGCTACCATTCCGGCCAGATTCACGGGATCTTTTGCGGCTCCATACTGAGGCGCGTAGCAAAGCTCCGCATCTTCCAGGTCAAAGACGGTTGCCTTCATCTGTATGGCAGCTGCGAGCACGTCGATGCGGCGCGCCACATCGGATTCTCCGACGGCCTGCGCGCCCAACAGCAGGCCGTCGGGTTTGCGAAAGAGCAGCTTCAAATGAATCGGATGCGCACCCGGGTAGTAGCTGACGTGCTGGTTGGGGTGAAGATAGACAGCCTGGTAATCTGCGAATCCGGCATTGCGAAGCGCCTTCTCCGTTGCGCCGGTGAGCGATACCGTCAGGCCGAAGAATCCGCACACCGCCGTCCCGAGAACTCCCTCGAACTGCGTGTCGCGGCCGCAGATGGCATCCGCCGCAGTGCGCCCCTGGCGATTTGCAGGCCCGGCGAGCGGGATCAACTCCCACTGACCGGTAAGGCGGTTCTTCACTTCCACGGCATCGCCGATGGCCCAGATGTGCGGGTCGCTGGTGCGCATGGAGCTATCCACCCGGATGCCGCCGCGGTCCCCAATCTCCAGTCCGGCGTCACGCGCGAGCTTTGTCTCCGGCCGAACGCCGATGGCCAAGATGACCAAGTCGGCATCCAGAACCGCGTCCGCCTGCGTGCGCACCCGCAGCGCTCCGCTGGACGACTGTTCAAATCCCGCGACGCCATCGCCCAGCAGCACTTGGACGCCACGGGAGATCACGTGCCGCCGCGCGTACTCGGCCATCTCCGGATCGAGCGGCGGCATGAGCTGATTCGCCAGCTCGACAATGGTGACCTGGATCCCGCGATGGGCGAGGTTTTCGGCCATCTCGAGACCGATGAAGCCGCCGCCGACCACCACCGCTTTCTGTGGCTGCCGCGAGTCGAGCCACTCGCGGATCTCCCGGCTGTCGGGGATGCTGCGGAGGGTAAAGATCCCGGGCAAATGGATGCCGGGCCAGCGCGGGCGGATCGGCGCTGCGCCCGGTGACAACATCAGCGCGTCGTACTGTTCTTTGGACTCGCGTCCGGTGACGTGGTCATGAACGGTAATGGACCGCGCTGCGCGGTCGATGGCAACAGCTTCCGTACGCGTCCGGACTTCTATGTTGAACCGCTCTTTGAACAGCGCCGGCGTAGCCAGCAGAAGCTTGGCTTCATCGCGAATGATGTTGCCTACATAGTAGGGCAATCCGCAATTCGCAAAGGATACATAGGGTCCGCGATCAAGAAGCACGATCTCCGCATCTTCATCCAGACGCCGCAAGCGGGCAGCACAGGTTGCTCCACCTGCAACTCCCCCGACAATGACCACGCGTTGGTTTGCCATATCTCCTCAAAACGGTAAGGTCGGGCCACGCTGACGGCCGGCGGGTGAGGCCTTGTCTCCGCCCTTTCTGCGGCAGCGGCAGCAGCCCGGCATTGCAAACGCCGGGCTGGCAAGTTTGCCGCTCAGATAGGCAGCAAGCACCTCGTCCACCGTTCCGCAGATGAAGGAGACGACCCGAATGCCCAGCCCGGCAACTCTCAACTGAAGCGATGCGGATACTCCGCCACAAATCAGGACGTTGGTACCGCAACGGACCAGGTAGGCAGCACGCGGCAGTCCTGTCTTTCTGCCGAGATGCCTTTCCTCCCGATGGATCTCGCGTCCCTGCTCAATATCCACAAGCAGAAGGTGGCTGGCGACGTCGAAGACGGGCGCAATGCGCCCCTGCCATTGGGGGATCGCAATTCTCATCGCAGCCGATGATGCAGTTTGCGGGCCAAAGGGTAACCTGTTGCGGATGCCGGATGAGACGCCCTGCGAGGTTGCAATCTGCACTCGTGGTGAGAGCCGTCACCGCACGATGCAATGCATCTGGATAAGCTGCTGGTATGGCTGGCTTCCAGACCGATCCGATTCTCGACTCGATCAACGAAGGTGTGTTTTCCATTGATCACGAATGGCACATTACGGCATTCAATCGTGCCGCTGAGCGGATTACCGGGGTTCGCCGCCAGGATGCCATCGGCCGGCGATGCTCGGATGTGTTTCGGGCCAGCATCTGCGAAGAAGCCTGCGCGCTGCGGCGCACGCTGACCAGCGGCAAGCCGGTTATGGGAGCAACAGCAAACATCATCGGCGCGAATGGCGCCACGATTCCCATTCGCATCTCGACGGCGCTGCTGCGTAACGCGGAAGGGGAAACGGTCGGCGGTGTCGAATCCTTTGAAGACCTGAGCTATGTTGCCCAATTGCGCAAAGAACTCGAGGCGCGCTACACGTTCGAAGACATCGTGGGCCGGAGCGCGGCCATGCAAGGTTTGTTTGACCTGTTGCCGCAAATAGCCGCCAGTCCCAGCACGGTGCTGATTGAAGGGGACAGCGGCACCGGAAAGGAACTGTTTGCGCGGGCCATCCATCACCTCTCGCCCCGCAGCAAAAGGCGGTTCGTCGCCGTGAACTGCGCGGCCTTACCCGATGCTCTGCTCGAATCGGAGCTCTTCGGGTACAAAGCCGGGGCTTTCACGGATGCCAAAAAGGACAAGCCCGGCCGCTTTGCGCTGGCCGACGGCGGCACCATCTTCCTTGACGAGATCGGCGACATTTCCCCTGCGATGCAGGTTCGGCTGCTGCGTGTTCTGCAGGAGAAAAGCATTGAACCGCTGGGGGCGACCGAAGCGGTCAAAATCAACGTGCGGGTACTGGCAGCTACGAACAGAAATCTGGCGCAACTGGTACGGCAAGGCAAGTTCCGGGAAGATCTGTTCTATCGAATTCGCGTCGTCCACCTGCGCATCCCATCGCTTCACGAGCGCCGGGAGGATGTTCCTCTCCTGGTGGATCACCTGGTTGCCAAGTTCAACCATCTGCAGCAGAAGCACATCAGCGGCGTATCTTCAGACGTGATGGCGCGCCTGATGGAGCATGATTATCCGGGGAATGTACGCGAACTCGAGAACATCATCGAACAGGCCTTTGTTCTGTGCCGCGGCGGCCGGATCGAAATCGAGCACCTGCCAGTGGAGTTGCGTCATGCGCCCGCGGGCGCCCCTGCCGTGGTGGCGACAGATATGCGCTCCGCGCAGATGCAGATGATTGAAGCAGCGCTCGCTCGCAACCAGGGCAATCGCCGCCAGGCGGCACGGGAACTAGGCATCAACCCCAGCACTCTCTATCGAAAGCTCAAGGCCGCGGAGGAGCCATCCCGGCCGCATCCTGCCCCCACGCGCACCAGGTAGCGTTGCATCCTGCAATGGCGCGGCGATGATTTTGTAAGATCCCTGTCCTGCTGAAAGCGAATCAATCCGCAGGATGAACAGCATAGGATGCACCTGCGCCGCTCACGCGTTGTGGCATGCCGCGTGCATTCATCTGTGCGGAGACCACCCTAAAAAGATCCCCAAATGGATCACGAGCTTTCGCGCCCGCCGCCCTTCAGAAGCACACAGCGAGGTGACCAGAGACACCGAGGCGGACTCCCTGCGCAGGCTAGAGTCATTCCAGTAGTTGCAAGATTACGCAAATACGCAAGGTTGCTAGGTTGAGAAAGGTCCATGCGCAATCCAGTCAATGATGCCTCCTGCGAGTTGCTCGGCGAGTTTTTTTGCACACTTGCGCACTGCACGCGGATGCGGATTCTTTGCGCATTGCAGGAGGAGGGGCGCACGGTGACACAGATCGCCGCAAGCACCGGCATCAGCATCACCAATGCCTCGCAGCATTTGCGCATGATGCGTGAGCGCGGCGCGGTGACAGCCGAGAAGCGCGCGCAGAGCGTGTATTACCGGGTAGCAGATCCGCGCATTCTTGAAGCGATGCACCTGATCCGCAACGCACTTTCAGAGCGGCTGCGCCGTGAAGCGGCTCAAGCCTCTTCCCAGGCGGCGCGGCACAACA
Organism: Acidobacteriaceae bacterium; assembly: GCA_027449545.1. GTDB lineage: Bacteria > Acidobacteriota > Terriglobia > Terriglobales > Acidobacteriaceae > Telmatobacter. Next base: position 10,090 of record DAIDLI010000037.1, on the reverse strand, counting down.
ACGGCACGATTTTACAGAACGCCTGACCAGGCTCGTCTGGCGGCAAGATTCATCCAGGAGTGATTCCCTTGAGCGAAGCAGTCATGACCATCGTCCCCGATAAAACCATCGACGCCCGCGGAACCGCGTGCCCCGGCCCTCTTCTCGAGGCCAAGAAGGGCATCGGCCAGGTAAAAGTCGGGCAGATTCTTGAGATCAAATCCAACGATAAGGGCTCCCGCAAGGACATTGCGGCCTGGGCAGCCAAGGTAGGCCACGAATTTCTCGGCATTCTCGAGGCCGAAGGTCACGACCGGCTGTTGGTGCGCCGCAAGAAGTAGCCGCTTTCCCGCAGATGACGATACAGCCCAGCCGGCCTTTGCCGGCGGCCGGGAGATCCCTGCCCTTCGGGCGGGGATCGGAAAGATGCAGCATGAGCGAGAGCTTCGTTCCGAAGATTCTGGTCCTGGCGACCGAGAAGTGCGCTTACCCCGGCGCAGACGCCGTGGGCAAAGCACATCAGGAGTACCCCTCGAATGTGCACATCCTGCGCGTTCCTTCTCCAGTGCTCTTTCCCGAGGATTTTTATCTGCGCAGCTTCAGCAAGGGCATAGATGCGATCTTGATTGCGGCATGCGGCTCAGACTGCCCCTATCACGGCGCCTACGAGAAGCTGGCCGCGCGGATCGATCAACTGACGGACCGTATGAAAGCCGGCGGCCTGGAGACGGAGCGTATCCGCCTCACCGCGATCTGCACGGTCTGCATCAAGGCGTTCCTGAAAGAAATTGCGCTGCTGAACGAGCACCTTAGCCGCATTGGTCCCGTAGACCGGGCTTTGGCGGAGCAGTTGCGCACTGAATCGCTGGCCCGATTGCAGGGTACGGATCAGCTCGAGGCACTCTCCTCAGATGCGCGAGGAATTCTGGTATGAACACCAAGATCTCATCGGATTTCAAGCCGGACGCCGTGGTTGTGGGCGGCGGGATCGCCGGCTTACAGTCGGCGCTCGATATGGCCGATCAGGACCTGAAGGTTCTGGTGGTGGAGCGGAACGCGAGCATCGGCGGCCACATGATCGCCCTCAGCAAGGTCTTTCCGACGCTCGATTGCGCCAGTTGCATCACCACGCCCAAGATGTCGGCGGCCGCGCATCACCAGAACATCCAGATCCTCACCAACACCGAAGTGCAAGCGATCGAATCGCGCGATGGGGTGCATCGGGTCAAGCTGCTGCAGAAGGCAACCTATGTGAACTTCGACAAATGCATCGGCTGCCGCTTATGCGAGTATGCATGCGACACGGAGTTTCGCGACCGTTTCGAAGAGGGATTGGGTGCGGTGCGCGCCATCGCCGTCCCGTTCACCAACGCTATTCCGCAAAAGGCAGTCCTCGATGCCGAGCATTGTCTCACCTGCGGCACATGCGCGCGTGTCTGCCCGACGGATGCCATTGAGTTCGATCAGAAACCACGCCGCCTGACGATTGAGACCCAGGCGGTGATCGTCGCTTCCGGCTTTGAATTGAACAGCGTGACGCTGAAGCCGCAGTACAACGCCGCGCGCAGCCAGAACGTGATCGCGCCAATGACGCTGGAACGGCTGCTGGCGCCGCACGGGCCCTACGGCCGGGTGCTGCGTCCCTCAGACGGCAAGATCCCCGGCTCAGTCGCATTTGTGCAGTGCGCCGGTTCGCGCGACGAATCCATTGGCGTGTCGTATTGCTCGCGCGTCTGCTGCATGTACGCCATCAAGCAGGCAATGTTGCTTTCCGGCGCGCTGCCGCTGGCCGACATCACCATCTACTACATGGACATTCGCGCCTTCGGCAAAGGGTACGAGCAGTTCTTCCAGAACGCCAAGGCGATGGGCATCAATTTTGTGCGTGGGAAGGTTGCGCGGATCGATCCCCTCCAGGGCGGCGACCTGCGGTTGCACGTGGAGACCACCGAAGATGCCGAGAACCCAATGCAGGAGCGCGTACACGATCTGGTGGTGCTGGCGCAGGGAATGATCCCCGGCTGGAACCCGGCGCAGATCTCGCCCGTTGCCTGCGCAACGGATGGTTTTGTGGCCACCCCCAGTTTGACCGCCCCCACCGCCACCACGGCTCCCGGCATCTTCACCGCCGGCACTGCCGCCGGGCCCAAAGATATTGTCGACACCATAGCGGAGGCCGGCGCTGCCGCCATGCAGGCCTGCCAGTATCTCTACCAGAAGCGGGAGGCGGCTTTGGTTGGATAGCGAATCCGAAGCCCGCGCAAAGAGAAGAGCGATGAGCACTCAGAATGAATTTCGGGAAGAGCCCGGCTGCGAAGTTGAGCAGAATGACCCGGCGCGCATCGAAGCACAGATCGCGGCCGGTCAGCGAGCCGCAGTCGCTCCAAACAGCAGCACGTATGGCAGCGACGATGCGGCGTTGAAGATCGGAGTCTACATCTGCCGCTGTGGGGGCAACATCTCCGATGTGGTGGACGTGGAGCAGGTTGCGGAGACGGTGAAGCTGATTCCGGGCGTAGCGACAGCGAAGGTGCACACCTTCGTTTGCTCCGATCCGGGCCAGCACACCATCAGCGATGACATTCTGAAGGAGAATCTGGACCGCGTGGTGGTTGCCTCCTGCTCGCCTTTTTTGCACGAGCAGACTTTTCGCGGTGCGGTGGCGCGCGGCGGATTGAATCCATATCTCTACGAGCACGTGAACATCCGCGAGCAGGCGTCGTGGGCGCACAAGCATGACCCGGCGGGGGCCACCTCAAAGGCAATTCGCATGATCGCCGCGGCGATTGGCAAGCTGCGGCACGCAGTGCCGCTGGAGCAGATCAAGCTGCCCAATCATCGCCGGGCTCTGGTGATAGGCGGGGGCATCGCGGGACTGAAGGCCGCTTCTGATCTCGCGGCGCGCGGCATTCAGGTTCTGCTGGTGGAAAAGGCTGGCGAGTTGGGGGGACATCTGAACGAGCGCGGCCGCGTCTATCCGAGCGAACAGGACGCGGCCAAGCTGGTTGCGGAGTTGGCGCAGCGGGTCAACCGCGACGCCAGGATCGAAGTGCGCCTCTCCAGTCAGATCAAGGCCGTCAGCGGCTTCATCGGCAACTTCAAGGTGCAGGTGGAATCAGAGGGCGCATTGCCGAGCGAGGTAACGGCAGGGGCCATCATTGTAGCCACAGGCTTTCGCTGCTATCAGCCGCAAGAGAACGAATTCCTCTACCGGACGGATCCCTGCGTCCTGACGTTGCCGGAGTTCATTCAGCTCATGCGATCCACGCCAGACAGTGCGCGCCATCTGACTGTAAATGGCCGCGCAGTGAACAACATTGCATTCCTGCATTGCGTGGGCAGCCGCCAGTTGGATGGCGTGCACGAGCCCCAGGCCGATGGGCGGCTGAACACCTACTGTTCGCGCACCTGCTGTACCACCATTCTGCAGCAGGCATTGGCGGTGCGACGCCGCTTCAACAAGACCGGGGTTTACAGCTTCTATCAGGACATCCGCACCTATGGACGCGGCGAAGAGAACTACTACATCGAGGCCAGCAAAGCCGGCGTGGTCTTCTTCCGTTACAACGGCGAGGAGCCGCCCAAAGCGGAAGCGACGCCGAGGGAGCACGCGCGCCGCGGCGCTCTCTCCATCACCGTCAAAGACACTCTGACCTGGAATGAGGAACTGACGGTGCCGGTGGATCTGCTGGTTCTGGGCACGGGCATGATCCCGGGCGATATCGCCGATCTGATCGAGCAGATGAAGCTCGCCACCGGAGAAGACGGATTCCTGCAGGAGGTTCATCCCAAGCTGCGCCCCGTGGAAGTTGCTGTGAACGGTGTGCTGCTGGCGGGTACTGCGCAAGGACCCATGAACATCCAGGAGACGCTATCGGCAGCAGGTGCTGCGGCGGCGAAGGCCGCAGCCATGTTCGCCAAAGAAGAGGTAGAGCTGAATCCGTTTGTTGCCGAGGTAGATCAGGACGCCTGCTGCGGCGAAGCGCAATGCGTGACCCAGTGCGTGTATGAGGGAGCGTTGCGCCTGGTGACCCGGGAGGTGAACGGTGAACTGGTGGAGCGTGCCGAGGTCAACGCGGGTCTTTGCGTCGGCTGCGGCGCGTGCGTCGCGGTATGTCCGCAGCGGGCCATTCAGTTGAATGGCTGGCGTCTCGATCAGTTTGACGCAATGGTGGACGGCATTGCCGAAGGTGTGCCGGGACAGAACTGCGCGCAGGAACTTGTGCAGATTGGCTGAAAGCGCAGAGAGGACACAATCATGGCCTTGAGAACATTGACCGCCGAACAACGGCAGGCGCTGACGGCACTCCGCGAAAGCATGGGCGGCATCAGCGAAGACAAGCGCAAAGCTCAAAAACAACTGCTGGCCGCGCGCAAAGAGATCGCCAAGCTGCTGGCCGCGCAGCCCGCCACTGTGCCGCAGATTGCCGAAGCGCTGCAGATGCCGCCCCACGAAGCGCTCTGGCACGTGACCGGTATGCGCAAGTACGGCAAGGTGATCGAGGCCGGCGAAGACGGCGATTATCTGCTCTACGCGCTGGTATCCGACGACGCTGGATCGGCCGGCGGCCACTCATCCGCTGAGGGAAGATAGATATGGCTCGCACTGTGAACACACAGCTCCTGGGGAAGATCAAACGCCACGGACCCGGCGGCAGGCTCGATGTGAGCGCCTGTTTTAACTGCGGCAATTGCGTTGCCGTTTGCCCGTTAGCCGAGGATGCGGGGGGATTTCCGCGGCGCATGATTCGCATGGCGCAGGTGGGCATGGAAAAGGAGCTTCTGGCCAGCGAGGACCTGTGGCTGTGCTATGCATGCGGCGAGTGCACGCAGACTTGTCCGCGCCAGGCGGATCCGGCCTCGTTCATGGCCGCGGCGCGCAGTTACGCCATCGCGCAATACGACTTCACTGGCCTCTCGGGGCTGGCGAATCGCTCGGCATGGGGCAATCTGACGGTCTTTGCGCTTTTCTCAGGAATCTTCAGCTTGCTGCTCGCGGCAAAGCATCGGGCGGGCGCGCCGGATGCGCCCCTCTTTGGCTTCCTTCCCGGCGAATGGATTCACAGCATCGGTGTCGCTCTCTTTGTTCTGGTCGGGCTCAGCGCCGCGCTTGGGCTCTTGTCGATGTACTTGCACGTGCGCGCAGAGCAGGTCCGCAAGGGGCATGCGCTGCGCTTCTCCGCTCTGCCCGGTGCCTTGATCTCGGCGATTTCCGATGCGCTGATGCATACGCGGTTTCAGAGTTGCGACACGGGTGAGGAGATGCCGCCAAGCTCCGCGGACCCATGGTACAAGCGCACCTTGACGGCACATGCCGCGGTAATGGGCGGGTTCCTGGCGATGCTGATTGCGACGACGCTCGATTATCTGTTGAAGCCGATCGGCTCGCCGGTAATGCCGTGGTATCCGATGCGCTTGTTGGGCGCGCTGGGTGGGCTTGTCTGCCTCTACGGCCTGGCGATTGTGCTCAGTCGGCGCTGGCGCGCCGAGGAGGTTCCCTGGCGCAGAAGTTCATTTGCGGACTGGTTTTTCCCGCTGCTTCTGGCTGGGACAGTGCTTACCGGGTTGGTCACGGAGATCGCCGTCTACGCACCCATGGGTGAGGTTGGACACGCGGTCTTTTTCGCGCATGTGGTGCTGGCCATGGACCTGGTGGCCATGCTGCCGTTGACCAAGTTTGCGCATGTGCTTTATCGCACGATGGCGCTCACAGTGGTCGCCTGGCGGCACGCACCGGCCACCGAAGTCGTCTCCCGTGCGCAAGGTTGAGACAACCACAACATGGGAGTCGGAAAGGGAGACCTATGCAACTGACGGAAGAGAGAGTATTGCAGCAGGCGCTGGAAGCGCTGACAGAGCGCGTTGATGCGCTGGAGAAGACAGCGGGCAACGACCGCCTTTCCATCGGCGTGATGAGCGGCAACCTGGACAACACGATGGCGGCATTCATCATCGCGCTCGGCGCCGTGGCCTATGACATTCAGGTGGATATGTTCTTTACCTTCTGGGCGACGGCGGCATTGCGGGACCCGAAGAAATCGCCCGCGAAAGGCTTGCTCGACAAGATGTTCGGCTGGATGCTGCCGCGCAGCAGCCAGAAGCTGCCTCTCTCGAAGATGCAGATGTGCGGGATGGGGCCGCGGATGATCCGCTCGGTTATGAAGGCCCGTGGGGTCAAATCTCTCGAGCAGTTGATGAAGGAAGCCGGGGAGTTTGGCGTGCGCATCCACGTCTGCGAGATGTCGATGGGGGTGATGGGGCTCCAAGAGGAAGAGATGATCGCGTATCCGGACATCGACTACGTCGGAGTGGGGACCTTCATCCAGATGATCAGTGAATCAAAGCAGGTCCTCTTCCTTTAGCGCAGGTTCTCCTCGTCCCGGAATCAATTCCGCGAGCTAGGAAAACAAAGAGGCTGACCGAAGAACGGTCAGCCTCTCAAATTTTGCGGAGGGCTCTCGCCGGACCCGCAGGTTGTGAGGGCCCGGCGAGAATTGGCCTCGACGGAAAGCCGAGGTAAAAGCAGGGCCCTACAGCATTACTTCGTGCTGTGGTGCTTGGTGTGATGACGCATGGGCAGCGGTTTACGGGTCTGCGGCGTCACCGTAGACTCATCGACCGGGGTTGTGCCCTGGACGTCGTTGGAGAAGTTGGCGCCCGCCGGAACCAGGTAATCCTGGACCGTCTGGGAGTCATCGGTGCCGCTCGCTACCGAGATGCGGGAAGCATCGATGCCCTGATCGGTGACCAGATACTGCTTGGCGTTCACCGCGCGCTGTCCGGCGAAGTTCTCCACCTTCACGCGCTTGTTGCGGGCGTGGCGCTTTTCCTGCCGTGCCTCGAGAGCCTTCTCCTTGGCGTTAGAGTTGCCCACCAGGACAGCCTTGGCGTCGGCCTGCTGCTTGAGGTCAAGAGCCACCTGATCGAGGCAGGCCTTGGCTTCGTTGTCGACGCGGGTGGGGCGACGCTTGTCGTTGCTGAAGCTCAGCGAGCAGAGCGCCTGGGTTTTGGGCTGCGGCGGCGGAGGCGGAGCAACGATGTTCAGCGTGGTGTTGGCGCTCGCCGAGTGGCCCTTGTCATCATTGACGGTGCCGGTGATCTCAACCGCGCCGGTGGGCGCGCCGGCCGAGGAGTATTCAGCGGTATTGCCACTGCCGCTGACGGTGCCCGCGGAAGCCTTGTAGCTGTAGGTGAGCGGCCGGTTCTGCGGGCTCACTGCGTCGCAGGTGATGGTGCTGGTCTGGCCGGGCTTGATGGTCGTGGGATTGGCCGAGCAACTGATCGTCGGGGGCTCGAATTCCTTGACCGTGAAGTTGGCCGAGCAGTCGGCAGTCTGCCAAGGCTTCAGGCCTTCCTTGCCCTTCTTGCCTTCCTTGACCGTACCCTTTGCCGTATAGCTGCCAGGAGCCAGATTGGTGGTATCAACGGTGGCGGTGTTTCCGCTGCCGGAGACGCCATTGCCGCTCCAGGTGTAGAGGACATTCTGCTTGGGATTCAGGTTGCCGGCCGTTCCGGTGATGGTAATCTTCTCACCCGGAAAGACGGATTGGGGGTTGGCGCTGCAAGCCAGGGTCACGGGCGGAGGAGGTGCAATGGAGCCGACGTGGAAGACAAGGCCAGTGCTAAGACGGGCTGCATTGACGTTGGCTCGGCCACCCACTTGCGGAGCGGGACCAAAGTTCGCGTGATAGTACTGGTAGTCGGCCTGGAAGATGCGCAGCGCCAGATGATGATTGAGCAGCGGAGTCTCGTAATCGAGGCCGCCACCGACCGTCAACGCCGGTCCCCAGGTATAACCATGCCAGAGGTCAGCAGGGGGATCGTTGGGGCCGCCGAGACGGACCGCACCTATCAGACCATGCACGAACGGAGTCATATTTCCTGTGGGGTACCGGGCGATCAGGCCGCCGCCGATATCCTGCGCTCCATCGCCAGGACCATCCGGATGATTGGCATATTCGATCTGGCCGCCGATGTAGCGGTTGAAGTAATACGCTACGCTACCAATTGCGCCCAAATTAATGGAACTGTAGTTGAGAGGTACTGAAACACCCGGCGTAGCCGTGGGCGTGTTGACGGTGCCGTGGGGGGCGAGGTAGGAATAGCCGGTAAAGATGTCCCACCGGGAAGCGTAATTTTCTGATGCAGCACTGGTCTTCTTGCTCGTCGGGGCAGACTGGGCCACCATCGCCATGGGCAGCGCAGCGAGCGCGGCCACAGCGAGGGCCCGACGAAATCGTTTGGATCTGTGAGAAATCATGCAATCCTCCGCAATTGAGCTGATCTTTCTGATCTGGGAATGCCAAGAAATGCGCGCGCCAGCGGCATGCCGGCAAGGCACACCTCCCCATCAAGCAACAGCGCGTTATCCTGTCCTTACAGTCAACTAAAGTACCATAGCTGAAAGCGCGTAGAACACTTTTTTTCAACGAGTTGCTCGATTTGGTACCGGATTTGAAACGAGCTAAGGGCCGACGTTGGAGGCGACCAGAGGTTAGCTGCCGGTACTGCAAAACTTGTGCACTTCGGTTTGCCAGCCAAGTCCACAGACGCGGGGAGCTGGCGAAGATGCATGGGCGGTCCGGAGAGGCGCTGGGAAATCGGGAGCACACGTCAGGAACCGGTTCCAGTCAGGACGACACCGATCGTGCGGAGAATGATCTTGAAATCGAGCCAGACGCTCCAGTTGTCGATGTAGGTCACATCCAGCGAGACGTAGCTGGCAAAGGACGGATCACGACGCCCCTGCACCTGCCACAGACCGGTAATTCCAGGGGTAACGTCCAGGCGGCGCAGGTGATTGAGGGTGTACTCCTTGACTTCGCTGGCCAGTGGAGGGCGCGGGCCGACCACGCTCATCTCCCCCTTCAACACGTTCCAGAACTGCGGCAGTTCATCGATCGAGTACTTGCGCAGGAAGCGACCGAGCCGGGTCACGCGGGGATCGTTTGAAACCTTGAAGAGCACGCCATCCCGCTCGTTCATGTGCAGCAGTTCGGCCTTACGCCGCTCGGCGTCCACCCCCATGGTACGAAACTTGGTGCAGCGAAAGACCCTTCCCTTTTTGCCAATCCGTTCCGAGCAGTAGAACACCGGACCGGGCGAGTCTAATTTGATCGCGATGGCCACGACCAGGAACAAGGGGGACAGAATCAGCAGGGCCAAAGCCGAGAGAAGCACGTCAATGACGCGCTTGACGGTCAAGGCTAACTCGGGAACGCGGCCACAGTGCAGGGGAATCGTGGGAAATTGGCCGATGTACTCCACGGGGCTGTTCCAGGCCAGCCCTTCATAGAGGTCGGGCACAAGGCGCAGGTCGATGCCCTGAGCGCGTGAGGTTTCAAGCACCCCTTGCACGGTCTTACGGTCGCAGCGGGTGGTGAAGAAGATCTCGTCGACGAAGAACCGCCGCGCGCTCTGGAAGAGGGTCTCCAGCGTGCCAACGACCTCGCCTTCCTTGCCGGGCCCGTCGCCGGGGCCAGCGATGTACCCCTTGAAGCTATAACCCAGGTAGCGTAGGGTATCCAAGTGATGACGCAGCGCATAGGCCTCAGGCCCTGTGCCTACAATCAGCACATTGCGGGTGCCCACGCCGCGGGCAAACTGCCGGTAGAGCACCAGCCGGTAGAGCAGGCGCCGCAACCCGAGCAGCAACATGACCAAAACGACCGTGGCAAGCACGATGCCACGCGGAATATCCCCGGCGCGCGCTAGGTAGAGAGCGCCAGTCAACAACAGGCCCGAGGTCAAGCAGGCTTGTGCGTTTCTCCGCTGCTCGTGCAGGATGCTGGCAATGCGTAACGGCGTATAGAGATGAAGGCGCCGGCTGACCACCACCAGGACGATGGTGAAGCCGAGCAAAAATCCCAGCAGGATCCAGATCGACTGCCCCCGGATCAGCGTCCCGGCCCAGAGATCCCTGGCCCCCTTCACCGGGCCGGTGTGCAGCCGATAGAACGTGGTAGCGACAGCCACGGCCAGCACGGTTGCCACGTCGGCGGCCATCCACATCTTGGATGGCGCAGTACTGCCCTGATGGACAGAGCCGCCTGCGGTGCTCTCTTGCTCGCCCGAAGTGTGACTCGATAGCTGTTGCCAAAACTCCGAACTC
>DAIDLI010000036.1 GCA_027449545.1 Acidobacteriaceae bacterium | reverse complement strand
CTCATGACCGCGCAAGTAACATCGCAGCGCTAATTTCCTTGATCCGCGCGCTGGTGAAGTTATCCCCCCGCTTCAAGCAGTGCCCTGCAAAGTTGTTCAGCCTGACGTTCAAGTATTATGCTTGCGACATGGCTATTGACTCGATCCTTGCACAGATAGATGCCGAGATCGCGAGACTTACTCAAGTTCGCGCAATGCTGACCAGCACGGGGCCGACCTCCTCCCGCTCCGGTGCGGCCAGCAAGAGGACAGCTCCCGGCACCGCCACCACCGCCCGCAAAACGCGGGTGCTCAGCCCCGAGGCTCGCAAGCGGATTGCCGACGCGCAACGCAAGCGCTGGGCTGCGCAGCGCTCCAAGGCCAAGGCCAAGTAATCATCGGGACCGGTTAAGCATCTGCCGCCTGCGCGGTTCAGACCAGGCTCCGCGCAGACGGCAGGCGTGTCTCTGGGTGCTTTGCTGCGCGGGCGCTCTGGAAGCCCTGCGCTCTCTCCACCCTGATGTTTCGTCGGTCGAATTCCGCATACTCCCGAGCGCTTTTCCCCCCTTCTTTGTAGGGCAAAGGCTGTACTTGCGCCGCAGCCTGTGACGAGCATCTCCATCGAGTTGCGATTTGTCCCGCGCAGGTCCCTCCAGCCGTCAACCGTTGCTTTGCTCCGCCGCATCCCATCGCGTAGTGACAACGATGCGGTTTGCAAAGCTGGAACGCCGTCCGGAACTCGATGCGCTGCGAGGCCTGTTTCTTCTGGTCATGATCACGGCGCATCTTCCGACTCACCTGAGCCACTTTGTGGATGATCCGCTCGGCTATATTTCTTCGGCGGAAGGGTTTGTCGGGCTCTCGGCGGTGCTGCTGGGGCGTATCTACTACGGGGAATTCTTCCGCGATGCAGTGCGGGCACGCACCAAGATCTGGCGGCGCACGCTGCGGATCTACAGCTATCACATGGCGACCATTGGTTTGGCATTCACGGTCGCGGCGAGTTACGCGGAGGCGATGCACCGTCCGGCCATTCTCAACCTGCTGCACTTCTACTTTCTGCATCCGGTGGCCGCGATCACCGGGTCCCTGCTGCTGCTCTACTGTCCGCCTCTGCTGGATGTGTTGCCGCTGTTCATCGTCTTTATGCTGGCTACTCCGCTGGTGCTCTCCGCGGCGCGGCGGGTTGGCTGGGGCTGGGTGCTGGCGGCATCGGGAGGGATCTGGGCAGGAGCGCAGCTTGGCTTGCGCTCGCTGGTGTATGGCTGGCTTTTGACACTGATCCACCTTCGGATTCCGCTGCGCCAGACCGGCTCGTTCAACCTACTGGCCTGGCAGGCAGTGTGGGTGCTCGGATTATGGCTGGGTGCGCGTTCGGCGGAGGGTGAGTTGCCCCTGGACCGCGTTCCGCGGTGGGGGTTGGTTACGGCGGCCGCTCTCTGCGCCTTCTTTCTCGCGGTGCGGCACGGATGGTTGGGGCCTCATCTGGACGCCGACAGCTTTGGCATCGAGCTGGATAAGTGGCGCATGGCGCCGGTGCGGGCGGTGAATGTGGCGGCCTTCGTGGTGGTCGCCTGGCGGCTGCGCAGGTACTTTGTTCACCTGCTTACCCACGAACCGCTGTTGACGATGGGCAAGGTTTCGCTCCAGGTGTTTTGCGCGCACCTGTTCTTTGTCTTCGCGGGGCTTTCGTTTCTGGTGGGGGACCGGCGGCATCTGCATGGGACGACGGCGCTGGTGCTGATCGCGATCACGTATCCGGCGCTGACGGTGATTGCCTACGCGGTGCAGCGCTCCAGGCAGCGTGAGGCCGCCGCTGCGGCAGCCTTGCGGGAGCAGAGCAATGCGGAGGTCCGGTCGAAGACGAGCGCGGACGCCGCCATGGTGCCCGCACGCAGTGGCGGGGAGGAAGACGCAGGCATGGTTTCCGAACCGTCTTTTCGGAGGCTCGAGGTCAGATCGGCCCAAGACCGTTCATGACCAGCATGCGCGGCTCGGTCATTTCCTCGATCGCCCAGCGCACGCCTTCGCGGCCTAGGCCGGAGTCCTTGATGCCGCCGTAGGGCATGGGATCGATGCGCCAGGTGGGCGTATCGCCGACGATCAGAGCGCCGACCTCGAGCTCGCGAAACGCGGTCATGATGCGGCCGGCATCGCGGGTGAGCAGCCCGGCCTGGAGACCGAAGCGGGAATGATTGACCTCAGCCAGCGCCTCTTCGAAGTCGCTGTAGGGCTCGATGCAGACCACCGGCCCGAAGATCTCTTCGTCGCGGACCTTCATGCCCGGTTTGGTGCCGGTGAGAATGGCCGGCGTGATGACCGAGCCCTTGCGCTCACCGCCTGCGACCAGCTTGGCGCCGCCTTCGACCGCCTCGGCGATCCACTTCTCCACGCGCTCCGCATCGCTGGAGCGAATCAGCGGGCAGATGTCGGTGGCCTCTTCACCGGGCCCGCCGGTCACCATTTTTCCGGCGGTATCCACGACCTTCCACAGGAAGCTCTGGAAAACTGCGCGATCGACGAAGACGCGCTGCACGCTAATGCAGGACTGGCCGGCATAGCCAAAGGCGGCGTTCACGGTGCGCTGCGCGGCTTCGTCCAGGTGCGGCCAATCGCCGTGCACGATGAGGGCCGCGTTGCCGCCCAGTTCCAGCAGCACGCGCTTGTGGCCGGAGTGGGTCTTCAACTCCCAGCCCACCTTTACCGATCCGGTGAAGCTCACCAGCTTGATGCGGTCTTCCTTCTCCGCCAGCCAGGCGGTGTCGGTGTTGTCGAGCGTCAGCACGGAGAGGGCGTCCTCGGGCCAGCCTGCTTTGACGATGACCTCGCCCAGGGCGAGCGAGGTAAAGGGGGTCTGCGGGGCGGGCTTGAGGATGATGGGGCAGCCGGCGGCGATGGCCGGGGCAATCTTATGAGCGGCGAGGTTCAGCGGGAAGTTGAAGGGGGTGATGCCCAGGATGGGGCCGACCGGGAAGCGCTGCACGATGCCCCAGCGACCTTCGGCGCCCTGTGCCAGGTCGAGAGGCAGAGTCTCGCCGCCCAGGCGGACCGCCTCCTCGGCCGCGGTCTTGAAGGTGAGAATGGCGCGATCGACCTCGCCGCGGGCGGGGCGTATCGCTTTGCCGGCCTCGGCGACCAGGAGCTGGGCAAAGCGCTCTTTTTGCGCTAGCAGGGCGGCGGCAATCTCTTCGAGGATTTCGCGGCGCTTCCAGCGCGGGAGGGCGCGGGTGCGGCGCTGTGCGGCGACGGCGTGATTGACAGCCTGGCGCGCGTCGGCGCGGGTGGCAATGGTGACGCGGCCCACCAGCCCCTGATCCCAGGGCGAACGTACCTCAAGGGCTTCACCGTCGGTCCATTCCTTACCGCAAAGAAGAAATCCAGTCTGGGCACCCGGCCGCATCTTCATGGAAACTGAGGCTCCTGTGTTGTCGTTCCTGCTTCTATGGTACTCGCCGGATTTTGGGGGCAGATTGCGGGGAGCAGATGGGCTGCTGAGGCGGTTAGGCGGCGGGGGCGTGGGGTGTGGGCCAGGAGGCCCACACGACAGCCGACCTGGAGGTCGGCGCTACGATGCGGTGCTGCGCCTTGGGTTTTACCGCCGCAGCACTTGGGAGTTGGAGGCGGCTGTTTCGAGGGGTTGGGAGGCTGGGATACACTCCAGCCATGATTAACGACGGCCGTGGCCGCAAGTTGCCATTCGATGCAGAGGAGGCGGTGGCGCATCTGCGCGCGGCGGATGCGAAACTGGGCGCGCTAATCGAGCGGGCGGGGCCCTTCGCGCTGCGTCTCGATCCGTCGCCTTCGCCGTTCGAGTCGCTGCTCGAGTCGATCCTGTATCAGCAACTGCACGGCAAGGCGGCGGCCACCATTCATCGCCGGGTCCGCGAGATCTATAGCGGCGACCCTTCGCCGCAGGCGCTGCTCGACACCCCGGAGGACCGGCTGCGCGGCGCGGGCGTCTCGGGCAACAAGATCAAGGCGCTGCGCGATCTTGCGTCGCGAACTCTCGATGGCACAGTACCTTCGCATCGCGCCATCGTCAAAATGTCAGACGCGGATATCGTGGAGCGGCTGACGGAGGTACGCGGCATCGGACCGTGGACGGTGGAGATGCTGCTGATCTTCCGCATGGGCCGGCCGGACGTACTGCCGGTGACCGACTATGGGGTCCGCAAAGGGTACGCGCTGACGTTTCAGCGCGTGCCGAAGAACCGGGCCCTGGAAGCCGCCGACCTGCCGAAGCCGGATGTGGTGTTCAAGCGGGGGCAGCGTTGGGCGCCGTTCCGCAGCGTGGCGAGCTGGTATCTGTGGCGCGCGTGCGATCTGGCCAAGAAGGGCGCAGCGTATTCGCCGGACGACCCGTCCGGCAGAGAGCGGAACGAGTAGCCTCTATCCGCGCTGGCTGATGTGGAGAATTTGCGGATCATGCGAGAGAAGAGGAAGAGAACCCGCAGCATCCCAATCGTTGTTTTGAGCGCGCTGATCTGCGTGCTTACCGCGGCGGAGACCACCGGAATCGACCCGGCGCTGATGGCCAAGGCCAAAGCCGGCAACGCCGGCGCGGAAGTGGCGGTGGGCGTGTGTTACGCCGATGGCAAGGGAGTGACGCACGATCCCCAGAAGGCTGTGGAGTGGTACAGCAAAGCCGCCGCGCAGGGGTACATTCCCGGGGAGATTCATCTGGCCGTGCTGTATCGCGATGGAGATGGCAAGAGCTTTCCGCGCGATATGCAGAAGGCGGCCGGGTGGTATCGCAAGGCGGCCGATCAGGGGGATCCCGGCGCGCAGGGCACGCTGGGCATGCTGTACACGCTGGGGCAGGGAGTTCCGCAGAGCGACGTGGAGGCCTACTTCTGGCTGGATCTGGCCGCGTCCGTGCCGAGCGCCAATCAGTCGCAGTACCTGATCAACCGGCAGAACGTGGGCACGCGGATTACCGCCGATGAGCTTGCGGATGTTCAGGATCGGGTGGCGAAGTGGCAGGCTGCGCATCCCCAGAAGGACGCGTCCAAGTAGAAATCCAGGGACTCAGGGCTACTCGAAGTAAGTGGCCGTGGTGGTGTCGGTCTCCCAGATGGTGCAGTCCTTCACGCGCACGCGGCCGCCCGTCATTCCGTGGAGCTGCTGGTTGGTCTCGTCGTAGAAGAACTTGGCCAGGTTCTCAGCAGAGGGATTGATGGTGGTGAAGGGCTCCAGGTCATTGAGCATCTGGTGGTCGATGCGCTCGATGACGGGGCGCATGACCTGCTTGAGCAGCTTGAAATCGAGGAGCAGGCCGGCT
>DAIDLI010000035.1 GCA_027449545.1 Acidobacteriaceae bacterium | reverse complement strand
GCCCTGGCCAATGCCGCCCTGGCGCACTGCCGCCGCATGGCGATGGAGGGACCGATCGCCCACCGCTATGGAGGCGAGCTGGACGTGGCCGGCCGCGCCGCCCTGGCCGGCGCGCACTTCAGCGTAATTGAAGAAAACGTGGCCATCGGCCCGTCAGCACCGCAGATTCATGAGGAGTGGATGCACTCGCCCGGCCATCGCGCCAACCTGCTCAGCCCGCAAGTAGATCGCGTGGGTGTTGCCGTGGTGGAAGCGCACGGCGTTCTCTACGCCGTGGCCGACTACTCCCGCGCGGTTCGCAACCTGAGCGCGGCCGAGGTTGAGGCGCGCGTCGCGGGACTTATCCGCCCGAGCGGCGTGACCATCCTCGGCAACCCCGCCATGGCGCGAGCCGCCTGCCGCACGGATATGGGCGTTCCCGCCGGCGGACCGGAACCGCGCTTCATCATGCGCTGGCAAAGCGGCGATCTCACCCAGTTGCCGCAACAGCTCGTCGACCGGCTGAGCTCGGGCCATTACCGCCAGGCCGAAGTGGGCAGTTGCCCCGCGCACCTCTCGCAGAACGCCTTCTCCGCCTATCGCGTGGCCGTGCTGCTGTACTGAGTGGCAATCAGCCAAAATACTGGTGCTCGCTCCAGAATTGGGCCCACGGTTTGCGCAGCGGTCCGCAGATAAAGATGTCGGGATGACGCCGGCTCTCCTCGTTCTGCACGCCTTCGCGGTTGCCGTTGCGGCCGGCAAGGCGACAGCCGGTAAACAGCGCCTCCGCGTCTTCCCTGCCCAGCCCGATCACGATCAGCGTGCTCGGCGGCGGGCTTGGGTAACCCCACAGCCACTCGGAGTTGGTGGTGCCGATGGGAGTGGGTAAGCCGTAAGCCCTGCCCAGGTTGTCGATCGCCCCGAACTCGCCGTAGTTCCAGGTGCTGATGCCGAGATGCGCGCGCTGCTCCGGCAGCAGGGAATCGCGAATCTGCGCCACTGTCTGCGCCAGGTCGTTCCACCCGATCTCCTCGCCCAGGTCGGAGTTATGCGCCAGCGCGAACTGCTTCAGCGGCCCGCCGGAAGCCAGCGGGAGCACAACCGCGCAGATGTACGCGGAGACGAACGCGAAGGCCGACCAATACGCCACATGAACCGCTGCCCGCGCCGGCCGCCGCAGCCGCGCCGCCCAGCGCGTCGCCATCACCGCGCCCATCGCCACGGCCATGGGATACACGCCCGCCACATAGTAACCGCGGCCCTTAGCCAGCCAGAACAGCGCCACCGGAATCACCAGCATGAAGCCAAGCATCCGATAGCGGCGATTGAGCAGAAAACCCGCCAGGCCGGCCAACCAGAGCGGCGCCGCAGCCAGGTTGGTGCAAATCAGGAACTGGTCGCGCAGAAATCCCTGGGCGCGGCCTTCGCCCACGTCGCGCGCATGGATGTGTTGCAGGAACCTGTAGGAGATGAAATCGTGCCGCACCAGCCAGATCAGGTTGGGCATGAAGAGCAGCAGCGCCAGCGCCACGCCGCCCCAGAACCATCGGGATGCGAAGTACCGGCGCGCCGGCGTAAGCGCCATGGCGACGAGAAGGCCGGCAACGTAGAAGACGATGGAGTACTTGGTTTCCAGACCGAATCCAATGCCAGCCCCGATGGCCAGCCACCAGCGCGGATTGCCGGAGTTGAGCAGGCGGATCGCGAAGTAGGCGATCAGCACCCACCACACAAAATCGAACGAGGTGTACTGGAACTCGGTCCCCGAGAAGAGCGAGATGGGCGAAAACGCCACCGCCAGTGCGGATACCACCTGCGCCAAGCGATTGCCGCCCAGTTCCCGCGCCATCAGGCCACCGACAACAATGGCGACAGCCTGCGCCAGCATCGAAAACAGGCGCAGGCCCACCATCGAGAGCCCGAACAGAGTCAGCCCGATGCGTTCCACGAACGGGGTGAATGGCGGGAAGGCCACGAAGCCCCAGTCGAGGCGGCGGGCATCGCTCAGGAACTGCAATTCGTCGCGATGAAAGCCGTAGCGGTTGCCGGTGAGCAGGTGCACAAGCACCATGGCGGCAGCGATCCCAACCAGGACAGCGGTATCGCGCCGGCTGGACTGCGCCGGCGGGCGATCGCCGGAGTGCGGGGAGATTCCTGAGGCGAACCGCCTCTGTGGAGGAGCGTCTACTGATCGAGTCATTGCGGCCTCGGCCGGTCTCAAACCGGCCCATCCCGCAACTCTACGCGATCGGAGCGGTTTCGGTTCCCTGCCGCCGCTCCTCGGGCGAGGGCACGCGCACCCAGGCCATCCCGGCGGACTTGGCCGATTGAATGCCCAGCTCGGTGTCTTCAAAGACCAGGCAGTCCTGGGGCGCAATTCCCAGGCGCTCCGCGGCGGTCAGAAAGGGGTCGGGGGCAGGCTTGCTGCGCGCATAGTCCTCCGAACCGACGATCAGATCGAACTTGTCGAGCAGGTGCAGCGTCTCCAGCGACCGGGTCACCGACTCGCGCGTGCTGCCGGAGACCACGGCAAACGGGATGCGCGAGTGCATCGCGTTGATGTGCTCCAGCACCTCGACCACCGGCTCCAGTTGCGGCAACAGCTCGTAGTAGAGCTGCTCCTTGCGATCCACCACGGCCTGCACCGGCATCTGGAGCCCGTGCATCTGGTTGAGCGCCGCAACAATCTCATCCGTCGGCCGCCCTCCCCAGGCGTAGAAGAGCTGCTCGTCGAAGGGGCAATTCCGCTCCTCAAGAGACTTCTTCCAGGCCAGTACATGAAGCGGCATCGAATCAGCGATGGTGCCGTCGCAGTCGAAGAGATAGGCGCGAAACTCGCCCGCGGGAATTTCCAGTTTCATTGGGCTCCTGGTCTTTGAGTCCGGCTCCCCAGCCGCTGGCCGAAGGCCGCCGCACGGGACTGAACTGCTGCGAAGCATCAACAGGCCTCGCCTGTGCGTATGATGAGTGGAGGGTTTTACTTCACCTCTTTAACCACCTTATCAGGGAAGAACCATGGTCAACATCCAAGTCGAATATCAGGGCGACCTGCACTGCAAGGCAACCCACGGCCCCTCGGCCACTGAGCTCAACACCGACGCTCCCAAAGACAATCGGGGCCGCGGAGAGAGCTTCTCCCCAACCGACCTTGTGGCCACGGCGCTGGGCAGTTGCATGCTGACCATCATGGGCATTCTGGCGCGCACTTTGCAGATCGACATCTCCGGCGCAACCGCCTCGGTCAGTAAAGAGATGACCGCCACCGCGCCGCGCCGGATCCAGCGCCTGACCGTGAACATCCATGTGCCGCGCCCGATCAGCGCGGAAGACCGGGAAAAGTTCGTGCGGGCGGCCCAGACCTGCCCGGTACACAAGAGCCTGCACCCGGAGATCGAGGTCCCTCTCCGCTTCACCTGGGGCTGAAAACAGAGGTCTTTCGAGGCATTCCGGCCCGCGCGGCCGGAATGAGCCGCAGCGATTTTGACGCACCTGCGCCTGTCTGGTAATTTGAAAGAGGACAAATCAGCGCCCGTCACTCCTCAGTAGCTCAATGGCAGAGCATTCGGCTGTTAACCGAAGGGTTGTAGGTTCGAGTCCTACCTGAGGAGCCAATTCTTTTCAACGACTTACGCCACTTCCCAACTCCCCGATGACCCTCAAAAATGCCCGACTGTGGGGACTTTTGTGGGTACTCCCCCTCAAAATCCTGCGTAAACCCAAGCGATTCTGAGCAATCGCGTGCGCCGTTTTTGTGTGCGTTTGAGTTGTCAGTTTCCTCCGGTGCATGATCGCTTTCGAGAGCCTTGCCGCCGTTCTGCGGCGACTGTGGGGACTTTTGTGGGTACCCCTGCTGTGACTCATTCGCGGGGCTCGACTTACGGACAATTGCTTCAAGCGCACTGCGCTTTGCTTCCATCCGAATGTGGCTGTAATGCTTCAGCATCTGCTTCGAGACGTGGCCGGCGATGTCCATGATCGTCTGGTCGCCCGCACCGCTCTCGGCAAGCTCGGTGATGAGCGTGTGGCGGTTGTCGTGCCAGCGCCCCTTCACCCCGGCGTTCGCGCGCACTTTGGTCCAGACGGTCTTAAGGGTGGTCACATGGCGGGTGGGGTCGGTCGGCTGCGGTGAGCCAAACGGAAAGACATACCACTCCGGCTGAAGCGCTCCGAACTTCTGCTTGTACCACTCGACGTAATCGGTCAGGACGGAAAACAGGTCCGAGTTTAGAGGGATGGTCCTGCCCTCCCCGCCCGCCGTCTTGGCGCGGCCTACTGCCAGATACTGCTTGGCGAAGTTGATCTGCGCCCAGGTCAACTGCTTGATCTCTCCATCGCGCATCCCTGCATTGAGGGCCAGCGTCAGGGCTAGGTAGATGTGGGGCGAACGGGCCTTGGCCGCTTCTGCGAGCATCCGCATCTTCTCGTCCTCGCTGTACGCCTTGCCAATGACTTCGCGTGTCTTCAGCTTGAGCGTCTTCTTCTTGCGGAGGCGGACACGGATCAGGTCGCCCGGCTCGCCAAGAATGCGCAGGAGAAAGCCGACCTCTTCATTGATCGTCTTGGGGGACGCCTTCTCGCTGAGCCGGTCGTTCTGATACTTGGTGACGACAGCCTCATTGAAATCGACAAGCATCTTTGCGCCCAGCAAGCGATTCAGGTGCCGGATCGCATACTCGGCGAAGACGGCGGAATCTGGCAGCCGGAGCTTGTAGGCGTCATAGAAATCCTCCGCCATGTCCCGAAAGGTGCGGATACGCTCGCGGCGCTGGTCTGTGATGTTGTTGAAGCCTTCTTCCAGCTCGCGCTTGCGATTCTTCTCTGCTTCTCTCGCGACGGTCTTCGACTTCGATTTGGTGGACTCGCGGATGCGCTGACCCGCAAAGTAGAACTCGTACCACCACACACCGCCGCGTCGAAACAGACCCATTACTTTTCTCCTGTTTCCATGGGCTCAGGACAGCCCATCGCCAGCTTGACGAGCGAAGCCAGTTTGCAGATCTTTGTGTTGGTGAGCGGACGCTGCCCTGGCTCCGGCTCCCGTAGATTCGCACGCAGGACCACAGCGATGTTGTCTGCCTGGGCGGAGCAATCCATGCGCAGTCCCGTTTCGCCAGCATGGACCAAAAGGTGAGCAGGTCCGAGCTTATGGATCGATGTTGACAGCGGAATCACAAGAACCGAGGTGGCACGCTCATGTTGATTTCGCGCATTGGGCGAGACGATAATCACTGGCCTGCGCCCCTTCTCCGGTGGATCGGTATGGAAGTTTGTCCACCAGATCTCACCACGCTGCGGAAATCGCTGTGCCGTTGGCATGGTTAGTGCGCTTCCTTTGCGAGTTGCGACTCTGCGAATCTTCCCCATGCGCTCTCCTCAGCTACTTCGTCCTCAC
>DAIDLI010000034.1 GCA_027449545.1 Acidobacteriaceae bacterium | reverse complement strand
CCGGGCTGACCGGATGTTTGGTGTGGCCGATGTCGTTGATGCTCTCGAGAATGATGAGATAGCGCACGCCATCCTGAGCCAGCACATCGCGATCGAATCGCGCCA
Source organism: Acidobacteriaceae bacterium (assembly GCA_027449545.1). Classification (GTDB taxonomy): domain Bacteria; phylum Acidobacteriota; class Terriglobia; order Terriglobales; family Acidobacteriaceae; genus Telmatobacter. Next base: position 21,056 of record DAIDLI010000034.1, on the reverse strand, counting down.
GGGCGTTGGGGCCGGCAACGTCGTTCAGCACGCGATTGCCGCCGATGCCTTCATCCAAAACCGAAACATGGCTGAGCTGCTTGTCCTGCACAAGCCGGGCTGCCAGCAGGTTGGGCCAGCGGCGATTGGAGTTCATCGTCATGTGCGCCCCATCGGTGATGGAATCACCGAACGCCACCACGGTGCGCGAGCCCTCGACTGCGGGCACATCGATCCCGTCGAAGAAATACCAGGAGTGCACCTTGTCTGGGTTGCTAAGATCGGCGGCGCTGGCCACATCGCCGGCCGCCTCAAAGTTATCGCCGCCGGCAAAGGCGTGATACGTCTCCGCCCGCATCACCTGCGAGGGGACAAAGAAGCTTACTATCACATCGGCCAGCGCCGCCACGTTCATGCTGACCGGATCGGAGAACATGGCCGCGCCCGGCGGTATCACGACGTTCGAGGCGCCGCCAAAGGTAACGGCATGATCGGAGCCGTCCTGGATTTTGGATCCGCCGGCGCTCAGCGCCACGTGGACATCGGAGAGAGTCAGCGGATCCAGACCGAACTCATTGCTGAAGCGCAGCCGCACCTGCACGCCGCCGGTGGAGAGATGAACAATTTCCCTCAACGTGCGGCCGCACAGAGGCCGCATGGCGAAACCGCTTTCGGCTTGCATGGGCGATGCCGCCCAGGTTCCTGCCCACTGGGCATGAACGCCGGATTGAGCGTGGACGGCAGTGACGACGAAGGGAAGAAGGCAAGCGACAGCAAGACAGCGCTTCAACATCGTTGGGGAGTTTCTCCTTTTTCAAACGTTGACCTTGTTTATAACAGAGCCCGTCAACACACATGCGCAGGCGCAGGACATTTCGCGTACGTGCAGCGCTCGTGACCCGCTGTGCAGTTTCCAATCGGACAATTTCGCGCTATGCTCCGGGGCAGGAGGTGCTTGCCATGATGCCGGCGGGCAAAACCAACGTCTTTACTGAACCGGAGGGATGGAGCGTGGGCTTCAAAGGCGAAACCGAAGAGAAGCAGTCTGAGACCGGAACCGCCAATCGGAATTTCCCCTATGAGACGCGGCTCAATATCCTGCACGGGCCCCTTGAAGTCATGGACCTGAAACAGATGGCGGCCGCCTCAACCCACAAGTGGTTCAACCAGACACTCTGCCAGGTGAACAGCTCGGTGGTGCGGGTAGGCATTATCGAGGGCGAGTATCACTGGCACAAGCACGAGGAGGACGACGAGTTCTTCTTTGTAGTCGAGGGCACGCTGCTCATCGACCTGGACAGCGGGACGGAAGGCAGAACCGTTGAGCTCCACCCGGGCCAGGGATTTGTGGTGCCGAAAGGGGTGGTGCATCGCACCCGCGCGCCGCAAAGGACCATCATTCTGATGGTGGAGAACGCAGGAATCGTCCCCACCGGAAACTGAACCCCAAGATTGCCTTCCGGCCTTCCATGGCCGGTGCGATATAGTCAAGAAAGGCATGACGACGGTATCCAACAAGACCGTGGCGGGACAGTCTGCGCAACAGGGATTCGTGTATCTGCCCCTGATCGCCGGCTGGCTGGTGCCGGGCGCCGGCCATTTCCTGCTGGGCAAGTGGAAGCGCGGGGCACTGCTGGCTGCATCCATCGTCTGCATGTTCGCCCTAGGCCTGGCCATGCAGGGCAAGCTCTATTCGAGCGCCCAGGACGTCCTGGACATGCTGGGATTGCTGGGTGACCTGGGCAACGGGCTGCTATACATGGTGGGCCGCGCGCTGGGCCTGGGGAGCGCCCCCGTGCAGGTGACCACCGCCGACTACGGCACCAAATTCATCGTGGTTGCGGGCCTGCTGAACATCATGGCGGCCGTGGATGCGCATAGTTTGCGCACCGGGAGGAAGGAAAGCTAGTGTTCCGGCCTTCTCATTTCACCGCGGTGCTGCTGTTCGCGCTTTTTGCGTCCACCGTCTTCGGAATCACCCAGCGGGAGACGCCCAGGCGGATGTTTCGGTACGGTGCCTACTGCTTCGCTCTGTTCGTTGGCTCGGTCATCGTGCTGAGCTGGGTGATGTTTCTGATCGAGCGGTAACGGAGCTCGCCGCATGATCCTCGGCCTGATCGCCGGCAACGGCCGGTTTCCCTTTCTGATTCTGGATGCCGCGCGTGCCGAAGGGCACACCGTCGTGGTTGCAGCCATCCGCGAAGAGACCGACCCCGAAATCAACCTCCGCGCCGCGTCCGATCCCGGCATCCGGGTTCACTGGCTTTCGCTGGGCGAACTCTCGCGGCTCATCGACACCTTCCGCAAAGAAGGCGCCACCAAAGCCGTCATGGCCGGCCAGGTGAAGCACAAGCAGATCTTCTCCAGCATCCGGCCGGACTGGCGCCTGGCCAAGCTGCTCTTGAACCTGCGCACGCGGAATACCGACGTTCTGCTCGGCGCCGTCGCCAAGGTGCTGGGCGACGAAGGGATCGAGCTCATCAACTCGACCGCCTTTCTGGAGCCTCTGCTCGCCCAGGAGGGCGTGCTCACCGAGCGCGCGCCCGACGAGGAAGAGCGCAAGAACATTGAATACGGGCTGGCTGTGGCCCGCGCGGTGGCCGGATTCGACATCGGGCAGACCGTGGTGGTAGCCGCCCAGGCCTGCGTGGCCGTCGAAGCTATGGAGGGCACCGACGCCGCCATCGAGCGCGCCGGCAACCTGATGCGTTCCATGGAGGGCGAAGCCTCTACCCTGGAGCGGCGTCTCACTGTGGTGAAGGTCGCAAAGCCCAATCAGGACATGCGCTTTGACGTTCCGGTAATCGGCGTCCCCACTGTGGAAACCATGATCCGCGCCCATGCCGGTTGTTTGTCGGTCGAAGCGGGACGTACCCTGCTCTTCGACCGCAGTGCGCTCATCGAGCGCGCCCGGCAGGCAGGAATCGCCATTGTGGCTGTTCCCCGGAATTTGGCTCACAACCAGCGGTAGGCACGGCCTGGCTGCTCTCCCGAATGCCTCGATCGCGCCTCTATTGGGCGCTCACTCAGCAGATCAGCACGGCCAAATGTGTCTTCTAAGCCTCGGTTGTGAGTGCGGCGAGGAAAGCAGCCTAGAACCGGATGCTGGCCGCACGCGGCGAGATGCCGCTCAGTTCTGCTGCGCGTCCTTCCGCATAGGCGGCAGCGCCAATCAGCGCAGTGCGGCTCTCCAGAATCACGCGCACCGGCGTGTTGACGAGCAGTTGGCTCAGACGGCCCTTGTCGATAAAGGCCTTCATAAAGGTGCCGTCCTTGAGCTTCTCCAGAATCCGTGGCGCGATGCCGCCGCCCACATACAGCCCGCCCACCGCCAGCACCTTCAGCGCCAGATTGCCGGCCTCCGCGCCGTACGCCGACACGAACATGTCCGTCGTCTTCTCGCAGATCTCGCTCTTGGCGGCCATGGCCAGTTCGGTGATCACAGCGTTCGGGTCTTCATGGGTCAGGCGCTCGGCAAGCCACAGCGGCTCGTCCATGCCGCGCACATCGCGCAGAAATTCGTAGATATTCATGAACCCCTGGCCGCTGACCACGCGCTCGAAGCTGATGCGGCCGTTGTACTTCTGGCGCAGATAGCGCAGCAGGTCCATTTCGTCTTCGTTGCGCGGGGCAAAATCGCAGTGGCCGCCCTCGGAAGGGTACGGCTTGTGGTGACGGCCATCCCACACCATAAAGCTCTGTCCCAGGCCGGTCCCGGCCGAGATCAGCGCGCGATTGCCCGTCTGGCTGGCGTCTCCCTCGCTGAGCGTGTAGATCTGACTCGCCTCCAGCTCAGCGATGCCGTAGCCATTCGCCTCCAGGTCATTGATGAGGAAGACATAGTCGAGTCGGAGATGGGTGGCGAGCTCACGGCTGTCCAGGGTCCAGGGCAGATTCGTGAGCCGTAAGCGGCCCTCCCGCACCGGTCCCGGAACGCCGAAACAGGCGGAGCTGGCTGAGTCGCCGCCCATGAACTGGCGAACGATCTCCTCCAGACCCGTGTATTCGCGCGCCGGATAGATTTTGTCGCGGGTGTGTTTCAGCTTGCCGTTCACAAAATCGAACAACGCAAGATGAACTTTCGTGCCGCCCACATCGCCCGCCAGAATCATTCTTCCCTCTCAAAGCAGGGAACGAGGGACCAAGGGACCGAGATACAAAGCCTTCCAGCATCAAGCCTCTGCCACGGTCGCTACTTCTGATTCCCTCGGTCCCTCGTCCCTTGTTTCCCGTTTTTAGATCAGCTCTCCACGGCCGCTCGCATCTGCCGCAGGCAGCAGCGCGGCTGCGGCCTTGTCCAGGAGCAACGTCAGTATACCGCCCGCCGGACGAATCAATTGGCTGGGCACGCGCTCGGGATCGCGAGGACCGAGGAAAACATCGCGCAGCACCTCTGCCTTCTCCCCTTTACTGACGAGGAAAAAGACGTCTCTGCCCTGGTTGATCACCGGGGCCGTCAAGGTGAGCCGCCAGGGCTGCTCGGCATCGGTGAGATTGGCCACCGCCAGCCGCCCGAACTCATGCAGCGCGGCGCTGTGCGGAAACAGAGAGGCCGTGTGCCCGTTGGTGCCGAGTCCGAGTTGGATAACGTCGAAGCGGGGCGATTCGGCCCCCTCCAGCCGGAAGCTGTTGCGCAACTCCGACTCGTATCGCGACGCACCGGCCTCCGGCTCCAGCTCGCCCTCCATGCGATGAATCTGCGCGGGCTGGAGCGGTACGTGGTCCAGCATGGCCTCACGCGCCATGCGATAGTTGCTGGCTTTGTGGTCCGGGGGCACGCAGCGCTCGTCCACAAAGAAGATCTCCAGCTTGTCCCAGGGCATGCGCTCCCGCCATGGCTGCGAGGGATCGGCGAGCGCCTCGTAGACCGGCTTGGGCGCCGAACCCCCGCTCAGGGCGATGCGTGCGCGCCCCCGAGCCTTGACCGCGGCCTCGGCAGCTTCCACAAAATAGCGGGCCGCCCGCTGTGTCAGCGCATCAGCATCCGGCTCCACATGATAGACAATCTTCAACGGTTGGGGCATGGGGAAGTTCCTCCGCAACATCGGTTCAGATCGGTTGGCTCAGATCGAACGGCACAGCAAGCAGAACAGAGTACGGCGCGCCTGGTTATCTGCCCAGGTATTGCCGGTATTGCAGCTCGAGCACGCCGGCGGCCCGCGCCAGGCCCAGCTTCGACGTGTTGTAGCGGTAGATGCTCTCCACCAGGCTGGATTGTGCCGTGGCCAGCGAAGCCTGCGCCGTCACCAGCGGCAGATTGGTGTCCACGCCCGCTTTGACCCGCGCTGTCTCGTCGCTCAGCTCACGCGTGGCCAGGTCCACATTGGAGCGCGCCACATCGACAAGTTGCCTGGCTGCCGAAACGTCCAGCATAGACGCGCGCAATTGCTCCTCGATCTGCTGGCGCAGACTCTGAAGCTGCACCTGCGCGGAATCGAGCTGTGCCTGCGAGGCATCCTCGCCGCCGCGCAACCCCGCTTCTTTAAAAATCGGGATCGAAAGCGTACCGGCGGCCATGAACACGCCGTGGGTGCCCACCGTCGTGATGGTCTGGGTGCCGTAGTAGCCATTGAAGTGGAGCGTGGGCCAGCGCTCGCTGCGGTAGGCCGCGTGGATGGCCTTGAAGCCCTTCACCTGGTTCTGCAGATTCTGATAATCTTGGCGGTCCTGATAGGCCAGAGCCATCAGTTCCGGCAGGGTCTGCTCGCTCAAATCGCTGTAAGGCGCTCCATCCGTCAATACCACGTTCTGCCCCGGCGCGATTCCGATCTCGCGCTTGAGCAGGATCAGGTCCTTATCCAACGCGTTCTGAGCAGCAATCTGCGCCTGCTCCCGCGCCTGCAACTCTACCTTGGCGCGAACTTCCTCCAGGTTGGCCACCGTGCCCGCCACGTGCGCCTGGTGGGCATCGCTCAAGAAGGTCTGTGCCTGCTCCACGTTCGCTTTTGCGTCGGCGACTTCGCTTGCATCCGCGATGGCGCGCAGGTACGTGTCTGCCACCTGCTGAATCGTCTCGCCGCGCGCCGTCATCTTGGCGTAATGAGCGGCCTGCTGCGCTGCACCCGCTGCTCGCCAGCCCGCGATCGCCGGGCCTGAAAACAGCGTCTCGTCGAAATGAATCGTTCCCTCCGTGAGGGTGTCGCGGGTAATCGACGAAAAACCGGCCGGGATCGTGCCGCCTGGGAAAAATGCTGCGAATTTGCCAATCAGGGCGCGACTGAACCCCATCACTGCCAGGTTGTGCTGGTAAAAGCCGGTGTCGCCGGTCAGCGTAATGGTGGGCAGAAACTGCTGGAGCGCCTGATCGCGATCCCCCTTGACCGCGATTTCCTGTGCCTCGGCTTCGCGCAGTCCCAGGTTCGTCTCCAGGCCGCGCCGGATCGCATCGTCCAGCGAAAGATGAACGATCTGATCGTTGGCAGGATGCGCGGTCACGCTGCCCCAATAGGGATTTACCGCCGACGAGGGGTCCTGCGCCCGCATCGTGCAGCTCCCCATCCCCAGCAGCAGGAACAACCCCGGCGCGACATACCGGAGCGCAGTCTGAGACCTTCTCCTCACGTCCATTATTTTCTCAGATGTGAGAGGCGCATCCGGGATGCACAATCCCCCTCTTCGACGCCATTTCGCTGGCCGCGCTCCCGGTTGCTATAGGGAGGATCCGGCCGGGTGCGCACCCTCTATGCTTCCGCGTATAATCCTAAGCAAGTTCCTGCTGACTGCGCTGTTTGCTCCCGCCATCTCCGCCTCGACCCTGGAGATCAATCTTGCAAAGCTGCCGCGTTTCACAGGATGTACCCAGCCTGCTTCTCCGTCGATCCTGCGGTCGGCCGGCCGGAAATTAGAAGGAGTTTCAATTCCTATGAAGCGTTCGCTCGCAGTTGCTCTTTTCCTGTCAGCAGGCATGGCCCTGCACGCCCAAACCTCTTCGCCCGCGGCCGCCTCATCGGCCGGATCCAGCAAGGTTGCCGTCATTGCCTTCCAGGAAGCCGTCACCCAGACCAATGAATTCCAGCGCGACTTTGCCGACCTGCAAAAGAAGTTCGAACCCAAGCGCCAGCAGCTCAAGACCGAAAGCGACGAAATCGAAACCCTGACCAAGCAGCTCCAGGCGCAGGGCGCCACGTTGAGCGAGGCCCAGCGCACCTCGCGGACCAACGCCATCAACGAGAAGAAGAAGCAGCTCCAGCGCGATGCCGAGGATGCCCAGGGCGACTTCCAGCAGCAGATGGAGGACACCTTCAAGGGTGTGGCCGCCAAGTTCTACCCCGTGATGCAGTCCTATGCCACTCAACAGGGCTACTCGCTGGTGCTGGATGCCTCGCAGCAGTCCAGCCCGATTCTGTTCGCGGTCCAGAGCGCCAATATCACCAAGCCGGTGCTCGAAGCCTATAACCAGAAGTCCGGGATTCCCGCTCCTCCGCCGGCCGCTCCGGCCCCGCACGCCTCCACTGGAGCCTCCCATCCCGCACCGCGGCCGGCAGCTCACCGCTAAGCTCCAATCCGTTGCAGTTCCACCACAAGGCCCCGCTCTGCGGGGCCTTGTGCTTTGGGCGCTGCCCGGCTTTCTGCCGCTCAAGGATGGTTTGACGGCTGTGCCCGCCCCGCTTATATAATCCGCAATAGTCTCATAGGCGAAAGCCAGACAAGGATCACGGCAACCGCCGGGATCGCCCCGCCTTGTTCGATCACATTCAGCGTGAAGGGCGGAACGGATGTTCTGAAGGAGTCCTGATTTCGATGAAGCGCTCGTTTGTGTTGATTGCCTCTCTCGCCGCGGGTCTTGTCCTGCCGGCTTTTGCCCAGAAGGCCCCCGCCGCACCAGCTACCGCAACTGTTCCTGCTGCAGGCCCCGCCAAGGTCGCGGTCATCGCGTTTCAGGTGGCGGTGGCACAGACCAATGAAGGCCAGCGCGACTTCGCCGACCTGCAAAAGAAGTTTGAGCCCAAGCGTCAGCAGCTCAAGCAGCTCAGCGATCAGATCGACCAGCTCACAAAGAATCTGCAGACCCAGGCCAACAATCTGAGCCCCGAGGAACAGCAGACCCGCGCCCGCGCGATCGACGAGAAGAAAAAGGAGCTCGACCGCGACAGCCAGGATGCGCAGAGCGACTTTCAACAGGCCATGCAGGATACCTACAACGGCCTGGCCTCGAAGGTCTACGACGTGATGGAGGCCTACGTGCAAAAGCACGGCTATACGCTGGTGCTGGACATCAGCCAGCAGCAGTCGCCTGTGCTCTATGCCAGCAACGGCACCAACATCACCAAGGAAGTCATCGACGCCTACAACACCAAGTCGGGCATTCCCGCTCCCGCTGCCGGCGCGCAGGCGCCTGCGGGTGGAATCCCCGAGGCTCCGCGGCCTTCCGCTCCGGCGCCCGCTGCTCCCAAGCAGTAAGAATCAACCCTTTCCATCCAAAGGCGGGGCTCATCTGAGCCCCGCCTTTTTGCGGCCACAATTAGTTGCGGTAACCTGCCGGAGAGGTTGCTTCAAACGAAAGCAAGAGCAGGCCCCTTTCCGGGCAATTCTGTGGAAAATTTTGTGGAAAGCGGAGGGAAACTGTCGAGGGCTTGTCAAGTCAGGGCTGTCCCGACCTGCCTTTCCGCGCCGTGCCCCCTGGTAAACCACTGAAAATTCAATTGAAATCGCTCTATCACAGAAGATCTGGCTGCGGCGCCGCGAATCCGTGGAAAACGGTCAGGTGAAGGAGCTTTCCACAGCTCGTTATTAAAAATTTGTTACAGAACTCGTGCATTCGGCTGGACAGAACCGGGCAAATGCAGGCCAACCGAACTGAAAACAGCGTTCCCGGCCTCTACTTCTGCTGATCCTCGCCCACCCGCAGCACGGCCAGAAACGCCTCCTGCGGAATATCGACCTTGCCGATCCGCTTCATGCGCTTCTTGCCTTCTTTCTGCTTCTCGAGGAGCTTGCGCTTACGGCTGATGTCGCCGCCGTAGCACTTGGCCAGCACGTTCTTGCGCAGGGCGCTGACGGTCTCGCGGGCCACGACCTTAGCGCCGATGGCGGCCTGGATGGCGACCTCGAACTGCTGCCGCGGGATCAGCTCGCGCATCTTCGAAACCAAGGCCCGGCCGCGCTCGTAGGCGTGGTCGCGGTGCACGATGATGGAGAGCGCGTCGACCGGCTCGCCCGACACCAGGATGTCGAGCTTCACCATCGGAGACTCCCACTCGCCGGCGAGCTGATAATCCAGCGAGGCGTAGCCGCGCGAGATCGACTTGAGCCGATCGTAGAAGTCCAGGACAATCTCGTTCAGCGGCAGCTCGTAGGTAAGCAGAACCCGGGTGGGCGTGACGTACTCGAAGTTGATCTGGCGGCCGCGCTTCTCCTCGACCAGCTTGAGAATGCCGCCGACGTACTCCTCGTTGGTGAGGATCTTGGCGGTGATAACCGGCTCGCGGATGGCGGCGATGGACTGCGGCTCGGGCCAGCGCGAGGGATTGTCGACCTCGAGCTCGGAGCCGTCGGTCATCTTGATGTGGTAGCGCACGCTGGGCGCGGTGGTGATGAGGTCCAGCTCGTACTCGCGTTCCAGGCGCTCCTGGATGATCTCCATGTGCAGCAGGCCGAGGAATCCGCAACGGAATCCGAAGCCCAGCGCGGCCGAACTCTCCGGCTCGAAGAAGAACGAGGAGTCGTTGAGGCGCAGCTTCTCGAGCGCATCGCGCAGCAGCGTGTGCTCGTGCGAATCGACCGTGTAGAGGCCGCTGAAGACCATCGGTTTGATGTCTTCGAAGCCGGGCAGAGCGGAGGTGGCAGGCTGCTCGTCGCTCGTGACCGTGTCGCCGATCTTGGTGTCGGCGACATTCTTGATGGCAGCGGCGAAGAACCCGACCTCGCCGGCCGAGAGCTCGCCGATCTCCACCGGCTTGGGCATCAGCACGCCCATCGACTCGATGTCGTAGGCTTTGCCGTTCGACATGAAGCGGATGCGCTGGCCCTTGCGCAGCGTGCCCTGCATGATGCGCACCAGCACGACGACCCCGCGATAGGGGTCAAACCAGGAATCGAAGATCAGTGCCTGCAGCGGCGCGTCGGGATCGCCCGTGGGCGGCGGCAGCCGGTGCACGATGGCCTCGAGCACCTCGGGCACGCCCTGGCCGGTCTTGGCGCTGACCGGGATGGCGTCGGTGGCGTCGAGGCCGACCGCCTGCTCGATGGCCTCCTGGGTGCGGACGATGTCCGCCGAGGGCAGGTCGATCTTGTTGATAACCGGAATGATTTCGAGGCCGTGATTGATGGCCAGATAGGCGTTGGCAAGCGTCTGGGCCTCGACGCCCTGGCTGGCATCGACCACCAGCATCGCGCCCTCGCAGGAGGCCAGCGAGCGCGAGACCTCATAGCTGAAATCGACGTGGCCGGGCGTATCGATGAGGTTGAGCTGGTAAGTGTTGCCGTCCTGCGCCTTGTACGTCATGCGCACGGCATGGGCCTTGATGGTGATGCCGCGCTCCCGCTCGAGGTCCATTGCGTCCAGGACCTGGGCCTGCATCTCCCGGTCGCTGAGAGCGCCGGTCAGTTCGAGCAAACGGTCGCTCAGCGTCGACTTGCCGTGGTCGATGTGGGCAATAATGGCGAAGTTGCGAATGAAGCGGGAGTCCATGAGAAGCTTGCCGATCTAAAGGACTTAGCACCCACGGCGCAGCGGTCCTTCAAGGCATAGCTTATCATCGCGCGGACCCGAAAGGACGGATGGCCGGGCAGCCCGGCCGCCGGATCCACGAGACGCCAGAGGGTGACGCCGGGAGCAACGCCCCCTCTCGCCACCAGCCGGGGAAACCCACCACATTTTCCAGCATATGTATGAAAATAGACCATTTACCGCAATGGCACTCATAAGTATTTGAATCTAAATGGCTTCCTTTATAGGTGTTTGATTTAAAACCACTTATCTCTGTGCCTGCAATCCGGCGTAGCCGGAGGCGGCATTTTGAAGGTCTGCACTTTTGAAGCGAGCGTGTGCAGAGTTGCAGCGCGTGCAGAGAAACAGAAGGTGCGCCCGGCGAAGACAGTATGCGCCCTCCCGGGCAAACTCCTCGCAAGCGGTCGGAGAGCTCGATGACGAGAAAGCACCCAGGATTGGGCACAGGACTCACTGCGCAGGCGCGCTGCTGGACGGGGCCGGCGCAGGAGCGGATAGCCCGGCTAAATAGCGCTGGCGGACGCGAATCCTGTATCTGGAGGGATGAATCTCCGGCCGCGGCTGGAGCGCCACGGAGATCGAGTGCCATTTGCCATTGATTCTTGCGGGCGCGAATTCCAACTCATACTCGGCGTTGAGGTCTCGAAAAACCCGAGCGAAGCCGGCGCGATAGTTGTGCGCCTTGATGGCCACCACTTCGCCGCCGGTGCCCTTGGCCAGATAGGCCTCGTACCGGTAGCGGTACATCTGGCTGCCGGGGCTGAGGGGAATGCCGGTGGGCGCATAAATCTTGAACATGGCCGCCATGGACCTGGAGAGGGCGCCATGGGGCTCCTCGAGCACGTTCACGAGCAGGCCTTCGCGCAGCAGTTCGTCCCTCTGCCGCCGGGCACTCCAGATGAAATCCTTGGAAAGGTCGTCCGAGAGAAGGACCACGACGGGAAGAAAGCCGGGATCGCGGTGCGCGGCCCAGTCTTTTTCGATGATCTGAAGGCCGCCGCTGGGGCCCCAATCGACAAACGCGTGGCCGTAGGGATGCTTGACCAGCTCTCGATCAACCCACGCTGGAGCTGCAGGCGAAGTTGTGGATTGGGCCGGATCACTGCCTGCTGTCCTGGCAGGCTTCTTCGCGGGGACATCAGGGTTGGCGAGCACCAGGCGGTGAATTGCCACAAGCGCCGCCGCTCGCCCGGGCTGCGGCGAAAGCCAGAGAACGCTATCGACCATGCTGTAGGAGGCAACGCCCACCCAGGCCGAGTCAGGCAAAGCCTTGAGGGCAGCCGGCATCTCCGCTTCGATCTTGGGCAGCGTCTTCTGATCGATATAGTCGTTGCGGAAGAGCAGCCAGACCATCAAAGGCCGGGTGTGGCCGGGGGCCTCGAAGTTGGTGAGGGTGGCCGGCTTGCCATCGTCGAGTATGCGGAAATCGGCTGCCCGAAGGCCAAGGACAGGCTTGCCGGTTTTGCGCTCGGTGACGCTGGTGGCGAGCTCAACGCGGGGGACCGAGATGCGATAACTAGGGACCTGGGACGCTGCGGGCGCGGCCGCGGGCGCGGGATTGGACTGCACACCCGCAATCAGACACATACCGAGAATGCCAGCCAGCATGGAGAGAGTTGCCCCTGTGTGCGCGTAGCTTACCACTCTCCGGCAGCGGTTCCCCACAACAAAATAACAGGCCGGGTTTCTGGCGCGGCGAGGGTGGAGCAATCAGCGAGGCGGGCGCCAATGCCGCCCGCCCGCGCGCCCGAAGCCGCGCATCGCGTATCATCGGAAGTAGTGCTTCTGCGGTCTTACAATTCTGCGGCTGGTTGCGTCTTTTCATGAGTATGCGTTGGTATCGGTTTCTGGCGCCCGGCTGTCTGCTGCTGGTTCTGCCTCTCGTTGGTTGTCCTTCCAAGCGGAACACCGCGGTCAAGCAGCCGCCCCAGGCTACCGCCCCCCCCATTCCTGCACCCGCCCCGGCGCCTGCTGCGACGCCGCAGCCCTCCGCCGCGCAGGAGCAGCAGGTGAATCTGCTGATTGCCGAAGTGGAGGCTGCCTACGGACGCGGCGACGCCGACTACCGCAAGGGCCAGCTCCCCGAGGCCAAGACCGAGTTCGATCATGCCGTCGACATGATGCTGAAGAGCGGCATCGACATCGAGTCCAACGCGCGCCTGCACGACGAGTTCGACAAGATTGTGGACCGCGTCAACGGGCTGGAGATGGAGGCGCTGAAGCAGGGCAACGGCTTCGTGCCCGCCGAAGAGCAGACCCCGGCCGAGGCAGCCAGCGATGTGACCTTCGCCGTGGATCCCAACCTGGTTGCCAAGGCGCAGGCGGACCTGGCCACCACCAAGTCGGACCTGCCGCTGATGGTCAACGAATACGTGGCCAGCTTCATCAACTTCTTCGCCTACACGCAAAAGGGCCACTACACGCTGCTGCACTCGCTGGAGCGCGCCGGCCGCTACAAGCCGATGATCCAGCGCATTCTGGCCGAAGAGGGCGTGCCCCAGGACCTGATCTACCTGGCGGTAGCCGAGTCCGGCTTTCAGCCGCGGGCCGTGAACCGCCGCTCGCGCGCCGGCGGCATGTGGCAGTTCATGCCCTACGGGAATTACGGCCTCACCCGCAATGCCTATGTGGATGAGCGCTTCGATCCGGAGAAGTCGACGATCGCCTACGCCCGCTACATGAAGTTTCTGTACGACCAGTTGGGCGACTGGTACCTGGCCATGGCCGCGTATGACCACGGCGCTGGAAACATCCAGCGTGAGGTGGCAAGGACCGGCTACGCCGACTTCTGGCAGCTCTACCAGCGCCATGAGCTGCCCGCCGAGACGCAGAACTACGTTCCCGAGATTCTGGCCGCCATCATCATTGCCAACCACCCGCACCAGTACGGCTTCGATGATGTGACCCTGGATCCGCCGGTGCTAACTGATACCGTCACGGTGAACTACTCGATCGACCTGCGCCTGGCTTCGGACCTGGTGGGCGTGCCGGTGGATGAATTGCAGGCCCTGAATCCCAGCCTCCTGCGCATGGACACGCCTCCCGATGAGCCCTTCGATCTGCATCTGCCGGCCGGCACGGCGACCCTGTTCGAGCAGCGCGTGGCTCTCATTCCCGAGGACAAGCGCCGCTCCTGGCGTTACCACGTGCTGACGGCCAGCGACACGGTCGACTCTGTGGCCCGTGCCTACCATGTGAGCGCGGAGACTCTGCGTACGGCCAACGATCTGACCAGCGGCCAGGGCCTGGAAGGGATGCAGGCGCTGGTGGTTCCGGTGCCGCCGCAACTGGAGCCGACGTATCGGACCCGCCTGTACACGGTTCGCCGCGGCGATACCCTCATCACCATCGCGGACCGCTTCGGGGTCTCGCTGAGCGAACTGCGCCGCTGGAACCATCTCGGCGCGGGCATCCGTCTGCCGATCGGACGGCGTCTGCACGTCACCGAACCTGTCTACCGGACGCGGAGGGTCATCCACCACCGCGTGTCGCGGAGCAGGACCAGGCGGGCCGCCGTTCATCACACCGCCGCAGCCAGCCACACGCGCTCCAAGAGCCGGACCGCTTCCAGTTCCTCCCGGAAGAAGCACACCAAGATCTCGCAACGCTAAAAAAATGCAGCTTCCATGCGCATTGGAGCTTGTCTTTCCATTGCTTTGCGTGCAAGCTAGAGCTACGTTAACTTCCGCATGCAGAAGCAGCTTGGCATGACGCGGAGTTATAGATCGAGGTCAGCGGCAATCCGCTGGAGGAATCGGATGGATGACGTTTTCAAGATGTATGCGATGAATGGCAACGACTCTCTCGGGGATGACGAGGAGATGGGCTCCAGTCACGACGACGATTTCGCCGAGGAAGAGGATGAAGGCATGCCGGCGATCACGACGTCCTCGGACGATGACGAGAACGACAGCGAGGAAGAGCCGGCTCCCGTAGCTGCGGAATCGGCGGTTTCTCAGCCCGCGGCGGCCAAGCCCGCTCGGAAGGCTCCGGCCAAGAAGGCAGCCAAAAAGGCTCCGGCCAAGAAAGCTGCCAAGAAAGCCCCGGCGAAGAAGGCGCCTGCAAAGAAGGCTGCGAAAAAGGCCCCAGCCAAAAAGGCAGCCAAGAAGGCGCCCGCGAAGAAGGCGGCCAAGAAGGCTGCTGCAAAAAAGACCGCCAAGAAAGCTCCGGCGAAGAAGGCGCCTGCCAAGAAGGCCGCCAAAAAAGCTCCGGCAAAGAAGGCCGTCAAGAAGGCGGCCAAAAAAGTCGCCAGGAAAGCGCCTGCCAAGAAGACGGCCAAGAAGGCCGCCGGCAAGGGCAGAAGGCGCTAACGCAAGGCGAGCGGTTGCACTTCTCAGTTCGACAAAAGGGCACAGCCAGCATCTGGCTGTGCCCTTTTGTCGTGCCCGCGAAAACTGGGATGGGCGGCGCGGAGGATGTGCGGCGGTTTCACCGGTCGGCGATAGCGGCTGCATCGGCGGAGGGCGCCTCGATCGCCGGAAACCAGTGTCGTTGGAGGCGCAGCGAGACCTGCACCAGCAGGATCAGGGCGGGCACTTCCACCAGCGGGCCGATAACGGCCGCAAAGGCGGCGCCGGAGTTGAGGCCGAAGACCGCCACCGCCACCGCGATGGCCAGCTCGAAGTTGTTGCTGGCCGCAGTGAATGAGAGGGTGGCGGTGCGCGCGTAATCGGCGCCCACCCTGCGTCCCATCCAGAAGCTGACGAAGAACATCAGCGCGAAGTAGAGCGCCAGTGGCAGGGCGATGCGCAGCACGTCCAGCGGCAGCCGGACGATGAGATTGCCCTTGAGGCTGAACATCACCACGATGGTGAACAGCAGCGCAACCAGGGTCAGCGGGCTGATGGCCGGCACAAACCGCGAGGTATACCAGTCCCGGCCCTTGATGCGCAGCAGCGCCATGCGGGTAAACATCCCGGCCAGGAAGGGAATGCCCAGGTAGAAGAAGACGCTTTCGGCGATCTGGCTCATGCGGATGTCGACAAAGACGCCCTTGAAGCCCACCAGCGGCGGCAGGAAGGCCAGAAAGAACCACGCGTAAACGCTGTAAAAGAGCACCTGGAAGACGCTGTTGAAGGCCACCAGGCCGGCGGCGTAGTCGCTGTCGCCGCGCGCCAGTTCGTTGCACACGATCACCATCGCGATGCAGCGCGCCAGGCCGATGAGGATCAGGCCGGTCCGGTACTCCGGATAGCCGCGCAGAAAGACGATGGCCAGCAGGAACATCAGCACCGGTCCGATGACCCAGTTCTGAAGCAGCGAAAGGGCCAGCACGCGGCGGTTGCGAAAGACCTGGCCCAGCCGCTCATACTGCACCTTGGCCAGCGGCGGGTACATCATCAGGATGAGGCCGATGGCGATAGGGAGATTGGTGGTGCCGGTCTGGAAGCGCTCAAAGAATGCGGGAACCGCGGGCACCGAGCGCCCCAGCAGAACGCCGAGGGCCATGGCCAGAAAGATCCAGAGCGTCAGGTAGCGGTCGACAAAGCCCAGCCGCGCCTTGCGGGCAGGCGACGGCAAAGGGCAGCAGCTCTCCATCTCGATGCTCATCGGAGCCCTTCTTTCTCTTCGCCGTTGAGCGGCCGGTGTCCGAGTTCGCGAAGCTGGGTTTCCAGGCTCAAGCGGTCCAGCGCCTCCAGCGGTAAGGCGAGAAAGAGCTGTACCCGGTTGCGGATCTGGTGCAGCGTGCGTACAAAGGCGGCACGCTTCTCCGCCTCCGTGCCTTCCACCGCGGCAGGGTCGGGAAAGCCCCAGTGCGCGGTGACGGGATGGCCCGGCCACACCGGGCAGATCTCGCCGGCCGCGTTATCGCAGACCGTGATGACCATATCCATCGCGGGCGCGCCAGGCACGGCGAACTCGTCCCAGCTCTTGCTGCGCAGGTTCTCCGTTGGGTAGCCGAGGGCTTGCACCTGCTCCACGGCGAAGGGGTTGACGCGGCCGGCGGGGTGGCTGCCGGCGCTCCAGGCGCGCACCCGCCCCGTGCCCAGGGTGTTCAAGAGCGCCTCCGCCAGGATGCTGCGGGCCGAGTTGCCGGTACAGAGAACGAGGATGTTCCAGCTCTTCTTCATGCGTCATTCCCTTCAACAGAATCAGACAGAGGCGCCCCAGGTTTCGACGTCGAGACGTGAACAGGCCCTAGTTTCCGCAGCAGCCGGAGCCGCAGCAGGCGGATGGTTTCGCGGCGCGCACAAAGGCGCTCATCAGCGTGCCGGCAGCCTGGGCGGCGACGGCGTCCACATCCACGCCCTGCCCTTCGAGGAACTGGCGGGCGTCCTCGATCTCGTAGACGCGGGTCGGCTCCACGGTGATCTCCTGAAAGCCGGCCGCGGTCAGCTTGGCCAGGTACTCCTGCTCCTCCAGCGCGCCGGCGATGCAGCCCACCCAGAGCATCATGCTCCTGCGGACCACATCCGGCACCTGGCCCCGCGCGACCACGTCCGAGACCGCAAACCGGCCTCCCGGCTTCAGCACGCGAAAGGCCTCGCGCAGCACCCGTCCCTTGTCGGAGGAGAGGTTGATGACACAGTTGGAGATCACCACATCGACCGAGTTATCGGGGAGCGGGATGTTCTCGATCTCGCCCTTGAGGAACTCCACGTTTTCCACGCCCGCCTGGCGCTGGTTCTCGCGGGCCAGGGCCAGCATCTCGTCGGTCATGTCCAGGCCGTAGGCCTTGCCGGTGGGGCCCACGCGGCGCGCGGAGAGCAGCACGTCGATGCCGCCCCCGGAGCCGAGATCGAGCACTACCTGGCCGGGATGAAGGTCAATGAGCGCGGTGGGATTGCCGCAGCCCAGCGAGGCCTGCACCGCCTTCTCGGGAAGCGCGCCCTTCTCCGCGTCGTTGTAGAGGTTGGTGGTGATCGGATCGCAGCAGCTGAAGGCGGGGTTGCAGCAGGCAGTCGTGCCCTGCAAGTGCACCTCGCGCGCCGCCGCGCCGTACTTTTCCCGCACCGCGGATTTCGTGTCCATCGATCGGCACCTCACATTCGTTTAGGCGAATATATTCGCCGGAGATCATATCTGTCAATCCGCATCTATACTCGATGCATGGCCACTCTCTCCCAGACCGCCCGGCTGGCCGCCCTGTTTGCCGCTCTGGCCGATCCCACGCGGCTGCGCCTGCTCAACCTGATGCAGGGCCGGGAGGTCTGCGTCTGTTACTTCGTCGAGATTCTGGGCCAGAGCCAGCCCAAAATCTCGCGCCACCTGGCCTACCTGCGCCGCGCCGGGGTGGTGAGCGCGCGCCGCGAGGGCAAATGGATGCACTACCGGATCCTGCGGCCCGAAGACACCGCCGAGGCCGCGGTGCTGGATGCGGCGCTGGCCACCCTGGCCGGCGATAAGCGCATGCAGGCCGACCGTGTCCGCCTGGAGCGCGCCGGCAGCGCGGCCGCGAAGCTGGTCACGCTGGCTGGAGCGCCCAAACCCGCGGCTTTGGCGGGCTGATTTCCGCCTCCCAGGCGGACTGGTTACAATCGGAGCAAGATTCCAACCAGCTTGCGGGGGCGGCTTTGGCGGTTCTGGCGGTGCAGCAGATCCGGCGGATGCACGGCGGCGCGCAGGGCCAGCTCATGCTGGGCGCCGACGGCCACGTCTATGTGGTCAAGTTCCAGAACAACCCCCAGCACCTGCGCGTGCTGGCCAACGAGCTGCTGGCCACGCGGCTGGCCACGGCCGTCGGCCTGACGGTGCCCGAAACCGACCTGGTGGATGTCTCGGAGTGGCTCATCGCACACACCCCCGAGCTGGAGATGGACCTGGGCCGGAGCAAGCAGCGCTGCCAGGCGGGGCTGCAGTTCGGCTCGCGTTTTGTGGGCGGCCTGATGCCCGGACAGGTGGTGGATTATCTTGCCGAAGAGCAGATGGGCGAGGTGAAGAACCTGGCCGAGTTCGCCGGAATTCTGGCCCTCGACAAGTGGACCGGCAACGCCAACGGCCGCCAGGCGGTCTTCACCAAAAAGCAGCGGGAGCGGCGCTACAAGGCCGTGTTCATCGACTTCGGCTACTGCTTTCACGCTGGCGACTGGCGCTTCGAGGACGTGCCGCTGCGAGGCGTGTACCACCGCAACGATGTGTACCGGGAGATCCGGGGATGGAACGCCTTCGAGCCCTGGCTGACGCGGATCGAGACACTGGCCGAGGATGTGGTCTGGTCGATCGCCAATGACGTGCCTCCGGAGTGGTACGGAGGCGACCTGGGAGAGATGGAGGCGCTGGTGGAGAAGCTGCTGGCGCGGCGCAACCGTGTGCGCGAACTGATCGACGCGTTCCGGGACTCGGATCGCAGGCCCTTCCCCAATTGGGGAAAGAGCCACGAAGACCTGCTCACGGAGAGCTGGAATGAGGGCCCGTGGGGCGCTACGATGAGGGTGAATTGAAGAGATAGCTGGGAGCCGATCGCTGTCAGCTTTCACAATGCCCCATCCGGAGCTGAGAACGGATGGCTGCCATCCGAGACTGTCGATGACCGATCTTCCACAACGCCGCGCCTGCGAGTTCCGGCTGCTCCGGTATGTGCCGGACCCGGTGCGCAACGAGTTTGTGCACATTGGCGTACTGCTGCGGAC
This sequence comes from Acidobacteriaceae bacterium, assembly GCA_027449545.1. Taxonomy (GTDB): domain Bacteria; phylum Acidobacteriota; class Terriglobia; order Terriglobales; family Acidobacteriaceae; genus Telmatobacter. The sequence goes on along the minus strand of DAIDLI010000034.1, from coordinate 1,838 downwards.
GGCGGAGCCCGGTGGCAGCGGCGCGGAGAGCGAGATCCGCTTTACGCGCGACTGGCGGCGGGTGCGCTGCCTGGACCCGCATGCGGACACGGAGCTGCTGGAGGCCGTGGAGGGCGATCTGCGACGCCGCCTGGTGGAATCCGGGAGCGAGGAAGCGCAGGCCCGGCTGATGAAGATCCTGGACGAGTCGCTCTCGCTGAACCTGCAGATGACCGAGGCCAAGGCCTATCTTGCCGAGAGCCTTCCCGCCGGCGTCGAGGAGCTGATGCGGCTCTACGTCGATCCGCCGCCGCGCGAGAAGCTGCCCCGGCTGAGCGGGCGGGCGGCCATCCAGGCGCGCATGCGCGCCGAGTTCGAGCACGCCGGGGTATGGGACCTGCTGCGCAAGCGCGTCCCCGCCTCCGACTACACGCGCCCTGGGGATCCGCTGCGCATCGATCTCGCCTACCGGCCAAACGGGGTGATCCGCATGCTGCACGCCGTCAGCCTGGAACCGGGAGTGGAGATGGCCAAGGTGCTGGCGTTTTCGGCCGCCGCGCTGCACACCGGAGTGGAGCGCGTGGAGCGGGCCGGGCTGCAACTGACGGCGATCGTCGAGCCGGCGGCAAAGCTGGGCGCTACGGACGAGGAGCCCGAGAGGCTGGCCATGTACCGGTTCGGGGTGGAGACGATGGAGGAGCACCGCATCCGCGTGCTCACCACCGCGGACCTGGGCCGCGTCGCCGAGACCGCGCGGCGCGAGATGCTGGGCTGACGCGAGCACGTCTGCGGACGAGGCCGCAGTTCTCGCGGCGCTTCGGCTTGCAGAACGGGCCGATCCGGGTGGCAGGATCGCGGCGGGACAGCGTGGGTCAGGAGACCCACGCGACAGCCGGCCCGGAGGCCGGCGCTACAACGGGCTCTTTCCTAAATCCTGACCAGCTCGCGCTGAAGCTTGCCGGTGACCCACGCTTTGCCCGGCTCGGTAAGCATGTTGATCTCGCTGCGCACGCCGAACTCCGGCAGATAGATTCCGGGCTCGACGGAGAAGCAGGTCAAGGGCAGGATGCGGCGCTCGTCGTGGGTCTCGAGGTTGTCGAGGTGCGCGCCCGAGCCATGCAGCTCGAGAGCGATGTTATGGCCGGTGCGATGCGTGAAGTACTCGCCAAAGCCGGCCGCGCGGATCACCGCGCGCGCCGCGTCGTCGGCCTCGAAGCCGCGGATCGCGCGGCCTTCGCGAAAGGCGGTCTCCACCAGGGCAATGGCGGCATCGCGGGCGTTGCGCACCGTCTCGAAGACCTGCTGCTCGCGTGCGGAGGGCTCACGCCCGACCACACCGGTCCAGGTGATGTCGTACCAGAGGCTGCGCGGCCGGTCCACCCTTCCCCAGATGTCGATGAGCAGAAAGTCACCCTCGCGAATGGGCGCGGCGCTCTCCGCCGTGGCCTCGTAGTGGGAGTCGGAGGTGTTGGCGTTCACGCTGACATCCGGGCCGTTCTCCCACACCAGGCCCTCGCGGCGCATGGCCTCGCGCAGCCAGACGGCGAGCTCGAACTCGGAGACCGCGCCGGCGCGCCCGGTGCTGGCCGGCGGCCGTAACCGGCGCCCGACCTCTTTCCAGGCCTCCGCCACCACGCTGTCGATGGCTCGCTGCGCCACGGCATGGCTCGCCATCTGCTCCGCGCTGAGCACCGCTTCAAACTGGCTGACCAGGTCGGCTGAGCTCACGATCTGCTTGCCCAGGCCGCGCAGAAACTCCACCGTGCCCGCGTCGACCATCGAGACATACATGATGTCGTTATTGGGCGAGTACTGCATGGCGATTTTCTTCTGGCCTTGGAGGAGGTTCTCGATTCCTG